>DATAXG010000055.1:0-24419 GCA_036273055.1 Acidimicrobiales bacterium | reverse complement strand
GCAGTCATGCTTCGGTGTCATGCAGCAATTCGCCCTCATCAGTTGGAACGTCTCAGCTCGTCACGGTCGACGAAGATGCAGACTGGATCGGCCAAGGACGGAGTGACCAGCGCTTGCATCATCGGGTCATCCACCACCTCTCCGTCGGACCAGGCATCCGTCTGGCCACGGGTAACAAGGGTAGAACGGGGGTGCGACAGGGCGCGCCACACCGCCAGTGCCCACGTGGACCTGCGTGGAGGGTGCAGGACGAGCCGGGCAGATGGCACCACTCGGGCCGAGCGTCTCCGGGGGAGGTGTAGACCCGTTTGACCATCATGCCTCGGGCCTGCGGGTGCGGGCTCGGCCGGCTACTTTCTTCGCTCCTTATCCTGACATACATCCCCGGAAGGCTCAGAGGGAGCACGACAGGCGGTTCCAGACACCCGAACTACTTTGCTTCTCCGAATCCGGGGAGAAGTCGTATAGCAATGCTCCCTCCTACAGCTCCAGGGCCGAAATCGCCTTTCGCTTCTCGATTCCCGTTCGGCCGTCGTAGTGGAGTCGGAGAGTCGCCTCGCTGTTGCCGAGGATCTCGGCCACCGTGCGATAGGACTCTCCAGCATCGAGCATTGCGGTGGCTACGTAATGTCGGACCTCGAGGAGTGTGATTGGCGAGGCTCCGCGCGCGGCGGTCCATCGCCTACTCAGAGCATCAGGTCGCATCGGCCTCACCGAGTCAGCTGTCCGACCAAACAGGTATGTGGTTTGAGGGGGGCTCTTTGCGAACTGAGTCCGATATCTATCGTTCTGCCTCTGCAGCGCCGCCACTGCAGCGCCCGTGAGAGGTACGTCTCGCCAGTCAGATCGCTTGGTGGCCTTTCGAACAACGCCTACCCCGGGTCCTCCGTCTGTCACCGCGGCAGCGACATGCACCTCGGCGGCAGCCAGATCGACATCCGCCCATTGAAGGCCGAGCATCTCACCCGTTCTCATCCCGGTGCTCGCCAGTACGACGGCCATATCGGCCATTTCCGGATCTCGAGCCGTGACGGTTTCGAGGACGGCCCGAACTTCGTCCTCCATGGGAGAGGATGGTTTCTTCCTCATCGACTTGGGTCTCACGGCATCCTTCGCCGGGTTCGAGTCTATGAGACCCCGCTTTCGAGCAAGATCCAGCGACCGAGTCAGAACCGTTCCGCACCTGCGAATCCAGTCGGGCCCACGGCCCGAAGCGCGCATCGCTGCATAGAGGCTTTCGATGTCCTCCCAATTGAGGCGGCTGAGCCGAATGGCCCCGAACCTACGGCCATCAGCGAGCGTCGTGTTACTCATGACCTTGGCCGCCGAACAAGAGGTCGTAATCGTTTTGGGGGCCAGTTCCAGGGAACCCGATCGAGCGGCTTCCAGATATTGATCCATCGCCGCCGCCACGGACCTTGCATTGGTGCCGCCAGTCGGCAGTCGCTTCTGGTCTCCAGCTGTTTTCAGCCGAGACAGTGCGAGCTCAGCTTCTTCGCGCGTCCCGCGTATGGTCCGAGACGGCCGGCGGCGTCGACCTGTCACTGCGTCGCGCGGAAGCTCGATGTCGACCTTCCAGACGCCGTCCCCGAGCTGGAAAACGCCTCCGCTCCCACGCTGCCGGCGGTGTTGCGATGACTTGGTTTTTCGAGTCTTAGAAGGCTTTCCAGGCCCCGCCATGGGTCGATAGTAGAGCGAGTTAGTAGCTTGAGAAAAGGATGAGGTGGGCTGCAGACCTCAGAAACCCCCTCTACCAGGGACTTTGTTGGAGCGGAAGACGGGATTCGAACCCGCGACCCTCACCTTGGCAAGGTGATGCGCTACCACTGCGCCACTTCCGCGTGGGGCACCACATTACCGCGCTGATCTACCCAGTGGAGAGAGGCAGCAGAACTCACCTCTCGCGAGACATCCCATTAGATTCGACTTCGTGCGCCAGGACGAGAACACCGCCATCCTGAGCCGCTCATTCGGCGAGGTGGCGAACGAGTACAACCGCCTCCGGTCAGGCCCCTCGGGTGAGGCGCTCGACTGGCTCCTGCCTGGGGACGCAACCGACGTCCTCGAAATCGGTGCCGGCACCGGGATCCTCACGCGACTGCTTGCGGAGCGGATCGACCACCTGGTCGCCGTCGAGCCCGACGAGCGCATGCGCGCCGTCTTGGCCGCAGCCGATCCCGCCGTTGAAGTGCTCGCCGGCCAGGCGGAGGACATCCCCGTCGAGTCCTCGTCCGTTGACGTGGTCACGGCCCAGTCCGCCTGGCACTGGGTCGACGAGTCACGCGCCATTCCCGAAGTGGCGCGGGTGCTGCGCCCCCGGGGCCGGCTCTCGCTCGTGTGGACCGGACCCGATCGCTCCGTCGACTGGATGCGCTCGCTCTGGGCCGGGGGCATCATCTTCAGTCCCGAAGAGAAGACCGACGTGGACAGCCGTCGGAAGCGTCGGCATCTCGTGAGCGTCGATGCCGGAGGGGACAGCCCGTTTCTCCAGCCCGAGACCAAGCTGTTCCACTGGACCCGGTCGATGACCAAGGCGGACCTCGTCGCGCTCTCCGCCACGTACAGCGCAGTCATCACAATGGACGACGCCACTCGCCGGCAGCACCTCGACGCAATGACCCGATTTCTCGACACGCACGAGGCCTTCCACGGGCTCGACGTCATTGAGGTGCCGATGCGCTCCTACTGCTGGCGGGCGACCAAGGCCTGAGACGCCGGCGTCGCCGTCTGTGCGGCGCCGGCACGCCCGCTGCACACTGCCACAGAGCGACTTGTGCGTCGCCTCCGAACACTGCTGTGGATCGTCATGCGTTCGTCGCGCGACTCCTCCCAACCGCCTACGTCGTTCTGCGTTGGTGCACAGATCGGAAGCGCACCGTGTGGAGTACCGGTCCGAACGGGCCGGTGCAGGACACGGACGAAAGGGCAACACTCATGCAGATCCGACTCCGCAATGTTCTCGCCATGGGCGCGCTGACATCCGGCCTCGTCGCCGGCGGCGCACTGGTCGCCAATGCTGCGACCACGTCGACGACCACGGGCAACTCGGGGAACTCGGGGAACTCGGGGAACTCGGGGAGCAGCTCGAGCTCCTCCGGCACGACTCCGTCATCGAGCTCCAACACGGGCAGCACCGGCGCGGGCAACACGGGAACGGGCTCGTCGAACTCGTCCACCGGTTCCGGCTCCAGTGGCTCCACCTCGGGCTCCGGGTCCGGCACTACCAAGAACTGCCCGAACATGGGCAGTGGGTCCGAACCCGGCCCCGGCGCGCCGTCAGGCTCGAGCAGCGGGTCGACCTCGGGCTCCTGAGCCTCCACCGAGCGCTCCCTGCGCCACCACAGAGGGGACCGGCGGTGTGGGCCGGACCTCCACGGCTCGCACCGCCCCCTCTCGGATCCGGCAACGGGCCCAGGCGATTTAGGCCGTCGCCCCGCGGGCGTCGAGGGCGCACACCACCAGCTCGCCGAGCGCATCGTCGATGTGGTCCGCCACCTCGTCGAGCTCCGGCAGCAGGCGGCGGCAGGCCATGAGGCCGAAATAGACCCGCCCGAGATATGAGAAGGCGGTCACGTTGAGACCGATGCCCTCCGCCATCGGGCCCACCGGATAGGTGGCCGACACACGGCTGCCCGCCAGGAAGAGGGGGACGTCGGGCACCCGGACGCTCGAGACGGTCACGTTGAAGGGGGGCCGCATCTTGTCGAAGAGGCGGGCGCCGGCCACGGCCCGGGCCACCCGGGAGGCCAGCGCCGGCAGCGCAATCTGGGCCAGGTCGCCGAGGAAACGTCCCCCGTGCAGCTTCTCCTGCTCCTTGGCCACCCGGGTCGACTCGGAGATGGCGTCGAGCCGGGCCACCGGGTCGTCGACGTGGCTGGCCAGCGACACCAGCATCCCCGAGATCTGGTTCCCCAGCTCCTCGGTCTCCCCCTCGGCCCGCGTCGAGACAGGCACCATGGCCACCAGCGGCCCCTCGACCTGCTCACCACGGTCGGCCAGAAGGCGGCGCAACCCGCCGGAGACACAGGCCAGGATCACGTCGTTCACCGTCGCCTCGAAGGTCCGACTGACGAGCTTCACGTCCTGGAGTGGCACGGACACGCCGGCGAAACGCTTGCGGTTCGAGACGGCGCCGTTGAAGGAGGTGCGCGGTGCGGCGAAGAAGCCCGGGGGGGACTGCTCACCCCTCCCCGCCAGCTCGCGATTGTGCATGCCGAGATCGGCCACCGCCTCCACGCCCGCCTGCAGGGTGCTCAGCGTCGAACCCGGCTGGCCTGCCAACGACGATGCGGCGTGGCGCAGCATCTGCGTGTTCGAGGGCAGCGGCTCCGGGGCCCACTCGGGCGGCAACTCGACGATGCGCGTCCGGGGTGTCAGGTCCAGGAACGCCGCCAGCACCGACGCGCCGCTGACTCCGTCGAGGATGGCATGGTGCACCTTGGCCACCAGTGCCGTGCGCTCCCCCTCGAGGCCCTCGACCACGTGCATCTCCCACAACGGGCGGTCGGGGTCCAGTTGGCGGCTCATGACCCCGGCCACGAAGGCATCGAACTCGGTGCCACCCCCGGGTGAGGGCAGGCTCGCCCGGCTGAGGTGGTCGTCGACGTCGAAATCGGGGTCGTCGACCCACACCGGGTGGTGCAGCCCGAACGGCACGCGGAGGGCGCGCTGGCGCAACGGGGGGATCAGATGCAGCCGCTGCTGAATGACCCGCCGGATCTGCGCGTAGCGCGTGGAGGGCGAGAACAGCGACCGGGTGCCCTCGGGCGGGTCGAGCACGAGCGCCACCCCCACGTGCATCGGTGTGGTGGGTGTCTCCAGTGCCAGGAAGGCGGCATCCATGCCGACGAGTGACTGCATGACCGTCCCTTTCTTAGCGTCTCCCCGCCCGCCCGTCATTTACCGGTGTGCCCGAAGCCGCCGCTCCCCCGCTCTGTGTCCTCCAGCCCTCCCGCGGCCACCAATTCGAAAGCGGCCTGCTCCACCCGTATGAGGACCAGCTGGGCCACGCGGTCGCCCCGGCTGACGGTGTAGTCGTGCTCAGGGTCGTGGTTGACCAGGACGACCTGGATCTCCCCCCGGTACCCCGAGTCGATCAGGCCCGGGGCGTTGAGGCAGGTGAGCCCGTGGCGAGCGGCCAGCCCGCTCCGAGGCAGCACCAGGCCCGCATACCCGCTCGGGATGGCGACGGCCACCCCCGTGGGGACAACGGCCCGGCCGCCCCCGCTGCGCAGGACGACCTCCGCGGTGGCGACCAGGTCGGCACCGGCGTCGCCCTCACGGGCGTAGGAGGGTGGGGGCAGCCCGTCGTCGAGCTGCTGCAGGGGCACGCGCGGCATCGCCGGACATTACAAGGACCGCGCCAACCTGCCCCCGCTGGAGCGGCCGGTAGCATGCCCGCGCATGCTGGCCTGGATCGATCTCGAAATGACAGGACTCGATCCGGCGCGTCACACCATCGTCGAAATCGCCTGCCTCGTCACCGACGACAACCTGGAGCTGGTCGAGGAAGGCCCCGATCTCGTCGTGCACGCCTCGGCCCGGGAGCTGGAGGACATGGACGAGTTCGTGCGCTCCATGCACACCCGTTCGGGCCTCCTGGCGGCCATGGAGGCCTCGACGCTCACCCTGGCCGACGCCGGGGCCCGGACCCTGGCCTTCCTCCAGTCCCACATCCCCGAGGCCCGCACCGTGCCCCTGGCGGGGAATTCCATCGGGACGGACCGGCGCTTCCTCGCCACCCAGCTCCCCGAGATCGAGGACTTCTTGAACTACCGCTCCGTCGACGTCTCCACCATCAAGGAGCTCAGCCGGCGCTGGCTGCCCGACGTCTACAAGGCAGCCCCCCCGAAGGTGGGCGGCCACCGGGCCCTGCAGGACATCCGTGAGTCGGTGGCCGAGCTGGCCTACTACCGCGCCGCGATCTTCGACGGCGCCGCCCCCAGCGAGAAGGAGGGCACGTGAGCACCACCGGCAAGGATGCGCCGTCCATGTCCATGGAGGACGCCAACGCCGCGCTCACGGCGGCCGGGCAGCTCTTCGAGATGGAGGAGCTCGACATCCGCGGCGTGCCCACCCGGGTCTGGAAGAACGCGCCGCCCTCGCTCCGCGCCATCATTGACATGTCGCTCGGGCACGGCGACAACGTCTTCCTCGTCTACGAGGACGAGCGGACGACGTTCGCCGAGCACTACCGCATCGCCTGCACCCTGGCCCACCGCCTGCGCGACGAGTTCGGCGTGCAGCAGGGCGATCGCGTCGCCCTCATCATGCGGAACCTGCCCGAGTGGGTCATGGCCTTCTGGGGCGCCGCACTGGCCGGTGCCATCGTCGTGCCGCTGAACGCGTGGTGGAGCGGCGAAGAGCTGCGCTACGGCCTCGAGGACTCGGGCTCCAAGGTGGCCTTCGTCGACACCGAGCGGGTCGAGCGGATCCGCCCCTTCTTCGGCGGCCTGGCGGACCTCTCCGCCGTGATCGTGGCCGACGAGCACCGCACCGAGCCCGCGGCGCCCCTGGCCGTCTACGAACCGCCCGGGGGCCGGGCGCCCGTGCCCGAATGGCCGTTCGCGCTGGCGCTGGGGAAGGTGGACGAGGCCGCCTCGCCGCCCGACCTGACCATCGATCCCGAGGACGACGCCACCATCTTCTACACCTCGGGCACCACCGGCCGCCCCAAGGGTGCGGTCGGCACCCAGCGCAACATGTGCACCAACCTCATGAGCCTCTTCTTCATCAACACCCGCGGCGCCACCCGTTACGGCACGGGGCTGGCGCCGGTCGGCGAGAAGACGCAGGCGGCCTTCCTCCTCTCCGTGCCGCTCTTCCACGCCACGGGCTGCCACTCCGTCATGGTGTCGAACCTGGCGGCCGGCGGGAAGCTCGTGATGATGCACCACTTCGACCCCGAGCGCGCGCTCCAGCTGATTGAGCGCGAGAGGATCGGCACCTTCGGCGGCGTGCCGGCCATGGTCATGCAGGTGCTCGACTCGCCCGACTTCGCGAAATACGACACGTCCTCCATCCGCGGCGTCTCGTACGGCGGCGCGCCCGCTCCGCCGGACCTGGTGCGTCGCATCAGGGCGGCCTGGCCCATCGGGCAGCCCTCCAACGGCTACGGGCTGACGGAGACGTCCTCGGTCACATCAATGAATTCGGGGGGTGACTACATCGCCAAGCCCGACAGCGTCGGCCCACCCGTCCCCGTCTGCGACGTGGCGATCCTGCCGGAGGACTTTCCCGGCGAGGAGCCCGACGACACGGCGCCCCGCGGGCCGGACGTCCGCGGCGAGCTTTGGATCAAGGGGCCCAACGTCGTGCGCGGGTACTGGAACCGCCCCGAGGAGACGGCCAAGACCTTCTCCCGGGGCTGGCTGCACACCGGCGACGTGGCCCAGCTCGACGACGAGAACTTCATCTACATTGTGGACCGGGCCAAGGACATGATCATCCGGGGCGGCGAGAACGTCTACTCGGTGCAGGTCGAGGCCGCGCTCTTCGAGCACCCCGCCGTCGCCGACTGCGCGGTCATCGGCGTGCCCCATCCCACCCTCGGTGAAGAGGTGGGGGCGGTCATCGTGCTCCGTCCGGGCGCCAAGGTAACGGCCGACGAGCTGCGACTCCATGTGAAGGCACGCCTGGCCGGCTTCATGGTGCCGACCCACATCTGGTTCCGCACCGAGCCGTTGCCCCGCAACCCGCAAGGAAAGGTCCTCAAGCGCGAGCTGCGTGACGAGCTCGTGCCTCCGTCGGCCTGAGGGGCCCGGGGATCAGGCCGTGCCGGGCGGCCGTCCCGTGAGCCCGAGCAGGCGGTCGAGCAGCGGCGCGTCATCCGGGGCCGTGCGCCGGTCGGGTCAGTCTCCCGGGAGGCTGTGACACCGCCTCGGGTCGGACACGGACGTGCCGGCCGCGGGGGCCGGCACGCCATAGGGTCACGCCCGGGGATGCCGGGCGAACAGGTGTCCTCAGCGGTTGGGCTGGGGCGTCACCCGCAGGTAGGGCTTCAGGGCCTTCCAGCCCTTCGGGAAGCGGCCCTTGGCGTCGTCGTCGCTGACCGCCGGGACGATGATCACGTCGTCCCCGTCCGTCCAGTTGACCGGCGTGGCCACCGAGTAGTCGGCGGTCAGCTGCAGCGAGTCGAGCACGCGGAGGATCTCGTCGACGTTGCGACCCGTCGAGGCCGGGTAGGTCAGCGTGAGCTTGACCTTCTTGTCCGGGCCGATGATGAAGACCGACCGCACCGTCAAGGTGTCGTTGGCGTTGGGGTGGATCATGTCGTAGAGGTCCGCCACCTTGCGGTCCTCGTCGCCGATCAGCGGGAAGGCCAGGGCCGAGCCCTGGGTCTCCTCGATGTCCCCCGCCCAGCCCTTGTGGGACTCGACCGAGTCGACCGAGAGGCCGATCAGCTTGGCGTTGCGCTTGTCGAACTCGGGCTTGGCCTTGGAGAACGCGCCGAGCTCGGTCGTGCAGACGGGCGTGAAGTCCTTGGGGTGCGAGAAGAGGACCCCCCAGCTGTCGCCCAGCCACTCGTGGAAATTGATGGTGCCATCGGTGGTGTCCGCCGTGAAGTCGGGGGCGGTGTCCCCGAGTCGTACTGCCATTGTGCTCCTCCTGAGATGGTGAAGGTCCTAGGTGCGGACAGTGACCTTACCGGCTGCCCCGGCAATTGTCGACATGATTGGTCATATTTCCCGGGGCCGGGGACCGGGCGTCGAAAAGGCCCTCTCACCTGGGAACCAGCCCGAACACGATGTGCGGACGCCTCGGCCCGCCGTGCGAGAATGCGTCCATGAGTCCGGCGCCTGCGACAGACGAGCCCTCCCCGGGTCCGTACCGGCCGTACCGGGAGGACAGCCTGGTCGTCGAGCACGACGGCCCCGTGACCGTGGTCACCATCAACCGGCCCGAGCGTCGCAACGCCGTCGACAGCGTGTGCGCCGACCGGCTGCGCGAGGCCTTCCTGACCTTCGACGACGATGACGCGCAGTCGGTGGCCGTCCTCGCCGGTGCCGCCGGGACATTCTGCGCCGGCGCCGACCTCAAGGCCGTGTCCGAAGGGGACCGCCGGCCCATCCCCGACGACGGCCCGGGACCGATGGGCCCCACCCGCCTGACACTGGGCAAGCCCGTCATCGCCGCCGTGGAGGGCTACGCGGTGGCCGGCGGCATTGAGCTCGCGCTGTGGTGTGACCTGCGCGTCGCCGCCGAGGATGCGGTCTTCGGGGTGTTCTGCCGGCGCTTCGGCGTCCCGCTGTGCGATCTGGGCACGGTCCGGCTGCCCCGGATCGTCGGGCACGGGCGCGCCATGGACCTCATTTTGAGCGGACGTGCCGTCTCGGCGCAGGAGGCCCACACCATGGGGCTGGCCAACCGGGTGGTGCCGCAGGGCGAGGCGCGGGCGGCCGCCGTGGCGTGGGCCCGTCAGCTGGCTGCGCTGCCCCAGATCTGCCTGCGCTCGGACCGCATGAGCGCGCTGGAGCAGTGGGGCCTGAGCGAGGAGGAGGCTGCCCGCAACGAGGCCCGTCGTGGCCGCGAGGTCGTCAGCAGCGGCGAGACGCTCGAAGGGGCGCGCCGTTTCGCGGGAGGTGCCGGCCGTCGTGGCGCTGCGCTCGACTGACGACACCGCAGATGGGCGGCGGCCCCCCGGCCGGCCCACCGTCGCCGCCTTCGACTTCGACGGCACGCTGGCCGACGGCGGCAGCGTGTTCCCCTTCCTGGTCGGCCTGCGCGGCGCCTGGCCGGTCATTCGCAACGTCCTGCGCCTCTCCCCCGCCCTCGTGCGCGCCGCCATCACCGGCGGGGCGGCGGCCGACGAAGTGAAGGAGAAGCTCTTCACGCGCCTGCTCGGGGGCCTGGCCGTGACGGAGCTCGATCGGCGCTCGGCCGTCTTCGCCCACCGCCACCTGGAGCGCCACCTGCGCGCCGACGCCCGGCGCCGGCTCGAATGGCATCAGCGGCAGGGCCACCACACAGTGATCGTGTCGGCGTCGCCCGAGTGTTACGTGAGCCCGGCCGGCGAGGAGCTCGGCGTCGACGGCGTCGTGGCGACGCGCCTCGCCGTCGGCGGTGGCGGCCTGCTCACCGGCGGCTACGAAGGGAAGAACTGCCGGGGAGCGGAGAAGTACGCCCGGCTGGTGGTCCACCTCCGCGCACGCGGCCTGCTCTCGAACACCGGAGGCGAGCAGCCGGTGTTGTGGGCCTACGGCAACAGCCGCGGTGATCTGCGCCTGCTCAACGCGGCGGACCACGGTGTCGACGCCGGACGGCTGGGCCCGCTCGGGCGCCTGCGCCGGTTCCCGCGGCTGGCGGACGTTGCGGCCTCAGCCCGGGGTGACAGCGATGCCGACCGCATGGCCTGAATAGCCGGGCACGGCGGTGGTCACGTCCCCGAAGTAGGGCGCGTCGCCGAAGGCGAAGGCCTGCCCGCTGCCGTTGACGGCGTCGAACCCCTGCCCGCTGAAGTCGGGGATGAGGCCCGTCATGGGGCTCTTCAGCGTGCTGAGCCCGGGCGAGTCGGCGGAGAGCGCGACGGCCGGCGCGTCGCCGAAGGCGTGCGACGTGCCGTTGGCCTCCAGCATCCAGTAGCCGCCGCCGTCGGGCGATGGCGCCACGCCCACGATCGGCGTCGGGGGGGGCGACCCACCGAGCGACCCATGGAACTGCGCGTCGCCGAAGGCGAAGAGCCCGCCGTCGGAGGCGATGAGCCAGTAGCCGCCACCGTCATGGGTGGGCACCATGCCGATGACGGGCTCGTTGAGCGTGAGGTTGCCGGTACTCCCGTAGAACTGGGCGTTGCCGTAGGCAAAGATCCCACCGTCGGACGCCACCAACCAGTAGCCGCCCCCGTCCGGGGTCACCGCCATGCCGACCATGGGCTGGTTGAGATGGATGTTCCCGGTGCTGCCGTGGAACGGCGCGTCCCCGAAGCTGAAGACGCCCCCGTCGGTGGCCACCTCCCAGTACCCCGCGGCGTCATGCGTCGACGCCATGGCCACGACGGGCTGGTTCAGTCGCATCCCTCCGGTGCTCCCGTAGAATTGTGCGTTGCCGAAGCTGAAGATCCCGCCGTCGGCGGCGTTGATCCAATACCCGCCGACGCCACCGCTCGGCTGGTCGCCGACCAGGCTCGTGCCGCCCGGCAGGCTGCCCAGCGACGCCGGGCCGTAGTAGTGGCTGACGATCTGCTGGTAGGTCCAGTTCCCGTCCCCATTGTCCTGGCCGATGGCGTAGCCGAGGGCGCCCCACTGGCCCATCCCGATGCCGTGTCCCCAGCCCTGGCCCGAAATGTAGGCGTTCGTCCCGTCGGTCGAGGTCACCGTGAAGAGGTCCGAGAGCACCCGCGAGAAGAGAGCCGTGTAGAACTCGGTGCCAGGGATCGTCTTGTCCTGCACCGTCCCGTCGAGCGTGATGGTGGCGACCCGCCCGAAGGTGCCCTCGTTGTAGGGCCGGCCCGGATCGAACGTCGCCCCGCCGAATCCGGTGAACGTGCCGATCTGTGGCCAGGCGGCCTCAATCGACGCGTAGCTGACTGACGTCGACCACGTGTGGTTCGTGTTGCAGACGCTGCTGCTTATGCACACGCCATCGCCGTCGTCGGGCACGGCCGTGAAGGGCGACTGCTCGTTCGCGCTCGAGGTGTAGCCGCCCGTCGAGGCGGAGTACTCAGTCGTGGCGATGGCGCCGCCGGGCATGATCATGACCTGTCCGGCCGTGTCGTTGGCCGCCGCGATGCTCGTCGGCGTCTCGTACTGCACGCCGCGGTAGGTCTGGCAGGTCAGGTCGCAGGTGTCGGCGTACCCGCCGTACCCGCCCAGGTTGGCCAGGACGTAGGAGCGCACGGCCACGGCCTGGGCCTCGAGCTCCTGGAAGCCCCAGTTCATGCCCTGGGGCCCGGCGCCACCGACGGTGGCCCAGCTCGAGGGCGACTCCCCCGGCACGGTGTCCGCCACGTACTGCTCGAGCGGCAGGGTGTTGACCGACCGTGCCGCGCCGGCCGAGTTGTACATGGCGGTCAACGTCCCGTGCACCGTGGGGCTCCCGCCGGCCACGCAAAGCGTCAGGAGCCCGCCCACAGCAGTGGCGGCCGGCGCCGTCTGACTGGTCGCGACGGGGGCCCATGGGCCGGCGCACCCCGGACCGGTGTCGACCTCCCATGACCCGCTGGTCTGATGGAACCGGACGGCGGCCACGCCGGTGGGCGCGACGCCGGGAGCGGTGACGTTGCCCCCCGACGCCTGCACAATCACGTCGAGCCCGTCGTTCTCGGTCATGTCGATGCGGACGTTCGTCGAGTCGCCCGGCAGCGCGTGTGCCTCGGACGAGTTGCTCTCGGCGGGGACGGACGCCCGGTCCGGCGCGTTGACGCCGGCCGCCGCCGCCGGGCCGACGCCGAGCAGCGCGGTGGGCACCGCAAAGGAGAGCGTGAGGAGCACCGCACCGCATGCCTGCAGCCGGCGGGGGCGCGGACGGGGGCGCGTCACAGCGGTTCCGACCAACACGATGACCCAAAGACTACCGGCGCGACCTGGGCAAATTGGTGCATGGCGCCCGCAATCGGGGTGCGGGACCCGCCGGTACACTGCACGGCCGTGCGGGTCGACCAGGTCATACCGTCCCTCGCCAGCCGGGACGCCATCGGGGTGCACACGATGCACCTGCGGGACGGATTGCGCGCCGCCGGCATCGACTCGGACATCTTCTACGGCAGCCACACGCCGGACGTGCAGGCTGAGGGCAAGCCGGTCATTGAGCTCGGTCGGGCCGGCCGTGACCGCTGGCTGCTGTATCAAGCCTCCATCGGGAGCCCCGTGTACGACATCTTCGCAGCGCGGACCGAGCCCAAGTTGGTGAACTACCACAACATCACGCCGGCCGATCTGTTGCGCGACTGGGAGCCCGCCGTGGCCTACGAGGCCTCGCTGGGCCGCACGCAGCTGGCCCGTCTGGCGTCGCAGAGCCGCTTCGCCGTGGCCGACTCCGCCTTCAACGAGTCCGAGCTGCGCACGCTCGGGTACGAGGGGACGGCGGTCGTACCCCTGCTGATCGACATGCAGTCCAAGAGCGACGAGCCCGATCCCGCGTTGGCGCAGAGCCTGGCCCGCCGCAAGCAGCACGAGGGCGGGGGCGACCTGCTCTACGTGGGGAAGATCTCGCCGCACAAGGCGCCGCACGATCTCGTCAAGATGCTCGACGTGCTGCGCCGCACCGACGACCCGGCGGCCCGCCTGCATCTCGTCGGCTCGCCGCTCGGAGAGACCTACGAACCGGCGCTGCGCTCCTTCATCGACGAGCTCGGCCTGGCCGGCGCCGTCACCCTCGCCGGCTCGGTCAGCGGCGCCGAGCTCGAGGCCTACTTCCGGGCCGCCGACGTGTTCGTGATGGCCTCCGACCACGAGGGCTTCTGCGTCCCCCTGGCCGAAGCCATGGGCCACGGTGTCCCCATCGTCGCCTATGGCGTGGCCGCGGTGCCCGAGACGGTCGGGGGCGCCGGGCTGGTGCTGCCCGACAAGTCCGCTGTGCCCTTCTCCGCCGCCGTCGGGCGCGTCCTGCGCGACGCCACGCTGCGCGAGGTCCTCGCCGCGGCCGGTCGGGAGCGTGCGGCAGGCTTCGATCTCGCCGCCTCCACCGACAGGTTCGTCGCCCTGGTGCAGCAGGCCGTCGGCGCTCGCTGAGCACCGGCTGTCGCTCAGGCGGACGGGCGCAGGGCCAGCAGGAGGTCGGCGGCCCGGTCGCCGGCCGACTCCAGGTCGAGCGCGGCGATCCGGCGTGCGGCGGCGCCCGCCAGGGCCGCCCGCAGATCCCCATCCCCCTGCACACGGGCGACGGCGTGCGCCAGCGCGTAGGGGTCGCGGGCTTCGACGAGCACGCCGGCGTCGCCCACGACCTCGGGCAGGGCGCCGTCGGCGCTGGCGACGACCGGCAGCCCCACCGTCATCGCCTCGAGCACGGGTACGCCGAAACCCTCGTGCCGGGACGTCGTCACCAGGACGTCGGCACGGTCCAGGACATCCACCAGGGCGGCGTCGCTCACGGCCCCGGCGAAGGTGACCGCATGGAGGAGGCCCATGTCGTCGACGAATCGGTGCAGCGCGGCCGTGTACGACGGGACGACCGGCCGGCCCACCACCTCCAGCGTCGCCGCGGGGTCGTCGTGGGCACGGGAGACCAGGAGCGCCATGACGGCCAGCTCGATCGCCTTGTTCGGCGCGAGCCGGCCGACGCTGACCCACCGGGCTCCGGCGCGCCGGGCCGGTGGTCGCGACGGGCGGGATCCGCTCCCCGCCGGAACGATGGCGGCCGGCGGCACGACAGCGGTGCGGCGGAAGCCGGCCTGGCGCAGCTCCGCCTCGTTGAAGGAGGACACGGCCAGGCCCAGCGCGGTGCGTGGCGCCAGCTCCCGCAGCTGGGTCTGGGCCAGGAGCTGATGGCGCGCCATGCCGTTGTCCCAGGGGGCGTAGTACTCCGGTGGCGTGACGTTGTGGTAGTTCACGACCAGGGTCTCGGCGCGGGCGCCGAGCCAGGGGCCGAGGCCCGATGCCGTGGCGAATTGGTAGACGAGGACGTCTCCGGCCGCCGCATCCTGTGCGTAGCGGGCGAAGGGACGGGTCTCCGACGCCGTCTCGGGGTCGTCCTTCTCCACGTAGATGTGCGACGGGACGCCCCGCGCCACCAGGACGTCGCGCAGGCGCAGCGTGTGCCGCCCGACGGCGTCGGCGCGGTGCAGCATCGGGACGAACTGGTGCAGGCCGCTCACGGCGAGGTGGAGGCCGGCGCGGCCAGGGGCACCAGCAGGTCGACGAAGCGGTCGGCGGCCGACGACAGATCGAGCGCCGCCAGCCGCTGACGCCCCGCATCGATAGCGCCGCGGCGGCGGGCCGTGTCGTGCAGCAGCGCGGCAATGGCCGCGGCCAGAGCGTAGGGATCCTTGTCGGACACGAGCACTCCGGCCCCGCCGAGCACGTCGGGCACCGCACCCTGGTCGAAGGCGACGACCGGCACACCGGCGGCCATGGCCTCGACGACAGGGACGCAGAAGCCCTCGTGTTCGGACGTCACGACCAGGACGTCCGCCCCGGCGTAGGCGGCGGCCACCGTGGCATCACTCGCATGACCGCCGAACCGCACCGCACCGGCGATGCCGAGCTCGGCGGCGTAGCGGTGCAACGCGGCCACATAGGAGTCGGTGGCCGGCCTGCCGATGATGTGGAGCGTCGTGTCCGGGTCGCCGTGCGCCCGGGCGACCGCGAGCGCCGCAATGGTGCTCTCGAGCGCCTTGTTGGGCGAGACGCGCCCCACGGCCAGCCAGCGGGCGGCGCCGCCGGGCGCTGCTCCCGGTGCCGGCCCGGTGGCGCTCGTGGTGTCTTCGTCGAGGGCGGCCGACGGGGAGATCACCGCGGTGGCGCCGAACCCGGCCGCCGCCAGGTGCGACTCGTTGTAGGAAGAGTCGGCCACCGCGAGCGCGGCGCGCGGTGCGAGCAGGCGCAGGTCCCCCTGGGCCCGCAGCTGCCCCAGCGCGAGGTGGTTGTCCCAGGGCGCCATCAGCTGGGGCGGCGTGACGTTGTGGTAATTCACCACCAGGGTCTCGGACCGGCCGGCCAGCCACGGCGCCATGGCCGAGGCGGTGGCGAACTGGTACACCGCCACGTCGCCCGGCTGCGCCAGGTCCGCATAGGAGAGGACCGGCACCGTCTCGGTCGCAGTGTCGTCGTCCACGGTGTCGACGAAGATCTCGGAGCGGAAGCCGCGGGCCCGGGTGGCGGCGCGTAGACGGAAGGTGTGCCGGCCCACGGCGTCGCCTTGGTGCAGGACGGGGACGAAGTGGTGGATGCCGCTCACGAGGGGGCGACGGCCGCCAGTGCGAGACGCCGGTCGTGCCCGCCATCGTCGGGCAGGGGCGCCACCTCGACGAAGCCGGCCCGCTGCAGGAGGAGTTCCCAGGTGGCCTGGTGGAGCGGGCGTCCGTCCACGAGATCCCGGGCGGCCGGGTCACGCGACTCGGTCGCCTCCACGGGCTCGGAGACCACGACGAGCGGTGCGCCCCGCTGCAAGACCCGTCGGCTCTGCGCCAGCAGCGGGAGCAGCGCGTGCAGCGGCAGCCGATCGGTCACGCCGCTGAGCACGACACCGCCCATCGTCCCCTCGGGCCGTGACGCCAGGTGCTCCGAGGCCTCGGCGATCGTGACCGAGCTGCCGTGCTCAATGGCCTGCAACGCCAGCGCGCCCCGCGGCTCGACGCCGTGGGCCTCCGCGCCGCGGTCACGCAACGCGTGCAGCAGCTCGCCGTGGCCGCAATCGGCATGGACGATCACACCACCCGGTGTCCGCGCCACCACGTGCGCTGCGACGGGTCCGGCCAGGGGGCCGAGTTCGCGTGCCGGGACGAGCCAGGCTGCACCGTCCACCGGTTGGTCCTGGGCGGCGACCCTCGCCTCGAGCGTCTCGACGCGGGCCGACAAGAAGCGGAACGCCTCGACCACGTGCCCCATCGCCTCTTCGAGGTCCGTCTTCTCGCCTCCGGGCATGCGTGCGGCGCGCTCTCGCCGCGGCCGCAGCCGGTCGAGAGGCCCGGCCCGCCGGGCCTCACCGTCAGGGGCCGACAGAGAGTCCGAGAGCGCCGATGCGCCCGGGTGGTACGGGCCGTAGCGATCGCCGAGATGCGTGAAGGCGGCCAGGAAGTTCCAGGCGTCGCTGCCCTGGGGCGCCAACCGCGTGAAGGCCTGGCGCAGCGCCTCGGCCGCCCGGGCCTGGTCCTCGGCCGCAGGTTTGCCCGCCTCGCCCCCGCCGGCGGCGCCTGAGGGAGAAGGACCGGCGGGCATGACGACCGATGGTACTGGCGCTGCGTCGAGCCCCGGTGCCTGCTCCATCCCTTGTCAAGCCGAGGAAGCGGTCGCGACCGGGACGGCATCCTCTATCGAGCTCCAGCGACGAGCGCACTCCGTGCGCCCGTCGTGGGCATGGCGGCCACCCCGGTGAGCACAATACCGGTTGCCGGCGGCGAACGGCGGGATTTCTCTCCGGCTGTCGGCGGGGTCACACCACGCGCTGCGCCACCGGGAGGCCCCGGGAGGCCCCGGGCGCCTGACCTAGAGTGACGCCCCATGTTCCGGCGACGTGACACCGAGGGCACGGCGTCCGGCCCACTGAGCCCGGCCCCGCCCGCGGCACCTCCCCGCGGCCCCCTGCTCCCCTCCTATCCGCCCCGCGGGTACCTGGGTCAGCTCGACCCGGCGTTCCAGGCGGCCCTGTCGCAGCGACGCGAAGGCGCCGACCTCACGGACTTCGTCTGGTATCACGCGTTCGAGCTGCCCGACGGCACGGTCCTGCCCGGCGTGTGGGATCTGCGGGGCCAGGAGTCCGACTACCTCGGTGGGGTGGACCTCGCCGGCAAGCGCGTGCTGGAGCTCGGCCCGGCCACCGGTGCCCTCACCTTCTACATGGAGCGCATGGGCGCCGAGGTGGTCTCCTTCGAAGCCGGCTTCGACGTGCCCATCGACACGCTCCCGGTCAAGGGCCACGACCTCTACGAGGCGCGGCAGCACACCATGGAGGACACCATCGACCGCAACCACGACGGGTGGTGGCACCTGCACCGCACCCTGGGCTCGGCGGCCAAGTTCGTCCAGGGGAACATCTACGACATGCCGGCTGACCTCGGGACCTTCGACGTGACCGTGGTCGGGGCGATCCTGCTGCACCTGCGCGAGCCGTGGGGCGCGCTCTCGCAGGCGGCGCGGCGCACGACCGAGACCATGATCGTCACCGAGCCGCTGCAGGACGACCTGCACCCGCCGGAGTCGAACATCATGCGCTTCTCCCCCTCCGCCGAGCACCACCTGACCAACTGGTGGTCGATCTATCCCGGCGCCGTCGTCTCCATGCTGGCCCGCCTCGGCTTCGGTGCGACCGAGACCACCATGCACGCGCAGCGCCACCATCTGGCCCACGACCTCGGGAGCAATGCCATCGACCAGCCCATGTACACCGTCGTGGGTCGCCCGGTCTCCTGATCAGAACAGGCCGGGCGTGCCCCGGCCGCGTTCGACGACCGTCGTGAGGAACTCGTCGTAGCGCTCGATCAACACGGGCCAGCGGAAGTGCCGGTCGACGAAGGCTCGTCCCCGCCTCCCCAGCTCGGCGCGCAGACCGGCATCGGACACGAGCCGCTCGAGCACCACCTCGAACTCGGGGTACGAGGTGAACCACAATCCGCCGCCCGAGCGCTCACAGTGCTCCCGGGTCGGGCCGCAGGCGCCGTTGACCAGTACGGGGAGCTGCTCGACCCAGGCTTCGATCACCACGAGAGAGAAGGACTCGAGCGCGGACGGCGACACGGACACGAGGGCGTCGCGCACGATGTCCCACTTGTCGGCCTCGCTCACGGCGCCCGTCACCACCATGTCCGGATGGGGCTCCAGCTCGTAGGAGACGGGCCCGACCAGCACCAGGGCCAAGGGCCCGGGATGGCGCTCCTTGTAGGTGGCGAAGTACGAGGCCAACATCTTGGATCCCTTGTGCTCGTCCACCCGCCCGACACTGACGATGTACGGGCGGTCCCCGAGCCCCACGATCTGGTGGCCGGGCCGACCGTCGGCCTCGGACTCGCCCACGCCGAGGCCGAGCACGATCTGGGGGCGCTCCGCCACGTTGTACATGCGCTCGACGAGCATGCGCTCCGACGCGGTGTAGAAGCAGAACGCGTCGGCGTCCCCGAAGGTGCCGCGGAACACCGACAGATAGAGCGCCGGCTCGTCGTGCGCGGCCGGGTGGAACACCGCCGGCACACGCACCTGGCCGATGGCCGCCACCGTCGGGTGGTAGAGGTACGGGGAGAAGGCGACCACGTCGGCGTCCGAGGCGACGACCGCATCGACCAACTCGGTGGAGACGGGACCGTTGTAGTCGACCCACCGCTGTCCCTGCTCCCGCGTCGCCATGCGGGGGGCCAGGCGGACCATGCCGTCGAGTCCGTAGAAGTCGGGGAGGCGACCGTGCACCGACGGGTGCCGGTGGACGACGACACCATTGATGTCGGTGGTGCCGGGTTCCAGGACATCGGCCCAGGTGATGGCGTCGAGCGCACAGGTCGTGTGCACCTCGGCCTCCCAGTCCGTCAGGGCGCAGAGGTGCTCGGCCAGCTGGCGCACGGCCGTCTCGGCCCCACCCATGATGTGCGGGCCGTACCGAGGCGTGACGAAGGCCACCTTCCTGCTCACGGGCGGCCCACCACCGCCGCCACCGCATGGACGATGCGGGCGGCCACGTCCTCGGAGAGCGCCGCGGCCCGACGCGCCCCGGCGGCGGTCAACGTGGCACGCAACCGCTGGTCCGTGCACACCCGGTGGAGGGCCGCCGCGACATAGGAGGGGTCGGCGGCGGCGAGGACCAACGCGGCATCGCCCACTGTGTCGGCGACCGCGCCCGCAGCGCGGGTGACGACCGGCACGCCCGCCGCCATCGCCTCCACCAGCGGCACCCCGAACCCCTCGTGGGCGGACAGCGACAGGTAGACGTCGGCGGCGGCGTAGTAGGAGGCCAATGCGGCGTCGGACACCTCGCCCGGCAGGCGCACCGCGGCGGACAGGCCCAGGTCGTGCACGAAGTCCTGCAGTGCCTTCGTGTAGGCGAAGCTCGACGTGCCGCCCACCAGGTGCAGGCGCGCCCGGCCGTCGTACAGCCGGCGGTAGGCCCACAACGCCTTGACCAACTCGTGCTGGGCCTTGGAGGGGACGATCCGGCCGACGAAGAGGATGTCGGCGCCGCCGCCCGCCCCGAGTGAGGCGAGCTCGGCCGTCACCCGCTCGTCGGGGGGCGCGGTCACGCGGCCGTAATCGGCCAGGACGGGAACGACCATCGTACGGGCACAGCCGGCCCGCCGCAGCTCCTCCTGACTGAACGGGCTCTTGGCCATGCCGAGCAGCGCCCTCGGGGCGAGCAGCGCCAGCTCGTCGGCCGCGGCGGCGGCGCGTTGCACGCTGTCGGGCTCCCATCCGGCGAAGAGCTCCGGGGCGGTGAAGTTGTGGAAGTCCAAAATGAGAGGGAGCTCGCGCTCGGCCAGAGAGGCCGCCACGGCCGACGAAGTCGTGAACTGGTAGATCGCCACGTCACCCGGGGCGGCGTGCTCCGGATACATCCAGTGCTTCAGGGCCTCCGATGCCAGGTCGTCGTGGATCGCCTCGGCGAAGATCTCCGAGCGCCAGCCCGCGGCGCGCAGGGCGGCGCGCAGGCGCAGGGCATGGGTGCCCGTGGCGTCGTGCGGATTGAGGGTGGCGATGAACTGATGCACGGCCACCGGCCCCCCGGCGGCGGCGCTCACCGCTCCGCGGGTGCGTACGGCGAGGTGAGGGCGGAGAGGACCGCCGTGACGAGGAAGTCGCCGCCGCCGGGGCCGGTCTGGGCGTCGGCCTCGTACCCGCTCTGCCGCAGCAGCGTGCACCACGACTCGGGCCGCAGGGGCCGGCCCGCCGCCAGGTCGACCTCGGGCGGGGCGTCCGGCGCCTCCCAGGTCTGCCGGGTCACCGAGTGGACGACGAGAGTCCCGCCCGGCGCCAGCCGGGTCCCGACGGCGGCGAGCAACCGGCTGCGCTCGGCGGCGGCCATGCCCTCGACCGTGCCGCTCAGCACGACGGCCCCCAGGCCGGCGGAGGCCACGGCGCGCAGGTGCTCCCCGATGGGCTCGCCGCGCAGATCGATCGACCCCAGGGCCGCGGTGTCGATGACGCGGGGCCGGGGGTCGACGCCGTACGCATCGCCTCCGGCCGCCGTCACCCGTCGCACGAGCCACCCGTCCCCGCAGGCGACGTGCAGCACGCGCCCCGGTGCCTTGGCCACGGCGGCGACCGCGGGCTCGACCCACCAGGCGTCGGCGTCGTGCAGGCCGGTGAACTCAATGATGCCTGCGGCCGGCACGCGCTGGCCGTCCACTTGGCGCTCGAGCGCCTGCAGGCGGTCGTCGACGATATGCAGGGCCCGGCTCACGGCGGAGGCCGACTGGCTCATCTGATGGGTGAGCCATCCCACGTACCACAGGAGGATGGATCGCATCCCCTTCTTGACGACTGCACCGGCCGCACGCTCGGACTCGACCGGCACCACCGGGTCGAAGAACGTGGCGGCGTCGACCATCCGCAGCGCGTCACCCAGGTCGCCGCCGCGTCCGGCCACCGGCGAATGGGCGAGGAACAGCTCGTCCAGCTCGCGCTCGAGCTTGGGGGGCAGGTCTCCCGAGGCGCGGCGCAGGCGGACCTCCTCCGCGATCTCCGCCATGACCTGCTCCACGTAGGCCTGCGGGTCCTGGGGGGTGACCTCCGTCTCGCTCATGGGGCGGGCCCGCTCAGGAGGGCTGCGCCATGGCAGCCGACTCGTCGAGGGTGCTGTCGCTCGAGATGAGCGCGGCGTGCACGTCCATGCGGATCGAGCCCGTCGCCTTGCCCGGGTTCATCACCTCGAACTTGCCGGCGTTCTCCAACCAGTCGTAGAGGATGCCGCTCCGGCTCTGGATCCCGACGGCGAACGAGAACGACCCGTCGAGCAACGGCATCCCGACGATCCCGAAATGCATGATGCTCGTCCCCCGGGGGGCCCGGATCTGGACGCCGACGATGGAGGTGTCGGTCCGCATGAGGGCGACCCCGTCGACGTCGCGGATCTCGAGCGAGAAGACGACGTCCTCGACCGCATGGAGGGCTTCGAACTCGACCCGGACGGTCAGGTCGTCACCGCAGCGCATGTAGGGCACTGTGTTGTCCCCGGAGAAGACGCGGTGGACGGAGCGGAAGCGGACCGGCCGCTCCGTGTCGGGCAGATCCTCGGGCCTGACGGCGCCCGGCATCGCCGGCACGGCGATCAGGGTGGGGTCGACGACGGACATGCCGGCACCCTCGGCCATGAGGCGCTCGCGGAAGATCCGGGTCACCTCGCCCGGCTCGCCCTCGGCCACGAGGTGCCCGTGGCTGAGCACGATCCCGCGGTCGCAGATGGCGCGCACGGCATCAGCGGCGTGCGTCACGAGGAGGATGGTGCGCCCCTCCTTCTGGAACTGGTTGACCCGGTCGATGCACTTGCGCTGGAAGCGCTCGTCACCGACGGCGAGGACCTCGTCGACGACCAGGACGTCGGGGTCCACGTTCACCGCGACAGCGAAGCCGAGGCGCACGGCCATGCCCGAGGAGTAGAACTTCACCGGCCCGTCGATGAACTCCACCAGCTCGGAGAAGTCGACGATGGCGTCGAAGGCCTTGTCCACCTCACGCTTCGACATGCCCAGCAGCGACCCGTTCAGGTAGATGTTCTCGCGGCCGGTGAGGTCTTGCTGGAATCCGGCCCCGAGCTCCAGCAGGCCGGCCAGCTTGCCCCGCACCGCCACCTCGCCCTTGGTGGGTTGGAGCACTCCACAGATGCACTTGAGCAACGTCGACTTGCCCGAGCCGTTGCGGCCCAGGATGCCCAGTGTCTCGCCCTCCCGGACGGTCAGCGAGACGCCGTCGAGCGCCCAGAAGTCCTCGACGTTCTGGCGTTTCCCGCCGTGGATCAGCCGCTCCTTCAGGGAGTTGTACTGCCCGTGGGCCAAGCGGAAGCGCTTGGAGACGTTGCGCACGTCGACCGCGAAATCGCTCACGCGATCAGAGCTCCTCCGCGAAGTTGCCCTCGAGCCGGCCGAAGGTGGCCAGACCGAGGAGGAACAGCACCACCGCCAGGACGAGCACGGCCGCCACCAGGACGCTGTACCAGAGGTACCCGTGCTGGGGCAGCACGGGTGTCTGCACGCCGCCGATGTCGGCGATCGGCTTGTTGTAGAGGCAGCGCTGGAAGGCCAGCACCAACGGCGTCATGGGATTGATCAGGTACACCCACGTCAGGCCGCGCGGCCCCAGCTTGGCTTCGATGGTCTGGTACGAGTAGACGATCGGGCAGGCCCAGAACCACGCGGTGAGGACCACCTCAATGAGGTGCTGCGTGTCCCGCAGGTAGACGTTCACGGAGGAGAGCAGCACCGCCAGGCCGGAGGCCAGGATGACTCCCGTGATCAGGGCCACGATCAGCAGCGGGAAGTACAGCGGATCGGGTGGCGCCCGCAGGATCACCATGAAGATCACCATGACGATGGACTGGAAGAAGAAGAAGACGCAGGCCGAGCCGACGGCGGCCAGCGCCAGGATCTCGCGGGGGAACGACACCTTCTTGACGATGCCGGCGTTGTTCACCACGACCCCGGTGCCGGTCAGGACACCCAGCGAGAAGAGGTTCCAGAGCAGAAGGCCGGCAAAGAGGTAGATGACGAAATTCGGCATCTTGTTGTCCAGCAGGATGGAGAAGACGAAGTAGTAGATGGCCAGCGTCATGGCCGGCGAGATCATCGACCACACCAGCCCGAGGGCCGAGTTCTTGTACTTCACCTTGATTTCCGTGCGGACCAGGTAGATCAGGAGCTCACGCGAGAGCCAGATCTCGCGCAGCCGCTTGCGCACGCTGATGGTCGGCGTGACGATGCGCGTGACCGAGCCGCGCCGGGCCTGGCGTGTGCCGATGCCACTCGCCTCGGCGGCCATCGGCGACCCATCGGCGACCCTGCGCTCGACTGCTTCGTCGACTCTCGGATCTGCGCCCGACGACGCCGCCGGGACGTCCAGAGCCACGTCTATTTGTTCCCTGCCGCCGCCGTGGCCGTCGAGCGGTCGATGACCTTGTCGATGAAGCCGTACTCGCATGCCTCGTCCGCCGTGAACCAGCGGTCGCGGTCCGAGTCCGTCTCGATCCTCTCGAGGGGCTGCCCGGTGTGGAAGGCGATGCGCTCGGCCATCATCCGCTTGAGGTAGATGATCTGCTCCGCCTGGATGGCGATGTCAGCAGCCTGCCCCTGCATCGACCCCGACGGCTGGTGCATCAGGATGCGCGAGTGGGGCAGGGCATAGCGCTTGCCCGGGGCTCCGGCGCACAGGAGGAACTGCCCCATGCTGGCGGCGAGGCCGACGCAGATGGTCGACACATCGGGCTGGACGTACTGCATGGTGTCGTAAATGGCCAGACCGTCGGTGACGGAACCGCCGGGCGAGTTGATGTAGAGGGAGATGTCCTTCTCGGCGTCCTCGGCCTCCAGGAGGACCAGCTGGGCACAGACCAGGTTGGCTGTCACCTGGTCGATCGCGCTCCCGATGAAGACGATCCGCTCTTTGAGCAGTTGCTGGAAGACCCGCCCGGCGGACTCGAGATCGGCCCCGGCGGCCGTGATGCGGGGGGCTTCAGATGCGTTGACCATGGCCACGAGGCTAGTGGGCGGAGGGGGCACCCGGAGGCACACCGCCGTACACTCCCAGTTCACCCGCACGGCGGGGCCGCTGCGGGCGTGGCGGAATCGGCAGACGCGCCGGGTTTAGGTCCCGGTCCCCGAAAGGGGGTGGAGGTTCAAATCCTCTCGCCCGCACCCGAGT
>DATAXG010000054.1:0-43983 GCA_036273055.1 Acidimicrobiales bacterium | reverse complement strand
GACCTCCTGACTGCCATCGGGCGCGCCGTCATGCGGGCCGAGGGCCCGCGCCAGCAGGTCGAGCTGGGTTTCGCCGCCTACTTCCGCCTGGTGGTCAGCCACGAGGCGGAGTTCCGCCTGCTGTACGGCCGGGACCACGCCGACGACTTCGAGCTGGGCCGTGCGCTGCGCGCCGTCGAGGACGCCATCGCCGAGGCGATCGATCCCCTCATTGATGCCGGGCTCGACGACGACCACCGCCGCCTGCTCGCCTACGGCATCGTCGGCATGGCGGAGGGCGCGAGCCGCCGCTTCATGGCACAGCGCCCCGACTCCGAGGCCGCGGTCGACGAGGAGGCCCAGAAGTTGGCGGGCCGCATGGCGGACCTCGCCTGGGCCGGCCTGCGCTCGGTGCACGCCGACTGAGGCACGCGCCACTTCACAGCAGCGCGACCAGGGTGCGGCACAACCCCCACAGCTCGTCGACGCAGGCGGCATAGACGTCCGCCTCCTGTCCCGCCGGGTCGAGGACATCGTCGCCGTCGACGAGCTCGACGGTGTCGAGGGCGAGCGCCCGCACCCGCTCGCCCAGCCCGGGCGGTCCCGGCGCCAGGTGCCGGCACAGGTGACGGATGGGCGCGGTCTTGGGCGCCGCGTCCGGGAACTGGCGCCGTACGAAGCGCACGTGGTCCGCCTCCATGACAACCACCAGCTCGGCGTGCACGAGGTCTACTCCGTGGACCTGACGGCTCCGGTGGCGACGGAAGTCGGCTCCGGCCAGTTCGGGCAGGCGCGCCAGCGCGGTGCGGGTGCGCATGCCCATCGGCTGACCGTCGATGGTGTGCGTGCCGGCGGTCACCACGTGGAGCGAGGAACCGGGACGACCCTGTTCGAGGGCATCCAACATGAACCCCGCCATGACCGATCGCGCCGCATTGCCGGTGCAGAGCACCAGGAGTTCGGTCACGTGGCCTCAAGGAGCAGCGCGGGCGCGTCCACGTCGAGCGCATGTTGCGCGTGGCGACTCGAGCTCGTGAGGAACATGAGGTCGCCCCGCTCGGTCCGCTGCACGACCATGGACGCCACGATCGCCATCAGGATTCCAGCGAAGGTGTCGCGCCGGGTGTCGGCCCGCAGCTGCTCCAGCGAGTAACCCTGCACGCCGCGCCGGCACAGGGCTTCGTGGTAGCCGGCCAGGAGTTCGAGCTCGTGGGCTCGGCGGTCCTCGGCGCTGAGGCACCCGCCGACGAAGTAGGCCACGTCGGTCGATCCCGGGCCCCAGGCCAGGGTCTGCCAGTCGACGACCACGGGCCGCGTCGTGCCCGCCTGGAACAGGAGATTGTCGAGACGGAAGTCGCCGTGGGTGGCGGTGCGCGGGCCACCGGACCGGAGGCGCAGGTACGCGGGCAGGTGCTCGACGAACAGGCGGCACACCGCCTGGTGCTCGGGTGCGAGCGCGTCGGCATAGCGCTCCAGGAAGCCTGGGAGCAGCGAGGACACCAGCGCGATCAGGAACTCGTCGGACTCCGGGGTCTCCCGATTGAGCCACTCGAGGGCTCGGAGGCGGGGTGCCTCCCAGCACGGCGCGTGCAGCCCTGCCATCTCGTCGAGGACGGCCGTCGCCACGTCGGGGCCGCATGCCGCGATCTGGTCTCCCTGGACTCCGCCCGCGATGTCCTCCATGAGGAGGGTGAACCAGCCCGTCTCGGGCTCCACCTCGGCCAGATAGACCGCCGGCAGGCGGGTGCGGACCGAGTCCGCCACCTCGCGGTAGAAGCGGACCTCGATCTCATAGGCCCGCAGGGCGAGGCCGGTGCCGCGACTCTGCTCGTCTGCCGAGGCGAACTTGCCGACCACGCTGGACGGACCGGCAGCGGGTCGGTCGAGCGTCAGGCTGAACCGTGTCGTGTCGGCCATCTGCCCGGTCCCGATGGACGCGGTCTCGAAGGAGCACACCGACGCGCCGTCAGCCAGTTGTCCGGACTGCGTGAGCGCGGCGGTCAGCCACTCCGTGGTGACGTCGGTGTGGTGACGGAGAAGCGGTGGCCGGGGCATGACAGGCCGACACTATGGCCCGACCTGGAGCGACGCGCCGAACCGCACCTCACTCTCACGACGTGGCGGGGCCCGGGATGAGCGGCGGCGGGTCCCGCAGGGCATGGCTCGCCGTGGCCCAGATGGCCAGGCCCAGGGCCCAGGCGGTGAAGCAGGCCACCGTCCAGCGTGGGGTCGAGTGTTGCAGGAGGAACCCGGCCGCGAGGGGGGCGAGCGATGCCGCGGACAGCGCCACGGCGCTCCGGACCGACTCGGCGCGACCGAGCAGGCGATCCGGCGTGGCCGCGATGCGGTAGCCGTTCACGACGGAATCCGTCGAGGGCACGGCGAGGCCAACGGGGACGAGCCCGGCGGCCAGGACCACGGCGCGGGGCCAGACAAGGAAGACGGCACAGCCCAACCAGGCCCACACCTCCAGGATGAGCACGGCGTGGACGGAGAGGACGGACCGGATGGCCGGTGAGAGGAACGAGCCCACGACGACACTGGCGGCGAACAGCCCGGTCAACAGCCCGATCACGCCGCCCGAGAGCCCCTCGCTCTGGCCGATGACCACGATGCAGAACAACAGGCCGAGAGCCGTGAAGTTCAACAGGCCGTACAAGAATGCCGTCGTGCGCAGGAACGGTTGCCGCCAGGTGAACGAGAGACCCTCCGCGGCGCGCTGCCGTGCGGAGCCAGGGTCCCGTTCCCGCTCCTCCTGGAAGTGCACGCGCATGAGCAGGAGCGAGGCGGTCGAGCACGCATATGAGAAGGCGTCGACCAGGAAGGGCAGGGCTCGCCCTGCTTCGAAGAGCACACCACCCACGGGCGGCCCGACGACGCGCACTGCCGCCGTCCGGCCGCTCTGCGCCCCCGCCGCCTCCAGCAGCTGCTCCGTCGGGACGACGGCGCGCACTGCTCCCGGTTGCGCAGCGTTGAACACGGTGGCGCCGATCCCCTCGACGAAGGCCACACAGGGGATGATCCAGAAGGGAACACTGCCGAACACGAGGGCGACGGCGAAACCGGCCATGGCGGCGGCCCGCAGGGCGTCGGCCCCGATCATGAGGGCCCGCCGGTTCCAACGATCGGCCGCCAAACCGGCGGGAATGGCGAGGATGGCGACCGGGGCGGTGCGGGCGAAGGAGACGAGGCCCGCCTTGACGGCGGAGTGCGTCAGGGCGAGGACGAGGAGCGGGTAGGCGATCGATGTCGCCTGCGTGCCCGCATTCGACAGGAGCTGGCCCGTCTGGAGAAGGACGAAGTCGCGGTTGCGCCGGAGTGGAACTGCCGCCATGCGGCGACGCTATCCTGCGCTCTTGCGCCCCCGGCGAGGACAGGACGCCCCGACGGGCGGCGGTTCAGATGCGCTCGGCCCGGAGCAGCTCCACGACCTCATGTGGCGCGGAACCGTTGGTCACGGGAGCGTTCGACCCCGTCGCTGGATCGTGAAGAACGATCTGGTCGCGCCCCGAGCGCTTGGCCAACAGGAGCGCATCGTCAGCCCGGCGGAGGGCGGCCGCCAACTCCTCCCCCGGCTCGGTCTCGGTGATCCCGAAGCTGGAGGTGAACTTGGGCAGCCCACCGACGGTGATGGCTGCGTCCAGCTGCGCCTGCACCGTGTTCAGCGCGCGGATGGCGTCGACGGACGAGCAGTCGGGGAAGGCGATGGCGAACTCCTCACCGCCGTAGCGGGAGATCAGGTCGTGGCCGCGGAGGGAGTCGCGCAGCACACGGGCGAACAGTCTGAGCGCCCGGTCGCCGGTCTCATGCCCGTAGGTGTCGTTGAGGTTCTTGAAGTGGTCGAGATCGGCCATGGCCACCGCCACGGGATACAGGTCGTGCGGCACGGCGGCGAGCTTCTCGGAGAAGGACCGCCGGTTGAGCAGCCCGGTAAGAGTGTCGGTCGACGCCTGGAGCTGGGTCTCGGCCATCACCCGGAGCAACCCGATGCGCGCGCCGGCGAGCTTGGCCAGTGTCGTCAGATCCTGAACCTGGGAATCCTCGACCACGGCTTCAGGCTCGTCGGTGGCGTGGATCACGCCCACGGTCCGCCCCATGATGGAGACCGGCACGCAGAGAGCGGAAAGGCGGCCCTGCGGCCGGTTGCGGAGCTTGGGACAGGCGTCGAGGTGGTCGCTGTCGCCGAAGACCTGTACCTGCGCCCTCCGGGCGGCGGGGCAACGGTCCGGTGAGTCGACGCTGCACGACGGCGGGTCGCCATCGGGCCCGACGCCGGCCATGCGGAGCAGATGAGCGTGGCTGTTGTCGGCCAGCAAGAGCTCGACGGGCGCATGGGGCACGACGGCCGCGAACGACCGCTCGATCACGTCGATGACCTCAGGCTCACCTTCCGCCATGTCGAGTGCGTTGGCCAGGCGGCTCTCGAAGCGCTGGCGCTGTCCCTGCACTTCCCGAGTTATCCCCTCACGGTCGGCGACGTCGATCGCTTCGCTGAGCTCCCGGGTGAGGGCGCGGACCTTGTCGTCGGTCTTGCGCTGCTGGCGGTCGCTGATGATGACCAGCAGGTAGATCAAGGGGAGAAGGAGGGCCGTCAGCACGCCCGCTGTGACGGCGTAGGCGGTGACGCCGGTCCCGACGGATCGGCCGATGGCGACTGCCGGCACCGTGAGCAATCCGAGGACGATCAGTCCCGCCAGCGGGCTGATGAAGCGGAGGCGCTTGGCCTTCGCCATCTCTCCGAACCATTCCTCTTCAGTGACCATGCCCACGATCCCTTCACACGGCGCTCCCGGTCGGCCAAAGCCCTCCGGTGCGGCGCAGACCACCCAGATGAATCCGCCGTTGACAGTGTCGGCAGCAACCCAGGGTTGCTTTAGGGAATCCGGGTCACGGAGCACGACGCCGGACGGCAGCTCAGCACGGAGAAAGGCCTGGTGGACCGGTCCGAACGCCTCTGTCGGCCGACCGTACGCCGGCCATGCAACCCGCCGCGCGGGGGCAGGCGGTGATGCGAGGCCGACGCAGCGGGCAGCGGGCAACGGTCAGCGGCTCACGGTATCCTCCCGATAGGGCGGGAACGGAGGCCGCAGCGATGCCGCTGCGGACGAGCGGAAGCAGGGTCATCCCGTGCACGCAGCCTCCTGGAAGAGCATCGTGGCCACTCTCGGCGGCCTCGCGCTCTCAATTCCGCTCCTCCCGTCCGTCGCGGCGGCGGGCTCGCCGAACATCCTGCCCGTGACGTCGTACGCCGTCACGTCGACGCAATGCGACGGCCCGACCTACCTGCCGGTCCTCAACCCTGCGCTCGAAGACGCCTACAGCGAGCTCGATGCAGTCCTGGGCTCGGCGCCGGGACAGGGGCCCTACCCACCCACCTTCAGCAGCTGTTCCCCCCTCCCCGCGGTGGCGGCCCCGGTCGTGGGCAGCGCGTCGGTCAGCTCGGTGGCATCCCCCGACGGCTCCGCCACCGTTTCGGCCCAGGCGCTCGGCAACGAGTTCGTCGAACAGTCGGCTGACGTGGACACCATGCTCACCGGCTCGGTCATGCTGAGTTCCGCCGCCCCATCGGTCACCTTCTCGATCCCGTACACCACCTCGGGCCTCTCGCAGTCAGGCAGCCCCGAGAACGCGTTTGCCCTGATTTCGTTCGAAGCGGGAACTGGACCGACGAACTGCGTGGACGGCTCCTACCCGATCTGGTCACTGCCACCCGGGCAATACGATCTCGGCGCGCCCATGGGCCCCGGCTCCGGGACGGAGAGCGTCCAGCTCTTCTGCCCCGACGGTTCGGACCTCGCCCCTGGGTCGATGAGCCTCTACGTCAGCCTCCTGGTGAACGCCTATTCGGGCGACAGTCAGGCCGAGGCGGCGTCCGCCAACATCGCACTGCAGGGAGTGACAGCGACTGTCAACTAGCTCTCGACGACGAGTTCGCCGCTCGCATCGACGGCGACGTGTATCGGTATGAGGCCACGGGATGCCGGCGGGTTCACGACCGCACCCGTGCTCGGGTCGAACTCGGAACCGTGGCACGGGCACACGATGAGATTCGCGGCAGAGGAGTAATCCACCGTGCAACCCGCATGGGGGCAGATGGCGTCGTAGGCCACGAATCGCCCCTCGGCGATCTGGAGAACCAGACCCGGATCCCCCGACTTCGGGTCCGTGAAGCGCGCCGCCCCACCCACGGGCACTTCGCTCGCGGGGCCGATCTGCGTTCCGGCCGGTTGCGTCGTGGGCGGAACCGGCGATGGGGTCGTGGTCGGAGAGCTCGGTCGGGTCGTAGGCGAACCACGCGGTTGACGGGGGGCGAGGGTGACCGTCTCGCTACCGGCGCCCTTCACCCCGCCGGCCACTCGCCCGGCAACAGCCGTCGCGCCGGCGACAACGCCAGCCGCAACAGCTGCCGCCGCCCCGAGCACGACCGTCCGACGGTCGACCCCCTTGAGACGTCCGTCCACCGCGACGGTGCGCGCCGTCTGCGGCCGAGCAGACAAAAAGGGGCATTTGTGGACAGCACACGGTCGTCCTCCCTGTGCCGTGCAGATGTCGTTTTCGTAGTGGCCGCATACCTCTTGGACGATGGAGAAACGAAGCGGAACAACCGCGGGTGGGCCGAGATCGTGTTCGCCGGCCACCCGCGCCGCGATCATCGCGTCGAGGGAGAGAACGCCCCCTGATCCGGCGAGGACCAGGGGGATCCAGGCGAAGACGAAGACGATGTCCGCTCCCGTGTAGTAGGGCGACGAGTGGAAGCTCACCGTGAGAAAGAGTGTGAACGCCAGCACCGTCCCGCCAACCGCGGCCAGTCGAGTCCACAAGCCGAGAAGTGTTCCGAGGCCCACCGCCAATTCGGCCACCGCGATCGTGATGCCGATGGGCACGGCGAAACGCAGCAGGTGGACGAGCAGTTCGTGCAACGGGCTGATGCGGATCGACGCAATCAGCTGGGCTTGAATACTCGAAGGGCTGTTTGCGTCGAAGAAGTTCGGATTGGCCAACTTCTGCAGTCCTGCAAAGCAGAAGGTGAACCCCAAAAAGGCGCGTAACGGCAACAATGCCCAGCCTGACAGTGTCAGTGCCCGGGGTGGCGGCCCATCGAACCGGACGCGCTGCTGACGACGGCCAGATCTGCGTATGGCAGGGGTCGTTGGCTGACCTGGCTCGGGCCCCGGGCGCTGCGACATCGCGACTCCTCGTTTTCGATGGACACCCCGAGGTTTTCCAAGAGAGTAGAGCGGCCCAACCTCCCGTGTACATCACGACAGCGGGATGCAGCCGTGCGCCATGCCACGAGCACCTGCCTGCCGATGGCAACGCAACAGCCGGCGTGGGTCAGACGGGTCGGACGCGCCAGTCCGACCCGGACATCAGGATCTGGCGCCGACCTCAATGAGCTCATCAGACCGTTGGCACAGAAAAGGGCTCATCGGGCCGGCCCGTGCCGTACATTCGAGCGGCCCGAACCCAGCGGCCGGGTGTCGCCATTTGACACACGCGCGTGCGCCGCATGCACCCCGTCCACAGGCGGTGCCGTGCTGACCAGAAGCGACCCGCCTCAGTAGTGCCAGGGGAACGGCGACCAGTCGGGCGCCCGCTTCTCCAGGAAGGAGTCGCGCCCCTCGGTCGCCTCGGGCGTGCCGTAGGCGAGGCGGGTCGCCTCGCCGGCGAAGAGCTGCTGGCCGACGAGCCCGTCGTCGATCATGTTGAACGCGTACTTCAGCATGCGGATGGCGGTCGGGCTCTTCCGGTTGATGGTCGCGGCCCATTCGAGCGCGACGTGCTCCAGTCGGTCGTGGGGCACGACCCGGTTGACCACGCCCATCTGGTAGGCCTCGGTTGCCGTGTAGGTGTCTCCCAGAAAGAAGATCTCGCGGGCAAACTTCTGGCCAACCTGGCGGGCCAGGTAAGCCGAACCGTAGCCCCCGTCGAAGCTGGCCACGTCGGCATCGGTCTGCTTGAAGCGGGCGTGCTCCTCGCTGGCCAAGGTGAGGTCAGCCACGACGTGGAGGCTGTGCCCGCCGCCGGCGGCCCAGCCCGGGACCACGCAGATCACGACCTTGGGCATGAAGCGGATGAGCCGCTGGACCTCCAGTATGTGGAGCCGGCCGGCCTGAGCCGCTCCGCCCCCGTCGTCCTGGCCCGCACTCCCTGAGCCCTCGTACTGGTAGCCGTCGGCGCCTCGAATGCGCTGGTCGCCTCCCGAGCAGAAGGCCCAGCCGCCGTCGCGGGGTGATGGGCCGTTCCCGGTCAGGAGCACGCACCCCACGTCGGCCGCCTGGCGAGCGTGCTCGAAGGCGACCAGGAGCTCGTCGACCGTGTGGGGGCGGAAGGCGTTGCGCACCTCGGGCCGGTCGAATGCGATGCGCACGGTGCCGTGCGCTCTGGCCCGGTGATACGTGATGTCGGTGAAGTCGAAGCCAGGGACCTCGGTCCAGGCCGTGTCGTCAAAGAGCTCTGAGACCACGGCCAGAGCATAGAAGGGAGCCCTGGCGCCGTAACTCGCCGCCCGACCCCGCCCAGTCCGGCGCCCGCCAGTTCAGACGGTGACGGCCGTGAAGTCGCCGTCCCAGGAGAGGTGCTTCCGGCGCGCCGGCCCCGTGAAGTCGGTGGTTTCGAGGCGGACGACGTACACCGTCGGGTCGCCCATGGTGCGGTAGGCGTAACGCCGGCCGGTGAGATTGGCAATGGTGTCCCAGACGGTGGCGTCGTGGACGGAGTGTGCCTCGCCGAAGACGCGGCCCATGAACCCGCCGACCGTGTCGAACGAGTTCAGCACGTGGAGGGCGAACTGCTCGGCCTCCCGGCCGTTCTCCGGCGGGTTGGCCATCGACGTCAGCGCGTAGGCCCGGATGAACCGTGCCGGCGGGGTGAGCCCCCCAGGGAGGCCCATCAGCCCCTGCCCGAGCCCGAATGGCGTCAGGTCGATGCCTTCGGGATGCGGCGTCGCCGGCGCGATCGGCGAGAGGCCCACGTAGTTCTTGAGATTCGTCAGGTGCCAGTCGAGATATGGCGCGTTGGTCGCCACCGACGTCGGGTTGTCCAGCAGCCTCCACCCGTCTGGGTGGAACTCGAGGGCGACCGACGAATGCTCGTCGTGGAAGAGGAAGTGGCAGGGCGGGACGAGGCCCATGCCGGGGTCCAGGCCCCACACGTTCTTCCCCTCGAGCGCCCGACCGATCTCTTCCGTGCTGGCGCACGTCCCGAGCAGCCAGGCGCACAGCTCCGTCTCCGCCACGTCGGAGCCATCACCCCGGTAGGGCTGGTACTGGCAGTACTGGGGCATGTAGAGCACGTGGCCCGAGAGGCCGGCGGTGTTCATGCCGTCCATGAGGACCGATGGGTGCCCGAAGCCGCACATGCCCACCACGCCGTAGCGGGCGGTCCATCCCGTCCCGCTCTCCGCCCCGTCTGGGCGAGCGAAGCTGCCTCGGAAGTCCGCCGGAAGCACGGCCAGGGAGGTCTGCATCACGGAGGGGAACTCGAGGTTCCGGCCGACGACCACCGACCCGTCCTGTGCCCGCGGCACCTTGAAGTTTGTACACATGGCTACCCAGGAGGTCGGTCAAACGACCTCTGTGCTTGAACCGGCGTCGGCGCATCCTGGCCCGGCGGACCCGGGCCGGACGGAGGCTCAGTTGATGTGAATACCGGAGATCGCCCGGCTGATCACGAGCCGCTGTACCTCTGAGGTGCCCTCGAAGATGGTGTAGATCTTCGAGTCCCGGTGCCACTGCTCGACAGGGTTCTCCCGGACATAGCCGTACCCGCCGAGGATCTGGATGGCCTGGTCGGTCACCCAGACGGCATTCTCGCCGGCGTACAGCTTCGACATGGAACCCTCGCCGTTCTCGAACTTCTTCCCGGTGCTGGCCATGTTGGCGGCGCGGTGGACGAGCAACCGGGCGGCGTCGGTGTGCATCTTCATGTCGGCCAGCTTGAAGGCGATGGCCTGGTTCTCGATGATGGCCCGGCCGAACTGCTTGCGCTCCTTGGCATATGCGAGCGAGTACTCGTAGGCGGCCCGGGCGATGCCGACGGCCTGAGCGCCCACAATCGGACGCGACGCCTCGAAGGTCGCCATCGCCGCCTGCGTGGATGTCTTCTTCCCTTCCTTGGCCCGGGCCAGACGCTCGTCGAGCTTCTCCCTGCCACCGAGGAGGCAGCGGCCGGGCACCCGACAGTCTTCGAGCACGACCTCGGCCGTGTGCGACGCGCGGATGCCCATCTTCTTGAATTTCTGGCCCTGGGAGATGCCCGGCGTCCCTTCCGGCACCACGAAACTTGCCTGGCCGCGGCTCCCGAGATCCGGGTCGACCGAGAGCACCAGCACGTGGGTGTTGGCAATGCCGCCGTTGGTGATCCACGTCTTCGTGCCGTTGAGGACCCACTCGTCCTTGGCCTCGTCGTAGACGGCGCGCGACTTCAGCGAGGAGACGTCCGATCCGGCATCGGGCTCGGAGACGCCGAACGCCGCCAGCTTGACGTCGTCAGGGCTCCCGAAGCACTGCGGGATCCATTCGCCGATCTGCTCGGAAGTTCCGTTGGCAAAGATCCCGGCCACGGCCAGGGTGGAGCCGAAGATGGCCAGTGCAATGCCAGCGTCCCCCCAGCTCATCTCCTCGTTGACCAGACACATGAGAAGCCCGGTCGGGTCCGAGAAGCACTGTGCGATGAAGTCGAACGAGTAGAGACCGTTCTTCGCCGCCTCCTCGATGATGGGCCACGGCGTTTCCTCCCGCTCGTCCCATTCGGGTCCGGCGGGACGCACGACGTTCTCGGCGAACTCGTGCACCCATTTGACGATCTGCTGCTGGTCCTCGTTGAGCTCGAGGGAGTAGTCGGACATGGTGCCTTCTCCTTGCGTGCGCGACCCCGACCGGGGCCGGAGCCCTGCGTTTCGTGGAACCGCAGCTGGAGAACGTTCGCCACGCCCGGCGCGGCCCACCCAAGGGGTTCCTTTGTTACTCAACAGTAACCTACCATCCGGTCACAATCGAGCCAGGGAATGAAAAGACCCTTGAACTGGAGTATTACTCCGAATCAGCGGCGGATAGCGGTGCCGCTCGAGGTGTCTTCAACGGTCCAACCTCGGGCGACCAGTTCATCCCGCAGTGCGTCCGCCCGGGCGAAGTCCTTGTCACGCCGGGCCACGTCACGCTCCGCCACCAGTCGAGCCGATTCGTCGTCGACCTCGTCTTCGGAGGCGCGTAGCGACAGACCGAGGGCGGCGGCGAGCACCGCAGCGGTACGGGCCAGTCGTTGCCCGACCTCCTCGTCCTTCGCATCAGCGGCGGAATGGGCGGCGGTCACGAGCTCGAAAATGCCGGCCAGCGCGCCCGGTGTGTCGAGATCCTCGTCCATACGAGCCCGAAAGGCGGAGGTCGCTCCCGGGTCCACGCCTGTCGCCGGCGGCGTCCCCTCGACCACGAATCCTCCATCGGTCTGCTCGAGGAGCTCGGCCACGGCAAAGCGCCGCGCCAGCCCGTCCAACCGGGTCAACGCCTTCTCGGCGTCGGCGAGGGTCTCCGGGGTCACCTCGATCGGCGAGCGGTAGTGGGCGCGGAGCACCAGGAGCCGGTAGGCCCGGGCATCGTGCCGGGAGAGCAGGTCGGGCAGCGTGGTGAAGTTGCCCAGGGACTTGGACATCTTCGTGCCCTCGACCTCCACCCAGCCGTTGTGCATCCAATGTCGGGCGAAGGCCTTCCCGTCAGCGACCGCCTGTGCCCGCTCGTTCTCGTGGTGCGGGAACTTCAGGTCTTGTCCGCCGCCGTGGAGGTCAAACCCCTCACCGAGCAGATCCAGCGACATGACGACGCACTCGGTGTGCCAGCCCGGCCGACCCCGTCCCCACGGCGAGTCCCAGCTGGGCTCGCCGTCCTTTGCCTTCTTCCACAGCGCGAAGTCGAGCGGCGAACGCTTTTCCTCGTTGGCCTCCACCCTCGCCCCGACCCGTAAGGACTCCAACGACTGCCGCGCCAGGAGGCCGTATCCCTCGACGGTTGACACCTCCAGGTAGACGCCATCGGGGGTCTCGTAGGCCTTCCCCATGGCTACCAGTTCACCCACAAGCGCGACCATGTCCTCGATGTAGTGCGTCGCGTGGGGGATCTCCTGCGGGCGCAGGTCACCCAGCGCGTCCATCGATTCCCACCAGCGGGCCTCGAACTCGGCCGCGACATCCGCCTCGGTGCGCCCGAGCTCGGCGGCCCGCTTGATGATGTTGTCGTCGACGTCGGTGACGTTGGCCACGTGATGCACGCGCAGACCGACGAAGCTCAGGTAGCGCCGGAGGATGTCGAAGGTGAGGTTGGCCCGCCCGTGGCCGATGTGGGGCATGTCATAGACCGTGGGGCCACAGACGTACATCGACACCTCCCCCTCAATCCGGTGCTCCAAGGGGCGAACGGTCCCCGTCGCGGTGTCGTGCAGGCGCAGCATCACGGTACGGTAACCCGATCATGTCGACCCCTACGACAGGAGCGCCCCGCGTCCCCGACAAGCCCACGCTCGACAATCTCGAGGAGCGCTGGGCCACCTCCTGGGAGGAGGCGGGGACCTACCGCTTCGACGACACCGCCACCCGGGCCGAGGTGTTCTCCATCGACACGCCCCCGCCGACCGTCTCGGGATCCCTCCACATGGGCTCGGTCTTCGGCTACGTCCAGACGGACGCCATCGCCCGCTACCGGCGGATGCGTGGCTGGAAGCTCTTCTACCCGATGGGATGGGACGACAACGGGCTTCCCACCGAGCGGCGGGTGCAGAACTACTTCGGCGTGACCTGCGATCCCTCGCTCCCCTACGACCCGGATTTCCGCCCGCCCGAGGAGCCGGGAAAGGACGACATCCCGATCAGCCGGCCCAACTTCATCGCGCTCTGCCATCAGCTCACCGCGGAGGACGAGCGGACGTTCGAGGACCTCTGGCGCCGCGTCGGGCTGTCGGTCGACTGGGCCCGCACGTACGCCACCATCGACGACAAGAGCCGGCGGACCAGCCAGCGGATGTTCCTGCACAACCTCGCCCGGGGCGAGGCCTACACGTCCGAGGCGCCGACGCTGTGGGACGTGGACTTCCAGACGGCGGTGGCCCAGGCCGAGATGGAAGACCGCCAGCTGGCCGGTGCGTACCACCGCCTGCGCTTCGACGACATCGAGATCGAGACGACTCGGCCCGAACTCGTGGCCGCCTGCGTCGCCTTGGTGGCCCACCCCGACGACGAGCGCTACGCCGACCGCTTCGGTTCGACAGTGCACACACCGCTCTTCGGTGCCGAGGTGCCCGTCCTGGCCCACCCGCTGGCTGAGCCGGACAAGGGCTCGGGCATCGCCATGATCTGCACCTTCGGCGACGTCACCGACGTCGTGTGGTGGCGTGAGCTCGACCTGCCGACGCGGAGCATCGTGACCCGCTCGGGCCGCATCACCGAGACGCCCCCGCCCGGTGTCCCTGACGGCGAGGCCTGGCGGGCCATCGCCGGCCGGAGCGTGAAGCAGGCCCAGCGGGCCATGGTCGAGATGCTGGCGGCATCGGGCGACATGGTCGGGGACCCCAGGCCGATTGAACACCCGGTGAAATTCTACGAGCGGGGCAGCCGGCCGCTTGAGATCGTCACGAGCCGGCAGTGGTTCATCCGCAACGGCGGTCGTGACGACGACCTCCGGCGCGACCTCCTCGCTCGGGGCACCGCGCTCGACTGGCACCCGTCCTACATGCAGGTCCGCTTCGACGACTGGGTACGCGGCCTTAACGGCGACTGGCTCGTCAGCCGCCAACGTTTCTTCGGGGTGCCGGTGCCCGTCTGGTATCCCGTCGGGCCCGACGGCGAAGCAGACCACACAGCCCCGATCGTGCCCGACGAGGCGGTGTTGCCCGTCGACCCCACCACTGACGTGCCTGAAGGCTACGCGCCGGAGCAGCGCGGAGTCCCCGGTGGGTTCACCGGTGACCCAGACGTCATGGATACCTGGGCCACGTCCTCGGTGACGCCGCAGATCGCCTGTGGGTGGGTGGACGATCCGGCGCTGTTCGAGGCCACCTTCCCCATGGATCTCCGACCCCAAGGGCCTGAGATCATCCGCACCTGGCTCTTCTCGACCCTGCTGCGATCGCATCAGGAGCACGACGTGCTGCCGTGGCGACACGCCACCATCAACGGCTGGATCCTCGACAAGGACCGCAAGAAGATGTCCAAGTCGAAAGGCAACGTGATCACGCCGATGGCGACGCTGGAGGAGTTCGGCTCCGATGCTGTGCGCTATTGGGCCTGCAACGGCCGACCCGGGACGGACACCGCGCTCGATATCGGTGTCATGAAGATCGGCCGCCGGCTGGCGATCAAGGTGCTCAATGCTTCGAAGTTCGCCTTGGGCCGGCTGGGCGACGGGCCGGTTCCAGGGCTCGACGCCGTGGTCATGCCGCTCGACGCCGCGCTCCTCTCGCAATTGTCCTCTCTTGTGGAGGCGGTGACGGCAGCACACGACGAGTTCGACTACGCGCGTGCCCTGGAATTCACGGAGACGTTCTTCTGGTCCTTCTGCGACGACTACGTCGAGCTCGTCAAGACACGCGCCTACGGCGAAGGAACGGCGGGTGGGGCCAACTCGGCCCGGGCGACGCTGGCGTTAGCCCTCTCCGCCCTCCACCGTCTCTTCGCCCCTTTCCTCCCCTTCGTCACGGAGGAGGTCTGGAGCTGGTGGCAAGAGGGCTCGGTGCACTTGGCTCCCTGGCCCGAGGGAACCGACGTGGGGACCCACGCACGCGCGGACACCACCGTCCTGACCGCGGCAGCCGAGGTGCTCAGTGCGATCCGCCGCGAGAAGACCACCAACAAGCGCTCCATGCGGGCGCGGGTCACCTTGCTCACAGTCACCGGCCCACCGGCGACGCTCGCCGCGGTGGAAGCCGCTCGGGGTGACATCGTCGATGCCGGGGGCGTGGACCAGCTGGTGGTCTCGGCCGGCGACACGCTGTCCGTCGACGTGGTGCTGGCCGACGAGAGCTGACCGCGCCGGTCAGAGATAGGCGGACTCGGCGGCGTCGGCCATCTCCTGCGGCGTGCCCTCATGGGCGACACGGCCGTGCATCATGATGGCGGCACGGTCGGCCACACCGAGTGCGGTCTCCGCGAACTGCTCGACCAGGACGACGGTCACACCGCCGGTGGCGATGGCTGTCACCAGCTCGTACAGGTGGCTCACGATGATGGGTGCGAGCCCCATGGAGATCTCGTCGAGCAGGAGCACCTTGGTCTCCCCCGCCAGCGCCCGCGAGATGGCCAACATCTGCTGCTCTCCCCCGGACAAGGTGCCGGCGAGTTGTCTGCGGCGCTCCTTCAACCGGGGGAACTGCTCGTAGGCGCGGGTCTCGACCTGATCGGTGGTGAGACCTCCGCGGTACGTCCACATACGCAGGTTGTCCCGCACCGTCAGATTGGGGAACACGCCGCGCCCTTCGGGGATGGCGACGACGCCCGCGCGCGCCAACGCCTCTGGCGTCCAACCCCGCGGCGTCACACCGTCGATGGCCACCGACCCCGCTGTAGAGCGCAGACGACCGTTGATGACCTTGAGAAGCGTGCTCTTGCCGGCACCGTTGGGCCCGAGCAGCGCGAACACGCTCCCACCGGGAACCCGTACATCCACGCCGTGCAGGACCTCGATCCGCCCATACGCGGCGTGCACGCCCTCGATCGCCACACCGGCCCCGGGCGCCGCGCTCACGCGCCATCCTCGGTCGGTCGGGGGTCCGGGGCGCGGCCAAGGTAGGCCTCTTGCACGGCCGGATTCCGGCGGACGTCGTCCGCCGCACCCGAGGCAATGACCTGGCCGAAGTCGAGCACGTGGACCGTCCCGCAGATCCGCAGCACGAGGTCCGTGTCGTGCTCGACCAGGACGATGGCGCGGCCCTCGGCCGCCAGCGACATGAGGAGGCGACCCAGGGCATCGCTCTCGCGTTCGTCGAGGCCGGAGCACGGCTCGTCGAGAAGCAGCACCTTGGGCTCGGTCGAGAGGGCACGGGCCAACTCGACCAGACGGGCGGATCCCGTCGGCAGCGAGGACACCGGTGCTCCGGCTTCATCCCCCACGCCGACGCGTTCGAGCAGGCCGAGCGCGGCGGACGGCGCGGCGTGACCGAAGGCTTCGAGCCCGACCCGGACGTTGTCTGCTGCGCTGAGAGACGAGAAGAGCTCCAGACGCTGAAACGTGCGGGCCAGGCCGAGACGGGCCCGCCGGTACGTACCCTTGCGGGTGACATCAGTTCCCCCCAGCGACACAGAGCCCCGGTCTGGTCGCTGCAATCCGGTGATGACGTTGAACAGCGTGGTCTTGCCGGCGCCGTTGGGACCGATCAGGCCGGTGACCGTGCCCGCCTCTGCGCGCAGCGACACGTCGGACAGCGCGGCCACCCCGCCGAAGTGAACGCTCACGTGCGCGACTTCGAGCGCGGGGCCGCCGCTCCCGCCCGCGTCTGCGACTTCAGGCAGCATTGGCCACCTCGCGTTCCACACCCTGCAGGGTGACATCGCGTTCCTCGTTGCCGAACGGCAGGCGCACCCGGTTCGTAAGCCAGGTCATGCCAAGGATCCCCTCGGGGCTGCGGGCAAGGAGCACGATGCCGATCCCTGCTGCGAGTCCGGTCAGGTCGGCCAGCGATGTGGGGAGGTGGGTCTGGAGCACGGGTATGGCCGCCGCCGTCATGCCGCCCAGGAGCGCGCCCGTGATGGTCCGGATGCCCCAGATGGCCACGAAGAGGAGCAGCGTCAGGCTGCCGATGTACTGCACGTCAGTGGCGCCAATGCCACCCTGCTGGCCGGCGTAGAAGACACCTCCCAGCCCGGCCATGGCGGCCGAGAGGCTGAAGACGATGACCTTCGTTCGCACGGCACTCAGGCCGACCGTGGCGAATGCCGCCGGCGAATCGCTCATTGCCACGAGCCGGCGGCCGAAGGTGCTGCGGCGCACCAGCCCGATCAGCAGAGCGCAGATGGCGGCCACCACCGCGACCTCAATGAGCTCGGCCTCGTTGCTCACGGTCGACGTGAAGGGCAGAGGCAGCCGGCCCACGTTGACGCGGCTCCCGTCGGAGATGACGCTGGAGTTGTCGAAGAAGGCTGAGTACATGACAGCGCCGAAGGCGAAGGTGGCCAGCGCCAGGTACAAGCCGCGCAGACGCAGGGTCGGCAGGGCCACGAGCGCCCCGACCGCGCCCGACACCACGACGGCGAGGATCAATCCCCACCACGAGCCACCCCCGAACGTCTTTCCCATGGTGAAGGCGCCGATACCCATGAACGTCAGCTGGCAGAGCGACACCTGCCCCGCATAGCCGACGAGCAGCACCAGCGACAGGCCCACGATGCCGAGGGCCAAGCCCTGCGAAAGCGTGGCCAGGGCCGTGGCCCCCGCCATGACGGCCAGAACGATCATGGCGGCGACGAGCACCACCGCTCCGGCCGCGGACTGGCTCGCCGTCACGACTCTCGGGGGCGGTCTGACAGCGAGGCGTCCCACCGGTGCCAGCCGGGCCGCCGGAATGATCAGCAGGGCCACGAACAGGAACACGACGGGGATCACCTCGACGAGGACAGCGGCCAGACCGGCGTTGATGTGACCGGGAAGGTAGCCCTCGGCGTAGTAGGTGATGAGGCCGAGCATGAGCGCGCCGACGAAGGTCATCGGGAGGCTGCGCAGCCGCCCGACCACCGCCGCTGCGAAGCCGTTCAGCGCCAGCAGCGTCAGCTGCGTCGACGTCAGACCGGTCTGGCCCACCAGCGGGGCTATGAGCACGCCGGCCAGCGCGGCGAGCATGAACCCGAGCATCCAGCCCGTCTGCGACAGCCGGTGGGGCTTGGCGCCGGCCAGGGAGACCAGTTCAGGATCATCGACCACGGCGCGCATGGCCACGCCGAGGCGGGCCCGGCGCAGGAACACGCCGAGCGCGAGGCCGACCACCGCTGTGACAACCACGATCATGATCTGCTGGTACTGCAGCGTGATGCCATTGGGCCCGAACAGGCGGACCGACAACACGGTCCCGTCGGACTGCGTGAAGTAGGGCGGGACGGAGCGGATGATGTCGGGGCTGCTCCAGAAGATGGTGGCCACGCCGAGCAGAATCACCAGGAGACCGAGGGAGACCATGAGCGACCGTTCCACCGTCGCCCCGTGGATGCGGCGGAAAAGCACGAACTCGACCACGAGGGCGAGGAGCGGCGCCTCCACGAAGACAACGAAGGCGATGGCCACCAGGAACGGCCAATGCTCGTTCTGCCACAACTCCCAGTAGGAGAACGCTGCCACCATGCCAACCGCGCCCTGGGCAAAGTTGAATACGCCGGTCGTGTTGTAGGTCACGACGAGGCCGATGGCCAGGAGACCGTAGACGGCGCCGTACACGATGCCGAGGACCGTGAACGAGAGGAAGACGCTCACGACCTCACCTCGTGCTCACCCCGGGGAGATCCAACTGCGGCGCCGCCTTAGCCCGTGATGCCGGATGCGTTGTACAACTTCGCGTTGCAGTCGAACCCTCCGCTCGTCGGCAGCTCGCGCACGAATTTCCCGTTCTTGATGCCGGCCATCAGGAAGCATGCCGTCACCTTCTTGGCGGCGGGATCCGAGCCGCCGAAGAGCCCGTCGGCATTGAAGCTCGTGATCTTCTTGAGCTGCGCCATCACGGCACCGCGGGTCGGGTCGGGCCCGGCGGCCTTGAGCGCCTGGACGAACATCTCGGCCGAAGCCCACCCGAAGAGCGTGTAGAGGTCGGGAACCCACGACGGGTTGACCTTCTTCACGTAGGTGTCGAACTGCTTGACCGCCGGCACCTTCTGGGCGTCCTCGCCGAGATAGAGGGCGTAGACCTGGCCGATCTGGATCCCGTTGGTCACCGCAGGGCCGCCGGCGTGGGAGATGAACTGATCGGCATAGACGGGCCCGCCCGAGAAGATGAGCCCCGGGTGCCAGTTCTGGGTGTTGGCGTTCTCGACGAAGATGGCCGCGTCCTGCCAGTCGATCCCGGTCAGGTCGACGGCGTTGACGCCCTTGTTCTTCATGTTGATGACGTCGGTGGTGAAGTCGGAAGCCAGCGGATTGACATCGTCGACGTAAGCGATCTTGTAGCCCTCGCTCTTCAAGCCGGCGAATTGTTGTGCCATCTGGGTCTCGGCCGACGCGACGTCCGAGATGATGGCGCCGACCGTCATGTCCTTGGGGTAGTGCTTCTTGTAATAGGAAACCGGTCCGAGGGTCTCCTGGCCGGACAGCGGCTGCGCACTGAAGTCATTGGGCAGCGCGTTGGTACCGGAGTCCAAGGTGACGGAGACATCCGGAACGGCAGTGTCGCTGGCCAGGGCCGCGCACCCGTACCCGTCGAAGAGCGAGAAGCTTCCGACCAGCCCGAAGTCGTTGCTGATCGCCTCCTGGGTCTCGGTCATGTTCTGCTGACCACTGAATGCGTCGTCCTTGGAATCGACGAGGAGTTTCCGGCCGTTGACGCCGCCGTGGGCGTTGACCATGGCGAAGTAGGCCTTGACACCGATCGGTGCACCTTCGAACAGGCCGGGCACGGGACCGCTGATGATGGAGACGTTACCGACCGTCACCGATTTCGGGGTGATCCCGGTTGTGGCCGCATTCTGGGCCGCCGTCGGGGCCAGGGCCGGCGTGCAGGTTCCCGCCGCCGATGAGGCAGCTCCGGCCGGGGTGGCGGTCACCAGGGCACCTCCCCCTATGACGGCCGATCCGGCGATCACCGAGCCGGCCAGCAGACCCCGGAGGGCTCGATGGGCCTGCCCACGCGCCGCGCGCCTGGTCGAGCCGTACATCTGCAAGTTCCCCACAGCCACCCCTTCTCGGTTCTCCCGCCCTCCCCCCGACTGTCCAGGTCGGGGCGGGAGGTCACAATTCGGGAGCTGACTCTACGTCAGAAACAATTCGCGAGGGGATCACGCCCAGGCCATAGGCGTGCGCGCCGGCGGCGCGGACGCCTTCGAGGAAATCCGCAACGGCCGAGGTGGTGGCCTGGCAGCGCAACGAGGCCAGGACGTCAAAAGCATGCTGGGCCAGGGGTAACTCCGCGTAGGCCACCGGGGCGAGGGACACCGACCGCAGTCGATCGACGAACAGGCGCGCCGTCTCAACCGGCACCAGGGTGTCGTTGACGCCCTGGAGCACGAAGAACGGAGGGGCCCCGGCATGGACCCGGTAGGTCGGCGAGGCCTCCCCGAACACCTCGGGGTGCTCCGACTCCTTCGTCTTCATCACCTGCTTCTCGAGCATCTTGAGGAGACCAGGGCCGAAGAGGGCCGAGCCGGCGGGCGAGCTGGTCAGGTCCATGACCCCGTAGAAGGGGACGGCTGCCTGCACGGCCGTGTCCGCGTCCTCGAAGCCCGGCTGGAAGCCGGGGTCGCCCGCACTGAGGGCGAGGAGCGCACACAGGTGCCCGCCGGCCGACCCACCGCTTACGGCGACGAAGGAGGGGTCGCCCCCGAACTCGGCGATGTGCTCCTTGACCCAGGCCACTGCCCGCTTGGCATCGACGATGTGGTCCGGCCAGGTCGCCTTCGGGCTCAGCCGGTAGTTGATGGCCACACAAACCCAGCCCCGGGCGACGAGCTCGTACATCATCGGCTTCCCCTGTTCGCGCTTCTCGCCGATCATCCAGGCGCCCCCGTGGATGTAGACCATGACCGGCGCCTTGCCCGGCGGCGCCAGGCGGGACTGGTAGACGTCCAGTCGGTGACGCTTGATACCGTCGCCCCAGTAGTCGATGTTGCAGGTCACCCGTACCGCCCGTGACTTAAAAGGAATGGCTCGGGTGACCCGCCACCAGCGGCCCCACGTCGGCGCGGTCGCCTGGTCGGGCACGGGGAAGGCCGCAGTGCGCACCTGTCCAAGGGCAGCCTCGGTGACGCCGGCGGCCCGGCGCCCGGCAATGCCCAGGCCGATCAGACCGACCCAGACCACGACGGCGACGGCGACGGCCAACCAGCCCGCCCAGTTCGAGAGTGCCCCGAACCGGACGAAGAGGGCGGTGGCCACCGCCTGCCAGACGATGTTCTGGAAGGCGAGCTCTCCGGCGATCCAGCCGCAGGTGAAGCTCAAGACGGTGAAGGGCTCCCGGCGGATGGGTCGGTAGGCGAGCGCAACGGCCACGGCTCCGATGAGGGTCACGATCAAAAAGGCGTACGGCACGCCACCATCTTCGCCCGACTGGGCCGTTCTCCGCAGGTCCACCCAGGTCCGAGGCGCGCCGTGCCCGTTTGCCCTGGCCTGGCGCAGGCGCGAGGTTATGCACGCCACGACGATGAGCAAGGAGAGTCGATGACACCCGAACGGCTGACCGGGCTCGATGCGAGTTTCCTCTACATGGAGACCCCGACACTCCACATGCACGTGGCCATGACCGCCGTCTTCGACCCCTCGACGGTGCCGGGCGGATACTCGTTCCGGCGAATTCGCCAGCTCATCAACGACCGCATCCCCCTCGCACCGGTTTTCCAGAGGCGCCTGGTGGAAGTGCCCATGCGGCTCGGTCACCCCGTCTGGGTCGACGACCCCGAATTCGACATCGACAACCACCTTCGGCGGGCTGCGCTGCCGTCCCCCGGTGGCATGCGTGAGCTGGGCGACTTCGCCGCCGACGTCATCAGCCGGCAGCTCCACCGCGACCGCCCCCTGTGGGAGATGTGGATCGTGGAAGGGCTGGAGGACGGGAAGATCGCCCTGGTCGTCAAGATGCACCACAGCACCATCGACGGCGTGTCCGGCGCCGAGCTCCTCGGGGTCCTCTTCGATCTGGAGCCCAACCCGCCGAAGTCGCACCCCCAGACGGCGCGGCCGCTCGATTCTCGGATCCCCTCCGGCTTGGAGCTGGTGTCGCAGGCAATGATCGCGGGCCTGGTGGCTCCGTTCGACCTCGGGCGCATGGCGTTGCGCACGACGCGGAGCATCTTCGACGTACGCCGGATCCGCCAGGGTCCCACGGCCAAGGCGGCCCTGCCATTGACCGCGCCACGGACGTCGATCAACGTCGCGGTGCACGCCCGGCGGCGCGTGGCGTTCGCGGCTTCCAGCCTGGCCGATGCCAAGTCCCTCAAGGACAAGATGGGCACCACGGTCAACGACGTCGTGCTGGCCATGTGTGCCGGCGCGCTGCGGACCTATCTGCTGGCCGGCGACGAGCTTCCCGACATCCCCCTGGTCTCGGTGGTCCCGGTCTCGGTGACCCCCGACGTGGCCGAGTTGAAGGGGTCCAACAAGGTGTCGGCCATGTTCGTCCAGCTGCCCTGCCACATCGCGGACCCGCTGGAGCGTCTGCAGCTCATCCACGAAGGGACCAAGGGAGCCAAGGAGGAGCACAATGCGCTCGGTGCGACGACCCTGCAGAACTGGGCCGAGCACGCGACCCCGAACGTGTTCGCAGCGGCGGCCCGGCTCTACACCGGGATGAAGCTGGCCGATCGCCACCGGCCTGTCGCCAACCTCGTGATCTCCAACGTGCCGGGGCCTGATTTCCCCCTCTATCTGGGCGGCAGCAAGATGCTCGGCATGTTTCCCCTCGGCCCGGTCATGGACGGAATGGGACTGAACATCACGATCATGAGCAACATGGGCGTCCTGTACTGGGGCCTCGCATCGGATGCCCGTGCCGTCCCGCGCCTGTGGGACGTCGCCGCCGCGGTCCCGCACGCCCTCACGGAGTTGATGGAGGCCGCTGGCATTGAGCCTCAACCCTTCGACGTCCCGATCCACCTCGGCCCCGGCATGCCCGCGACGGCCAACTGGATCCGCTCGGCGGCATCGGTCGAGGAGACCGGTAGCGTACGTTCATGACGGTTCGCGAGCTCGGCCACCTGGTGCTGTACGTACGCGACCTGGGGCGCTCCGTGGACTTCTACCGCGATGTGCTTGGGTGGCGACAGGTTCTCCCTGCGCCCGGTGAGGCACCCGCCGGCGCCGCCGGCTTCTCGTCGGGCCGCACCCACCACGAGCTGCTGCTCATTGAGGCCGGGGGCGACGCTGCGCCGATCCCGTCCGGGCGGCGCGTCGGGATGTACCACTTCGGACTGAACGTCGGCGAAACCGATGACGACCTGCGTGCAGCATTGGCGGCGGTCCAAGCCTCCGGCGCCACCGTGGTCGGCTCGGCCGACCACACCGTGACCCACAGCATCTACATCCTCGACCCTGACGGCAACGAGATCGAGCTCTACGTCGACGTACCCGGTGTGGACTGGCAGTCGAATCCGACGCTCGTCGGTGCGGCCATCCGCCCCCTGCGGCTCTGATCCGTTTTCCCGACGCGTGGAGCGTGAACAGGTGACGGATGGAGGGCGCGTCGTGCCTGCCGACGGCGAAGGTGCGCGCCGGGCTGCGGAGTGGTTGTTGGAGGGCGGGGTCGCCGTGGTGCCGACGGACACCGTCTACGGGTTGGCGGCGCGGCCGGTGGAGGCCGATGCAGTCAACGCCATCTACCGCATGAAGGAACGACCGGAGGGCATGCATCTCCCCGTGCTGGCCGCCTCCGTGGACCAGGTGCATGCGCTCGGTGTGGCCTTCACCCCAGCCGCCTCCGTGCTCGCCCGACGTTGGTGGCCGGGACCATTGACCCTGGCCTTCGGATTCGAGTCACAGGAGGGACGGCCGGGTTGGCTGGACGGTCGGGTCGAGGTGGCCGTGCGCATCCCCGATCACGACTTTCTGCGCGCGCTCCTGAAGCAGACCGGTGTGCTCGTGGTCACCAGCGCCAACCCCCACGGCGCACCAACGCCGCGCAACGCCCGCGACGTGGTCATCGGACTCGGCTCCGCGGTCGACCTGGTCATCGATGGCGGAGAGCTACGGGACGTCCCCTCGACGTTGGTGAACGTCAGCGGGCCGGAACCGACCGTGGAGCGCGAGGGCGCGATTCCGCGCGATGCCATTGCCAGCGCCCTCCAGAAGGCCCGATGAGCCGAACCCTCCTGGCCATTGAGACGTCGTGTGACGAAACGGCGGCCGCCGTCGTCGACGATGCCCTCACGGTGCGCTCGTCCGTCGTCGCCAGCCAGATCGACCTGCACGCCGCCTTCGGCGGCGTCGTGCCGGAGCTGGCCAGCCGCGCCCACCTCGAAACGGTGACCCCGATTGTCGACCGCGCGCTCGAAGAAGCCGGCGTGTCGGGGCATGACCTGACTGCCGTCGCCGTGACGTCCGGCCCGGGCCTGGTCGGCGCGTTGCTGGTCGGCATCGCCACAGCGAAAGCGCTGGCACTCGGGTGGGACATCCCCGTGGTGGGCGTCAACCACCTGGAGGGACACCTCGCCAGCGTCTACCTGGCCGACCCCGACGTGCCGTTCCCGCAGATCGCGCTGCTGGTCTCAGGCGGCCACTGCATGCTGACCCGCTGCACGGAACCCGGGCGTTACGAGCTCCTCGGCGAGACCGTCGACGACTCCATCGGCGAGGCCTACGACAAGGTCGCCCGCTTTCTGGGCCTCGGGTACCCAGGTGGGCCCGTGCTCGACCGGCTCGCCGCCACCGGTGAGGACGTGCTCGGCTTCCCCCGGCCGATGCTCGGCGACGGCTACGCCTTCTCCTTCTCGGGGCTCAAGACCGCGGTGGTCAATCACGTCAGGGCCGACCCGGGCTTCTCGGAGACCGAGGTCGCAGCGTCCTTCGTGGCAGCCTGCATGGACGTCCTGATCGCCAAGCTCCGCCGCGCGCTCGAGGAGTTCGGTGACCGTGCCGTGGCCATTGTCGGCGGCGTGGCGGCCAGTCCCATTCTGCGCGAGCGGGCCCAGGTGCTGGCCGACGAGTTCGGCGCACGACTGCTCATCCCACCTCACGCCATGGCGACGGACAACGCGGCCATGATCGGCGTCGCCGGTTGGCACGCGCTGCAGGTCTCGGGCCCCAGCGCGGCATCCTTCGGGCCTGAGCCCGACCTGCGGCTCCGCTTCGTTTAGGTCGTCGCCGTTCGGCGGTCGCGGCGCCGGCGCGCCCGCCGGCTGAACAGGTGTGAGGACAGGTCGAGCGGCACCCCGAAGGCCCACGATGAACCAGCCGAACGAGTCCACACCCTTTCCCGGTGCGTAGACGAGGACATAGAACAGCGTGGTGTACGGGAGCAGGAGGAAGCCGATGATGCCCTGCCAACCCGAACGAAGGGCGATCGTCATGCGGTCGGAGAAGATCCACAGCAAAAAGATGACGAAGCGCGGCGATATCGCCGCCAGCAGTGCGAGGAGGCAGCCCATGGTTCAGAGGGGCAGCCCGCCGGTTGCCGCATTGGTCGACCCGGAGTCCTTGTAGGCCGCAATGGTGCGCTCGGCAATGCGCATCTGGTGGATCTCGTCGGCTCCGTCGGGGAAGCGGGCCCAGCGGGCATGCTGGAGCATGTTGGCCAGTGGGGTGTCGGTGGAGTAGCCGAGCGCGCCGTGCAGCTGCATGGACCGCGGCGGCACGGTGTCCTGAATGAAGGACCGCACCCGAGAGCGAATCTCCTCGTGTTCGGGAGCAAGGGTGAAATCGATGGCCATGGACGGCTTCCTGGGCCACATCAGTAGAGGCCGACCACGTCGCCGTTCTCGTCGATGTCGATGCGCTCCGCCGCCGGGCTGCTCGGCAGCCCGGGCATCGTGCGCATGTCGCCGCTGATCAGATACACGAAGCCGGCACCGACATTGGCCCTGGCCTCGCGTACGGGGAGGCGCCACCCTCGGGGCGCGCCCCGCAGCGTGGGATCCGAGGAGATGGAAAGGTGAGTCTTGGCGATGCAGACCGGGAAGGCCCCGAACCCGGCCCGCTCGTACGTGTCGAGCTGGCTGGCCGCCGCCGGGAGGTAGTCGACCCCATCGGCCCCGTAGACCTCGGTCGCCACGGTCCCGATCTTCTGCCGGAGAGACGCCTCGTCGTCGTAGAGCATGTGGAATTCTCCCGGCTCCGCGGTGGCGTCCACGACCGCTTCGGCCAGCTCGACGGTGCCCTTCCCGCCATTCTCGAAATGCGTGCACACAGCGGCCCGCGCCCCGACCGACGCCGCGATCTCACGGATGGCGGCGTGCTCGGACGGGAAATCGCCCGCCATGGCGTTGATTGCAACCACGGGAGTGACGCCGTGCCGGCGCACGATGGCGAGGTGGGCCAGGAGGTTGGCCGCGCCGAGCTGGACCTCCTCGGGGTTCTCCTCCAGCATGGCGGGTGGCAGCGGACGACCGGCCACGACACGGTGGCGCCCCGAGTGGAGCTTCATCGCCCTGACCGTGGTGACCACGACGGCGGCGTCGGGGACGAGACCCGACGTCCGACACTTGATGTTGAAGAAGCGCTCGGCGCCCATGTCGGCCCCGAAGCCGGCTTCGGTGATGAGGAACTCTCCGGCGTGAATCCCGATCAGGTCGGCCACCACCGACGAGTTTCCGTGGGCGATATTGCCGAAGGGTCCCGCGTGGACGAGCGCAGGAGTGTTCTCGAGCGTCTGCAACAGGTTGGGCTTGATGGCATCGCGCATGATCACCGTCATGGCGCCGGCCGCCTTGATCTGTTCCGCCGTGATCGGTTCGCCGGCGGATGTGTAGCCAACGACAATGCGGCCCATGCGCTGGCGCATGTCGCGCAGCGATGTCGACAGCGCCAGCACGGCCATCACCTCGGAGGCTGCCGTGATGTCGAATCCGGTCTGCCGCGGCGTGCCATCCTGCTTCGCTCCGAGACCGCTGACGATGTGCCGCAGGGAGCGGTCGTTGACATCGAGCACGCGCCGCCACGTCACATCGTGGGGATCGAGCCCGTGCGTGTTCCCGTGGTAGATGTGGTTGTCCACCATTGCGGCCAGGAGGTTGTTGGCCGCCGTGACCGCATGCACGTCGCCCGTCAGGTGCAGGTTCAGGCTTTCGAACGGGACCACCTGGCTGTAGCCACCGCCGGCCGCCCCGCCCTTAATCCCGAAGGTCGGTCCCATGGACGGCTGCCGGATGGAGATGGTGGCCTGCCTTCCGATGCAGGCCAGGGCCTGCCCGAGCCCGACCGTCGTGGTGGTCTTGCCCTCCCCGAGCGGCGTCGGGGTCACGGCCGTCACGACCACGTAGCGAGCCCGGGGCCGATCAGCCAGCGCCTCCACGGCGTCCAGGCTGACTTTGGCGACATCATTGCCGTACGGCTCCAGGAGCCCGGGGTCGATGCCCATCTGGGCGGCGATCTCAGCCATGGGACGCACCGTGGCCCGCCGGGCGATCTCGATGGCCGGAGGGAGTGGCACCGGCAGCGATCATGCCAGACGGACCGGAAGGCTCGCCGCCCGGGAGTCCCGCGGGTGGCGCGGCACCGGCGTACCCTCGGGAACAACGCCCCGGGGTTCCGGTGCGTGGCGCCTGTCTTGAGGGTGCTTGAAAGGAGCGATGCCATGTCGAAGTCCGATGGCGTGTTCATCTACATCGGGACCTATGCCAGCGAGGTCGACGCCCGCGCCGACTACGACGTCGTCAAGGACCTCCACGCCGTCGGCGCGGTCGGCACGTATGACGCCGCCGTCATCACCAAGGACGACAGAGGCACGATCCACGTCAACAAGGACGAGACGACCACCCGGCACGGCGCCTGGGGCGGTGCTGCCGCCGGCGCGCTCGTCGGCATTCTGTTCCCGCCCTCCATCATCGGATCAGCCATCGTGGGAGCCGCTGTCGGCGGTGTGAGCGGACACTTGTGGAAGGGGATGTCCCGCACCGATGTCAAGGAGTTCGGCGAGGCCATCGACTCCGGCGAGGCAGCCTTGGTGATCGTTGGCGAGACGACGATTGAGGACGCTATCGAGAAAGCTGAGTTGAGGGCCCAGAAGAAGGTGGCCAAGGAGCTCCAGGTCGACAAGGCGGATGTCGACAAGGCGGTGCGGGAGGCCGCACGGTCGATCTCCTGACCCACCGTCCGCTTGCGCCGACCCGCCCACCATGATCGCCACCCATGTCCTGTCCCTGGTCCTCGGCATCCTGGTTGGGCTCGCCGTCCTCGGTTCGGCCCTCAAGACGGTGGTCCTGCCCCGGCAGGGCTTCCCCCGTCTGTCGCAGTTCGTCTTTGCGCTGGTCCACCGACTCCTGGTGCATCCACGGCGCAACGACCGGTTGGCCCTTTCGCTACGGGGCCTGTACGCGCCCGTCGCCCTCGTCAGCCTGCCGCTGGCCTGGATGATCCTGATGATGCTGGCGTTCACCGGCATCTACTGGGGCTCACGCGACCTCACCTGGGCGCGGTCCTTCGAAATCAGCGTGTCGTCGGTCACCACCATGGGGTTCGCCGAGCCCAATGGCACCGGGCGGATCTGGATCGCCTTTGTGGAGGCCACGATCGGATTGGGCCTCGTCGCCCTTCTCATCAGCTATCTCCCCACGATCTACTCCGCCTACAACGACCGCGAGAAAGGCACCAACCGCCTGCGTCCGATCGCCGGCTCACCCCCCAACGCTCCTGAGTTCCTACAGAGCCTGCAACGCCTGGGCAGCCTCGAGAGTCCTGACCTCTGGAGGAATTCGGCCGACTGGATGCTCGATCTCGAGCAGACGCACACTGCGTTTCCGATCCTCAGCTACTTCCCCGAATCCAACTCCGAGCAATCGTGGGTCGCCACGGTGGGGACGTTGCTCGACGCGTCGGCGCTCGTCTTCGCCGTCTCTGATCTCGACGTCGGCGAGGTCTTCGCTGACGTCCAGAAGGGCCCTTTGACCGTGCTGGTCTACGGGCTTCCGCTGATTGTGCGGATCGCCCGTGCCGTCAACATCCCGCTGCCCCCGCCGACGCGGCTCCCCGACCTCATGGCACACTCGGGCCAGACCGCCCCGGCGATAAGCATCAGCCGGGCCGAATACGACACCGCCATGGCAGCCGTGTCAGAGATCCTCGTCGTCGAACCGGGCCAAGAGGAGAGAGTCTGGCGGCAGTTCGCCTGGATCCGTTCCGCCTACGATCCCGCTTTGCGCGCCTTGGCCGGTGTCACCCTGGCTGCCCCCGCGGCGTGGACGACCGATCGTCCGGCGATGGTGGGAAGGCCCCGCTTCCTCCGGCACCGCGCCGTGCGTGTCGATTGGTCACAGGGGCCGCCCCTCCCGGTGACCAGCGCAACATCTATAGGTGGCTGAAGCCGCCCGACTCCTCTTTGGTCATCGACACCGTCACCGGGTGACGGTCGAAGTGGGCTATGGACTGTTCGAGGTCCTCGAGCAGGATCCCCGCCAGATCGCGGCTGACTCCCTGGCGCACCAGGATCCGCTGGACCGAGATGTCCGAAAGGGAGCCGGTCAGCGGGTAGGCGGGCACCTGCCATCCGCGAGCCCGCAACCGGTCGGCGAGGTCGTAGAGCGTGTAGCCCGGGTCCACGCCCTCCGTGATGCGCCAGGCCACCGACGGGATCCCCTTCTGAGGATTCGAGTCGCACAGCAACTCGAACGGGCCGAGTTTGACTATCTCTTCGGCCAAGAATTTGCCGGTGTTGTAACAAGCGTCATGCACTCTGCGGTAGCCGCCACGACCAAGACGCACGAAGTTGTAGTACTGCGCCACGACCTGGCCGGCAGGGCGCGAGAAATTGATCTGGAACACCGGCATGTCGCCCCCGAGGTAGGTGACGTGGAAGATCAGGTCGTCCGGCAGGTCCGCCTTGTCCCGCCACAGCACCCAGCCCACGCCGAGCGGGGCCAGGCCGAACTTGTGCCCAGAGGTGCTGATGGACTTCACGCGCGGCACGCGGAAGTCCCACGCGATGTCCGGCGCGCAGAACGGGGCGAGGAACGCCCCGCTGGCCCCGTCCACGTGGATGTCGACGTCGAGCCCGGTCTCCTCCTGGAGCTTGTCGAGGGCCTGCGAAAGCTCCAGGACCGGCTCGTACGACCCGGTGTAGGTCACCCCGAAGGTGGGCACCACCATGATGGTGTTCTCGTCCACCCGCTCGAGCATCTGCTCGACATCCATCTGATAGCGCCCCGGGGCCATGGGGATCTCGCGCATCTCAATGTCCCAGTAGCGGGCGAACTTGTGCCAGACCACCTGCACAGGACCGCACACCATGTTGGGCGAATCGGTCGGCTTCCCGGCCGTCCGTCGCTTGGCCCTCCAGCGCCACTTGGCCGCCATGCCGCCGAGCATGCAGGCCTCCGATGAACCGATGGCCGAGCATCCGACCGGTTCCCGATCCTCGGGCGCGTTCCACAAGCCGGCCAGCATGCGGACGCAGCGCCGTTCCAATTCCGCGGTCTGGGGATACTCGTCCTTGTCGATGAGATTCTTGTCGATGCAGAGGTCCATCAGCTTGTGAACCTCCGGCTCCTCCCAGGTCTGGCAGAACGTGGCCAGGTTCTGGCGCGCGTTGCCGTCGAGGAGAAGCTCGTCGGAGATCGCCAACATGACATCTTCGGGCCGCATCTCGTCTTCGGGGCAATGCGTCGACGGCAGCGCCGCCTTCAAGCCCTGGTCGGCGTACACCGAGTCGATCAGCTGGTCCCGGATGGTCTCCCGCTTGTGCAACGGCATGACGCGCCCCTTTGGCTCGCTCGTGGTCGGACGTCGGTACCGTATCGGTCTTCGACGACCAGTTGCCGTGCACAGGCATCTCCATCCATCCGGCGACCGCACGGGCCGCCGGACGGATGCAGAAGGTGCGTCTAGCTGGCGAGCAGCTGCAACCGGGCGCGGCCGGCCCGCTCGCGCGTGCCGCTAGGCCGTGCCGGGGCCGCTGCGGCAGGAGCCGCGTTCGGCCGACCAGTCTCCGGCCGATCCGCCAACTTCGAACGGAGCTGGCGGAGCGCCTTGGTGTGGATCTGGCAGACCCTGCTCTCGGTGACGCCGAGAACTTGCCCGATCTCCGTCAGGGTCAGACCGTCGTAGTAGTACATCATGAGGACCGTGCGCTCCCGCTCGGGCATGCCGTCGACGGCCATGACGAGCGCCTCTTTGGACTCCTTGGCCTCGAAGGTGTCGACCGGGCCCCATGACCCGTCCGGCAGGGTCTCGCCCAGGGTGGAACGCTCGGAGCGGTCGCCGCCGCGCAGTACCTCGTCCAGCGCCATCATGCCGACCGTAGAGATCTTGCGCAGCGCCTTGTGGAAGTCGCCGACCGACATCTCGAGTTCAGCAGCGACCTCCGCCTCGTTGGGCGTACGCCGCAGCGTCCCCTCCAGGTGTGTGAACGCTTGTTCGACCGCCCGGGCCTTCGTCCGCACAGACCGGGGCACCCAGTCGATCGATCGCAATTCGTCGATGATCGCTCCCTTGATGCGCGGAATGGCATAGGTCTCGAAACGCAGATTGCGGTCGAGCTCAAATCGCTCGATCGCGTCGATCAGGCCGATGATGCCGTAGCTGACGAGATCTTCCTCGTCGAAGTGCCGAGGCAACCCGGCCAGCACGCGCCCTGCGATGTATTTGACGAACGGCGAGTAGAAGATGATCAGCTGGTTGCGAAGTGATTGATCGCCGGTCCGCTTGAACTCAGACCACAGACTCTCGATACCCGCCTCTGCCGACTCCTGCGCCGTGGAAAACGGACTTGCTGTCGACGCCACGTTTATTTCCCCCTCTTTCATTTGCACCATCCGACCGGTGCGATTTCTCTCCTGGAGCAATCATTTGAACATGTGCATTTCGTGTGATCAGGAGTAGCGACCACTCTAATAGATCGCCCTCTTGCAGGGCGGTTGCGTGAACGTTGTTGAACGGTTGCAGAGCTCACGCAACCTTTACGCAACGAGTGCGGTGGCCATCCCGGGCGCCGAAAATGGCGGATGGCAGAAGCGCTGAGCGACCTGTTGGAGCTCGCGACCCTGCCGCGTCGGCGCTGGGCGTTTGGGCGAGGAGAACGCCACGACACGACCGAGTGTCTCTCGAGGTTTCGTCACTCCGACCGCAACAACGCCCGATTGGAACCAGACGGTCCGGAGCTTGACGCGAGGGTCGAGCGATTTCTCAAGGTTGAGGAACGCGCGGCCGACAATCACAACATGGGTCACACACCCCTACTGCAGGAAAGGGTCGGATCATGAACCCGCCCGTGGGCGTGGCGACACGCGTCCCGACCCATCACCGAGACCTCAGGCCACTCAACCCGGCCGGCACGAACACCCTGACTTCGCCGGGCGGGGCCGACCAGGGAGAGCGAACGATCCTGGTGGCCGAAGACGACCACAGCTGCCGTAGCGCACTGCTGCAGTACTTCGAACGCAGTGGCTACCGCGTCACGGAAGCCGCTGACGGTCCTTCCACGCTGCGGGCCGTCTTCCAACACTCAGCCAGCCTTGTCATCCTTGACCTGGGACTTCCCGGCTTCGACGGCACGGATGTCCTAGCCAAAATCCGCCGCCACAGTGCGGTGCCGGTGATCGTCTGCTCCGGACGCGATTCGGAGGACGACCGGATCCGGACCCTCAACCTCGGGGCCGATGACTTCGTCGTCAAGCCGTTCTCGTTTGCAGAGTTGGAGGCCAGGGTCCGAGCCGTCCTCCGCCGCGGCAACGGCGAGCCGGCGGCTACATGCCTCCACCACGGGGACCTCGTCGTCGATCGGGACACCCGAATCGTGACCGTTCGCGACACGTCCGTTCCGATGACTCGCAAGGAGTTCGACCTCCTCGCATTCCTGGCGGCGTCGCCGGGCCAGGTCTTCTCCCGCGAGGACTTGCTCGAGCGGGTCTGGGGTTCGACCGAGGAGTGGCAGGGTCGCTCCACTGTGACCGAGCACGTCCGCCGGGTCCGTCTCAAGATAGAGCCTGATCCGGATTCGCCCCGCTGGATCACCACTGTGCGCGGCGTCGGATATCGATTCAGCGTGCCCGACAACGCCTGAGCGGGAATACGGGCGGGATCGGTGGGCGTCCGCACATGTACTCCGGCGCGTTTGCACTACGGACGCTCAATTTTTTGGTCCAAAAGTCCTATGCAGCCGGCTGCAAATTCTGCCGACACTGAGGACACAGTTCGGAACCAGGCGGTTGTGACGCGAGGTCGGCGTCGGTCCGGGCGCACGATGAACCGTTCCGCACGCGGTGCGGGAGTGACGAGGGGGGCAATGGACATGGTGGGCTCCGCGCAGGCGCCGGCTGGGCGTCCGGGCACACAGAGGGCCGGGTCCGGCCGAACGCAAGGCGGTGGCGCATGACTTTTCCCATGGATGTCTCGGACCAAGGTGCACAGTATGGCGAGAGCCCTCGTGGCGCTGACACCAATCCGACCACGGTGTTCACCCCCATGGGAGACGTCGTGACGGACAAGACGATCCTTGTTGCCGAGGACGACAACAACACTCGTCGTGCGCTCCAGCACTATCTGAAACGCTCCGGATATGCGGTCACCGAAGCGACCAGCGCGAACGAATCACTCGAAGCCATTGCTGCCCACCCGGCCGATCTGGTCATTCTCGACTTCGACATCGGGGGCGGCACGGCCGACGTGTTGACCTCCATTCGGCGCCGGAGCCCAGTGCCGGTCATCGTCTGCTCCGGCCGCTCCTCTGAGCGCGACCGCGTGGCCCTTTTGAATCTTGGTGCCGACGATGTCCTCGCCAAGCCCTACTCGTTCGCCGAGCTCGAAGCCCGGATGCGGGCGGTCCTGCGACGAGGTTCGGCCACGCCCACGACGACGCTCGATCACGGCGACCTGATCATCGATCAAGGCACCCGCAAGGTGACGGTCGGCGACACCGAGGTGGTCATGACCCGTAAGGAGTTCGACCTCCTCGCGTTCCTCGCCTCCGCGCCGGGCCGCGTGTTTTCGCGCGAGGACTTGCTCGAACGGGTCTGGGGATCCAACGGACGATGGCAGGGACGATCCACCGTCACCGAGCACATCCGCCGGGTCCGCCTGAAGATCGAAACCGACCCCGAGAACCCGCGCTGGATCACCACGATCCGGGGGATCGGCTACCGATTCACAGAACCGGTCGGCTGATCGGCAGACGGTCACTCCGCCACAACGAACATCGGGGTGCGTGACACTCCTCGCAATTGGCCTGCCCGTGGGTGAAGATGGTGGCTTCGATTCTCGGAAGGGCAGATCCGATGGCGAGAGATGCCGGCAGCGCGCTTATCGGGCGGGGTGGCTCGGCACGGGACGACTGGCCGCTGGTCGGCCGGTCGAACGAGATCTCACAGCTGAAGACGTCGATCAGCAGTCGGCGCGGCGCCGTCATCACGGGAAGGGCGGGTGTCGGGAAGACGGTCCTGGCCATACTCGGCGTCGAGTTCGGCCGCGAACAGGCGATGGCGGTCGCGCTCGTTTCGGGGACCGAAGTCGCCCGGCCCTACCCGTTCGGGGCCTTCGCCTCACTCCTCCATCGGGACTCGGACCTCGTCGGCCCTGAGTCACACCCCGATCAGCTCCGCCGGTACATGCACGAGTTGCTCGACGACGCCGGACCTCGCCCATTGCTCGTCTTCGTCGACGACGCGCATCTGCTCGATGACGGGTCGGCGTCCCTGGTCCATCAGCTCGTGCAGGCGGGTGCGGCCACCGTGCTCGCGTGCGTCCTGTCTCCGAGCCGCGCCAGCCAACCCGCCGCCGATCCCATGGTCGTCCTCTGGAAGGACTACGGAGCCGCCCGGATCGAGTTGGGGCTGCTCGACGGGCAGGCCATCGAGGACCTCCTCCTGGCCGTGCTCGGAGGACCGGTCGACACAGTGTCGCTTCGGCAATTCGCCGAGCGCTCGCTGGGTGACCCTCTCTTCCTGCACGAATTGGTCGCTGGCTCGCTCGAGACCGGATCGCTGCGCGAGGAGAGCGGGATCTGGCGTCTGCGCGGCGCGCTGCAGCCGACGCCCCGCCTGGTCGAGTTGGTTTCGACCCGTCTGGGCGCCCTGTCGGATGCAGAGCGTCACGCCTTGGACCTGACTGCAATCGGCGAGCCGCTCGCCCAACCGGCACTCGACCAGCTGGCAGACGCCGAGGCGATCGCCGCGCTCGAAGACAGAGGCCTGCTCACCAGCCGCTTGGACGGACGACGCCTGCAGGTGTGCCTGGCGCATCCCGTCTACGGCGACGTCGTGCGCTCGGGCATCAGCCCTCGCCGTCAGCGCGTGCTGGCCCGGGAGCTCGCCGAGGCATCCGGAGGTCGGCGCCAGGATGACACTCTCCTCCTGGCGCAACTCGCACTCGTGAGCGGCAATGGGAGTCCGGACCTTCTCGTGGCGGGAGCCAAGGCGGCGCGCGAGCGACACGACTACGCACTCGCCGAGCGCCTGGGCCGTGCCGCAATGGAGTCCGGCGAGGACTTCGAAGCGAGACTCCTGGCGGCTGAGGCTGCGGATATGCGAGGACGGCATGAGCAGGCCGCGCTGGAACTCGATGCGCTGGCACACGATGCAGCCGACATCGGCCAGCGCGTCCGCGTCGCACTCCTGCGCTTCGACCACGAACTTCGTCTGCGCGGCACGGCCGACGGCGCAACCCTCGACGCTCTCCTGGCCACGGAGCTCGACCCGGTCTGGCGCGACGAGCTCATCGCCCGGCGTCTCTGCCTGGAGGGACGCACGAGCGGCCCCGCCGCTGTTGTCCGCGCCGTGGAATCGCTTCGGGAAACGAGCGCTGTGCCGCGCACCAGCCTGCATGCCCTGCTGGGCGAATGCCTGACGCGCTCGGGCCGCATGAACCAGGCACTGGCCTTCCTCGTGCCACCCTCCGGTGCCACCGTCCGGCAGGGCTCGACCGTCCTTTCCGAGCCCTGGAGCCCCTTCGGCGATCATGCCCTCTGCCTGATCTGGCTGGGCCGCATGGGCGACGCCGAGGCGCTGTTGACTGCGGCACAGGAGGAGCTCGCGGCCCACGAAGGCTTGCAGGAGAGTGCTGTCGTCGCCGCATCGCTCGCCGAGCTCCGTCTGGAGCAGGGGCGGGTCCAAGGCGCCTTCCTGCAGGCCACCAGCGCCGCCGCCGTCTTCCTCGATCTCTCGTTGCCGGTTTCCGCCCGCTGGTGCGAAGCGCTGTCCGCGCATGCCCTCGCGTTGGCGGGCGTGGCGCCCAAGGCCAGCCAGACGCTGGCTGCGCTGGATGCTCTGGACCTGCCGACCGACATGCGGTATGAGGTCGCGGTGCTCCAGGCTCGGGCCTGGGCCTGGGCCGCCGGCGGCGACATGGGCACGGCGCGCAAGACGCTGGAGGCCGCGGTCGACGCGGGGAAGGAGGCCGGAGATCTGGTCGGGGCCACCAAGGCGCTCCACGGGCTGGCTCGGATGGGCCGGGCCCGGCAGGTGGTCGACGACATGGGCGCTCTGGCCGGGCAGGTCGACGGCGAGCTGACGGCGGCCCGCTTCGCGTATGTGGTTGCCGCCGCCGACAAGGACAGCCACGCGCTCGGTGCGGCTGCGGCTCGCTTCGAAAATCTGGGTGCGCTCCTCTACGCAGCCGAAGCGCTGGGCGAGGCCGCCGTCCACCTTCGACGCGATGGGGCGACCCGGGAGGCTGCGGCGACTCAGCAGTCGGCGGCACGCCTTCTCGCTCGCTGTGAGGGTGCCGTGACCCCCTTCGTACGTGCCATTGGCGCTCGGGCCCAGCTCACTCCAGCCGAGCTCGACACCGCGTTGCAGGCTGCCGCCGGGAGTACGGACAAGCAGATCGCCGAGCTGATGCATCTTTCAGTACGCACGGTGGAGAACCGCCTCCACCGTGCGTACCAGAAGCTCGGGATCTCCCATCGGCGTGAGCTGGTGGAGGCACTGAGGGACTTGCCCGCGGCCTGACCCGCTCCTGCGTCACTGTGCGGCGTTCCAGGCAGCCCATCCGGCCAGGCCCACCAGGACGACGGCCGTGACGATCCTGATCGTTCTGATGTTGACCAAGCGGAGCAAGCTCTGACCGCTGATCACGGCGAGGCCGGCAACAGCCCAGAGGGCCAGCACTGCTCCGAACCCGACGGAGAGCGGATCGTGGTAGTGAGCGGCCAGGTTGGCGGTGAGGATCTGCGTCAAGTCGCCCCATTCGGCAAGGAAGATCACGAGAAACGCCGTCACCGCGACACGACGATGCGATGCCACCTCTTTTTCCACCAGTTCCTCTTCCTGGCGCTCCTTGAATGCTTCGCGGAGCGCAAGCACCGCTCCCACCAGGAACATCCCGGCGACGACTGCATCGAGCACCTGGTGCGGCAAGAGGTGGAAGAGGGCGACCCCGATGGTGACAGCAATGACGACATGGAGGGCGAAGGCAGCGGCCGCACCGAGCCAGACGAGCGCCGGGCGTCCCCGCGTCGACAAGACCAGGGACGCGAACATCGTCTTGTCCGGGAGTTCGCCGATGAAGATGATGGGGAAGACGGCGAAGACGACCGCGAAATCCACAGGAGCCTTTCTGTCGGGACCGAACGTAGCGTGTCGCGAGCCTCCCCTTGCAGCGGGCCCCGGTGCTGACAGGCGGAGGCGGAGCGTTTACTTCGTGTGATCGAGCAGGGACTGCCCCGTCATGGTGAAGACGGTCTCGTCGTCACACTGGCGCCAGAGATCGAGCAGCTCCAGTGACACGGGGTCGCAGCCGTATCGCATCGGGCCGTTGCTGTCGAGGATGGCATCGACGATGGTCGACGCCGCCTGGGACGGGTCGACGACACGGGGGTCGGCGTGCTCACGTCGCAAGGATGCCGCCACGTCGGCCAGCGGACGGTAGTCGTCAAAGCGGGCAGCGCCCTGCTCCCCCGTGCTCAACCGGAACATGTCGGTATCGATCGGACCCGGGAGGATCTCGACGACGCGGATCCCGAAGGGCGCCACCTCGACCCTGAGACTGTCACCGAACGCGGATGCAGCTGCCTTGGAGGCGCGGTAGGCGGAGAAGAAGGGTACGGACGCGATGATGGACGACGACGTGACGGTGCAGACAACAGAGGGGTGATTGGTCCGCAGGGTCGGGATAGCGGCGGCGGTCAGCGCCACCACGCCGAAGACGTTCGTGTCGAACATCCGGCGCCAATCCTCCATGTTGGCGTGCTCCACCGGCAGGTAATCGGTGTCGATGCCGGCATTGTTCACGAGCACTTGCAAATCTGAGGGCAGGTCGAATGTCGAGGGATCCGTGACGTCGAGTCGGCGGATCCGGAGCTGCCCCTCGGTCTCGGTGGCCATGGTGGCACCCGCCTCGGGGTCCCGCATGGTGGCCACCGTGTCGAAGCCGCGGTGGGCCAGCTCGAGGGCGATGGCCCGGCCGATGCCGCGGCTGGCGCCGGTGACCAGCGCACTTCCGTGAACGTCCATGGGTGGATTCTCCCTCACCCCGTTCGGACCGGCCGAATATCGTGCCAGCAATGGGCCTTTACCGCGAGCATGTGGTCCCCCGCCTGGTGGATCGTGCGTGCGCCGCAGCCAGATTCGACCGCTGGCGCGCCCGGGCAACCGAAGGGTTGTACGGGCGCGTCATCGAGATCGGGTTCGGGTCGGGCCTCAACGTGCGCCATTACCCCTCGGATGTGGAGGTGATCCTGGCCGTGGAACCTGCCACGGTCGCGTGGCGCATGGCGGGACGTCGACTCGCAGCGTCCCCGATCCCCGTGTCGCGGGTCGGTCCTGACGGGCAGCACATCCCACTCGAGGATGCGTCCTGCCAGGCCGCGCTGTTCACCTTCACGCTCTGCACCGTGCCCGATCCCGGCCTGGTGCTCTCCGAATTGCGGCGCGTGGTGCGGCCCGGAGGCACGGTCCATTTCGTGGAGCACGGGCTGTCTCCCGACACCGGCGTCGCCAAGTGGCAGCACCGCATCGAGCCACTGCGGTGCGGGCTCGCCGGAGGGTGCCACCTCACCAGGGATCCATCCGCTTTGGTGGCGCGGGCCGGGTTCGTCATGGGAAGAACGGAACAGGCGTACGCGGGTGGACCCAAGCTGTCGAGCTGGCTCACGTTCGGCGTCGCCACCAATCCCGTGGTCTGAGCCGCACCGGTCGGAGCATCGACCGAGCCACGGCCCCTCAGAGATCGAACGCGGTGGGGTGTCGAGGCTCATAGAGCAGCACCTGACCGGCACCTGGAACCGCGAGGGCGATCGCCCGACCGAAGCCGCGCTGTTCGATGCTGCCGGCGAACTGCGTCCCTTTCGCCGTGAGCTCCGCGACCGTCTGCTCAATGTCGTCACACACGAGTGAGATCTCATGATGCTCGGCACCACCATCCGTCGGATGCACGCCGAGCTCCGAAGGCCCTGAACCGAAGATGAGCCATCCGTCGTGCGCGTCGACGTGCGGCCACCCCAGCACATCACGGAAGAACGCTCGCGCTGCCTCGGCATCGTGGGCGTGGACAATCGCGTGAAGACCGGTGAGCATCCCTACCACTCTAGGGAGAAGGCTCTCGGGACGTCGGCGCCCTGCGCCACGGTGCCGAGTGTTGCAGGATGGGACCGAGCGAGCGGAGGGATCACATAGTGGACACCATGCAGGTCGACCATCCGCACGAGGGCGTGGCCCGCATCACCCTCGACCGCCCCGAACGGCTGAACGCAATGAATGCGGCGCTGATCGCCGAGCTCCACGAGGTGCTCGGTGCCATCGCCGTGGACCGAGCCTGCCGGGTGGTCGTCCTCACCGGTGCCGGCCGGGGATTCTGTGCCGGACTGGATCTGGCCGGATACGGCGCCGCGCCGGGCGCAGAGGATCTGGACCGGGTGGGGGCCACCTTCGCCACTCAGACCGACATCGCTGCCCTCGTGCCCCGGCTGCGCGCGCTGCCGCAGCCGGTCATCGCCGCCGTGAACGGTCCGGCGGCGGGAGGCGGCCTCGCCCTGGCTCTGGCGAGCGACATCCGCATTGCGGGCGCATCGGCCCGCTTCAACGTCGCCTTCGTACGCCTCGGGCTCTCGGGCTGCGATATCGGCGTGAGCTGGTTGCTCCCCCGGTTGATCGGCGCCTCGCGGGCCTGGGAGCTGATGCTGACAGGTCGCATCATTGACGCCGGCGAGGCCGATCGCATCGGGCTGGTCCTCCGCGTGGTGCCCGACGAGGACCTGCAGGATGCCGCGCTCGACACCGCCGGCCTCATCGCGGCCAACGCACCGTGGGGGGTCCGCATGACGAAGGAAGTCATGTGGTCCCAGCTCGAGGTGGGCTCCCTGCAAGCCGGCATCGACCTCGAGAACCGGACGCAGGTCCTGTCATCGATGACCAACGACATGCAGGAGGCCGTGGCGGCGTTCTTGCAGAAGCGCCCACCCCGGTACGGGGGTTCCCATGGTCTGGACACCTAGAACGCCCGGCGCACCCGCCGCCGGAGCGGGAGCGTGCATGGCTACGTTTGTCGCCTGATGCCGCGCTCCCCCGCTCCGCCGCGCCGGCCGGCGCGGCGGTGGGCGTCGTCCTTGGGCGCAGCTCTGGCGCTGGCGCTGTTGCTTGCCGGCTGCTCGACCGCAGAACACCCGGGCCGCGGCCTGGCCGATCCGGTGCAGTCGGTGTCGCCCGCCCCGGACTATCCCGAGACCTGCGCTCCCGTCGGCGCCGACACCACGAACCCGTGCCTGCGCATCACGCTCGACGCCATCGACGCCGCCAGGGCCAAGGAGGGCGTGCGCCCCATGGTGCTCCCTGCCGGCTTCGCACGCCTGAGCGTTCCCGAGCAGCTCTTCGTCGCCATCGACCGCGAGCGGGTGGACCGTGGTCTCGCCCCGTTCCCAGGTCTCACGACGGCGCTCAGTGCCGACGCCCAGAAGGGCGCTGCCGCAGCGCGCCTCCCGCCCCGTCCGGGCCCGGCCTACGGGTCGGTGACCACCGAGTGGATCGGCGACGTCGACAACGGGCTCGACGCCGACTTCGAGTGGCTCTACAACGACGGCCCCGACAGCGGGGTGCCGGGCTGTTCGGGCTCCACGTCGTCGGGCTGCTGGGCCGATCGCGAAATCGTCCTGAACCGCTTCGGATCACGGCACCTCGTGATGGGGGCCGCCTTCGACCCGACCGGCGACACGTCGAGCGAGGACCGGGGCGGTTCCTCGCTGGCCGCAACACTGGCCGTGACCGCCCACGCCGGGCCGTACACCTACACCTGGAAGAAGGCACTGGCCGCCACGTCCGCCGGGCATCTCCTGCCCCTGCGGGCGATCCCCGCGTCGGAGTCCAACACCGGGATCAGCGATCCGAGGCGCAACGTGACGCCGGTGCCGAACTACACGGTCCGATGCGGCGCCGGCGGAATCGACAACGCCCCGACCTGTCTCGACGCCGTGTTGGACGCCGTCAACCACGCTCACACCCTGGAGGGGATCCAGCCCATGGTGCTCCCCACCGACTTCGCGCGCTTGAGCGTGCCCGATCAACTCTTCGTCGCCATCAACCTCGAGCGAGTGGACCGCGGCCTCCCGGCCTTCGGCGGTCTCACGACCGCGCTGAACCACAACGCCCAGGAGGGGGCCGACGATGCCAACGACCCGCCCGACCCCGGGCAGGCCTACGACCTCGACGACGCTGAGTGGGCCGGCGGGTCGGCGAACGGGCTGGACGCGGTGTACGGGTGGATGTACGACGACGGCTTCGACAGCGGCAACCTCGACTGCCTGCACCGCGGGGCTGCGGGCTGCTGGGGTCACCGCAAGGGCATCCTCGACGATTTCGGCTCCGGCCCCAACCTCGTCATGGGCGCCGCCATCACCATGGCCGGCGACACCCACCGCGGCGACAAGGGGGGCACGTCCATGGCCGTGACGCTGGCCGTCGCCGGCGCGCCGGCACAGGCATTCACCTACAGCTGGACACAGGTGACAGCGGCATTGCCGCCTGGAGCGGGGCTGAGCGGTCCCGTAGGGTGGTCGTGATGCCAGCACAGCTCTACAACAATCCGTCGTGCTCGAAGTGCCGGACCGCGGTGTCCCTCCTCGCGGAGCGTGACATCGAGGCCGACGAGATCCGCTATCTCGACGAGCCTCCGACCGTGGCGGACCTGAAGAGGCTGATGCAGGTCCTCCGCATTGAAGACCCCCGCCTCATGATGCGCACCGGCGAGCCCGTCTATGGGGAAATGGCGCTGGTCGACCAGGAGGGTGAGGCGCTGCTGGAGGCCATCAGCCGTCACCCGATCCTGTTGGAACGGCCCATCTTCGTCGTCGGCGACCGGGCCGTCATCGCCCGACCGCCCGAAAGGCTGCTCGAGCTGCTCTAGACGATCCACGGTGATGCAGAGGCTGCCCCCGTAGGGTGTGCGCGCACGTCGCGCGCAGGCGCGCCGCACGAAACGGGGGACGAGAGTGACCGCTTCTCTGGTGTTCTACGGAATCCTCGGCATCGCCAGCACGGTGGCGGCGTTCGTCGTCAACCGCCGCCTCTTCTCGGGCGGGGGGGCCGGCCCGGTCTCGCTCCTGGAGGGGATCTACTACGCCGTCGGGGTGGGTTCGTTGCTGCTCGGGTGGTACTTCAACGTGCGCTACGTGCACCTCTACGGACACCGGGCCAGCTATGTCGACTACACCAAGGTGCTCTTCTCCAACTGGGCCGCGGACTCCGCCGCCCAGGACTACATCATCGTGAACGTGGTCTTGCTCCCCCTGTGGACCATCACCGAAGGCCGGCGGCGCGGGCTGCAGTGGGCCTGGATCTTCTTCGTGATGAGCCTGTTCACCAGCCTGGCCTTCTCCGTTGCATTCTTCCTCGCCTTCATGGAGCGCCAGCTGCGCTACAACCGGGCGCTGACTCCCTCCAGCACGGCGTAGCCGCAGTTGTAGCCGGGGATGAACGTGACACCGGGCCCCCCGTGGCATCCGGCCCCGCAGAGGAACAGACCCTCGACGGGCACCGGCGCGTCCGGCCATCCCGTCGGTCCGGGACGGAACGGCCCCATGAACTCCGGCTGGAGCAAGCCGTGCGTGAAGTCGCCGCCGGCGCAGCCGAACATCAGCTCGTACGTGTAGGCGGGGTAGTTGAGCTGCCGTTCGATCAGGTCAGGGAAATTCGGGGCTGCCGCGGCGATCTTGGCGACCATGCGCTCGGCCATCTCGTCGCGGAGCCGACCCTGGCTCTCACGGTCGCCGATCGGAAGGTAGAAGGCGAAGCTGCTCGCGGCGTGCATCCCGTCGGGGGCGAGCGTCGGGTCGTCCAGCGAGGGGATCTGCAGGTTGAAGCTCGGGAGCGAGGGGACCTCGCCCCGCACGCACCCCTCGAAGTCCCTCTGCATGCGCTCCGCCGTGCCGAAGAACGTGACGTTCCGGCCCAATGCGGTGTCGTTCAGTGCCTCATACGGCGCGCGGTACTCGGGCAACCCGTTCAATGCGAAATGGGCCTGGAAATAGGCCGCCCGGTGGTCGATGGCGCCCACCCGCTGCGCGAAGCCTGCTGGGAGGCTGTCGGCGTCGAGCAGATGGGTGAACGTCGTCGTCGGATCGAGGTTGGAGACGACGATCGGTGCCGTCGCCAGCTCGCCCTCACCCAACTCGACGCCGATGACCCTGCCGCCCTCGACGACGATGCGCGACACCTTGGCGTGGCGCCGGAGCTCACCGCCGTGCTGGTCGAACATCTGGGCCAGGTGCTCGGCGATGGTGCCCAGACCCCCGCGCACCTTCGACATCGTCGCAGTCCCCGGCGATGCCAGCGCGAAGGCGAGACAGAGGGCGCTCCCGGGAGAGAAGGGGCCCCGAAAGGTGGAGTTGACGGCCAGGAAGGCCAACATGCTGCGCACCGGCGCGTACTTCACCGGGTCGGGGAGGAACCGGTCGACCACGTCCATGACGCTCCCGAACATGGCCGTGCGAATGGCCTCCCGCTCCGACTCGTTGGCTGCACAGGCCCACATCTCGTCCAGTGATTTCGGCGGGGTGCGCACGTCGAAACGGCCGATGGCGCGTGCCGGGGCCTCGGCCCAGGCCGCCACTTCCGCCATGCCGAGCACCGCCTCCATCCCGATCGTCTCGCCGAGGTGTTCGAGGAGCCGTTCCGGATCCGAGTACAGCAAGATCGGTGGTTGCCCGTCCTCGCTGATGCTGGCGGACTGGACCTCCGGCTCGTAGATGGGGCAGGCGCCGAGGTCCAGATCCTCGAAGATCTGGTTCGGCACCGGGAACTGAATGGAGCCGGCCAGCTCGAAGCGGTAGCCGCGGATGAGC
>DATAXG010000053.1:0-20563 GCA_036273055.1 Acidimicrobiales bacterium | reverse complement strand
TCAGCCAGATTTGTGATGGATGACTAACATCCGTGCCCATATGAGCCCGCCAGGAGAGACAGCCAAAACCAAGGGCGAGCGGACCCGCGAGGCGATCATGGCTGCCGCTACGGACCTCTTCCGGGAACGTGGCTTCCGCGAGACGAGCCTGGGCGACATCGGCGCGGCAGCCGGCGTCAGCGGGCCGGCCATCTACCGCTACTTCGACAGCAAGGGTGAGCTCCTTTCCGTTCTGATCGAGGAGGCGGCGGTCATCTGGAGGGGAACGGTCGACGAGGTCCTGAACGAGGACATGCCGCCCATGGCCACGCTCGAGCTGCTCATCGACGCCGCCATCGTGTTGCAGCTGCGTAACGGCAATCTGCGCGACGTCTTCGTCAAGGAGTACCGCTCGCTCGACGACGATGCCCGGCGGCGTGTCGCCCGGATCGAGCGCGTGCGCATGGCCGAGTGGGTCCACCTCCTTTGCGAGGTCCGTCCTGGCCTCGGCGAAGACGAGGCGCGCGCGGCCGTCACCATGCTCGACGGCATGCTGCGTTCCATCACCACGTTGGATCGCTCGGACCCCGAATTGTTGGCCCGGGTCATGAAGGACATGGTCTTCGGCGGGCTGCTTGCCGTCGGCCTCCCCAGGGCTGACGCGTTCGTGACGACCATGTCGGCGGCGACGACGGCGGCGGCGGCGGTATGACGGCTACCTCCCCCGCTCCGAGCCCGATGCCGTCCGAGGACGCGTTCCGTCAGGAGGTCCTGACCTTCCTATGCGCCACCCTGCCGCCCAAGGGCGACGAAGCGAGCGGCGTCGTCTCCTTCGGCGGCTCAGGCCTCTCCCGGTCCGTCGCCTACCAGGGCCGCCTGGCCCAAGCCGGTCTCGCCGGCATCACATGGCCAGCCGAGTACGGAGGACGGGGACTGCCGGGGCGCTACCAGCGCATCTACGACCGGGAGGCCAAGGCCTTCCAGGTGCCACCCCGCTCGCTCGAGATCGGCCTGGGCATGTGCGGGCCGACACTGCTGGTGCATGCCAGCGAGGAGCAGAAGAAGACCTTCATCCCACCCCTGCTATGCGGCGAGCACGTGTGGTGCGAGCTCTTCAGCGAGCCGGGCGCCGGCTCGGACCTCTCGAGCGTGCAGACGCGGGCGGGACAGGACGGCGACGAGTTCGTGCTGCAGGGCCAGAAGGTGTGGACGTCGGGCGCGCAACATAGCGACTTCGCCGCCTGTCTGGTCCGCACGGACCCGTCGCGGCCCAAGCGTGAGGGCATCACGATGCTGATCGTCGACATGCACGTGCCGGGCATCACGGTGCGACCGCTGCGCCAGATCACTGGTGAGTCCCACTTCAATGAGGTCTTCCTGGACGACGTGCGGGTGCCGGTGGCCAACGCCGTCGGCCAAGTCAACAACGGCTGGAGCGTGGCGCGGTCCATGCTCGCGTTCGAGCGGCAGGCCCTGGGCAACATGGGCGGCGGGGGCGGGAGCAAGGGTGGCTTCACGGCATTGGCCGAAGAGGCGAAGCGGCGTGACCTGGCGTCACGCCCCCTGCTCCGTGATCGCCTGGTACAGCTCCGCATCCGCCAGATGGTCCTCCGGCACCTCACCAGTTACCTACAGGTGAAAGCCAAGGGTGGCGACGGGGCGGCGGCCTCTGTCTTGAAGCTCGCCATGGCGCAACTGGTCCAGGAGTCGGCCCTCGTCGCGGTGGAGACGGCGGGCATGCACGCCATCGCCTGGACGAACGACGACCCCGACGGCGGGCGCTGGTCGGACCAGCTGCTGAGCTCGCAGTCAGCCTCCATCGGAGGCGGCACGAACCAGATCGTGCGCAACGTCATCGCCGAGCGCGTGCTCGGCCTGCCGCGGGACGAAGAAGGTGACCTCATGCCGGGCGACCTTGGCGACGCCCGGACGGGGACCATGTCATCGACGGGCACAGGATCGACTCGTGGCCACTGAGCATCCGCCGGCGCCGCTCCCCCCCGGCAGCCAGGCGAAGGTACTCAGTGGTCTGGGGGTGGTGGAGATCGGGCAGTACGTAGCGGCCCCGCTGGCCGCGACGATCTTCGCCGACCTCGGTGCGTCGGTGGTCAAGGTCGAGCGGCCGGGCGGAGACCCGCTGCGGGCCCACCCCGCCCGCTTCGCCGCCTGGAACCGTGGCAAGGAGACCGTCGAGCTCGACCTGCGCTCGAGCGCCGGGGCGGAGTCGTTGCGCGACCTCGTCAATGAGGCCGACCTCGTCGTCGAGAACCTGCGACCGGGCGCGCTGGACCGTCTCGGGCTCTCACCGGTCTCCATGCGAACGAGCCGGCCGAGCCTGGTGACCTGTTCCATCAGCGCCTGGGGATCCGACGGGCCGTCCCGTGACGAGCCCGGATGGGAGCCACTCGTCCACGCCCGGGCCGGCGCGCAGCAGGGATTGTTCACGGGGGACGACCCGATCTGGCTCCCCTTCCCCGTGGCGAGCGTGTCGGCGGCGCTCGTTGCCGTCCTCGGCGCCGGGGCCGCGCTGATCAAGCGCGTCTCCACCGGCTACGGCCAGCACGTCGAGACCTCGCTCATCGATGCGCTGCTGTTCCTCAACGCCGCCGCCATCTTCCATCGCGAAGGACACCGTCCCCGGATCGTGCGCCAGACCAAGTCGCCGATCCTGCGGGTCTTCGACACGGCCGACGATCGCGCCGTCATGGTCAACCTCAGCGGCACCGAACGCTGGCGCGAGCTGTGCCGCCTGCTTGGCATGGACGACGGCGGGCTCGACTACTCGACGCCCGAGGGGCTGTCGAAGCTGTCCGACCGCGAATGGAACCGGGACACGCTGCAGCGGGTCATCGAGAGCTTCAGCAGTCGCAGCGCCGATGAATGGGAGGCCGCGCTGCTGGACCAGCCGGCCGCGGTGGCCAAGTGCAACTCTCTCGACGAATGGTTGGCGAGCGAACAGGCCCACGTCGACAAGCTGGTCGTCGACGTCGACGACCCCGTACTCGGGCGGGTGCCGCTGGTCGGCCCCCCGGTGCGGATCGCCGTCGGGTCCGGCGAACGGCGGCCCGGCCGCCGGCACGGCGGGGAGCAGGGCGCGCTCGGTGGGCACCGCATCGTCGACCTCTCCTCCTTCTGGGCCGGTCCGCTGGCCTCACGCCTGCTGGCCGAGCTCGGCGCCGACGTCGTGAAGGTGGAGCCGCCCGGCGGCGAGGGCGGGTTCCAGATGATGCCGGTGCTGCCCAACATCTATGTCGACGCCAATCGTTCGAAACGCGGGATCGTCCTCGACCTCAAGACCCCCGAGGACCGGGTGCGGCTGCTCGACCTCGTCGCCGCGTCCGACGTGGTCGTCGAGAACGCCATGGCGGGCGCCTGGGAGCGGCTCGGTCTGGGCGAGGGTGCGTTGCGGGCCGTCAATCCCGCTCTTGTGTACGCGCGGGCCAAGGGTTTCGGTGTGGCGGGGCCCTTGGCCGCTCGCCCTTCGTTCGACTACGTCGTCCAGGCGGCGACCGGCATGGAGATGACGCAGGGAGGTGGCGTGCGGCCTGTGCCCGTCAACTTCACGGCGAACGACTACGGGACCGGGCTGTTGCTCGGGGCGGGCGTCGTGCTGGCGCTGTTGGGGCGCGCCCGGGGTGTGGCGGTGACGGGCGTGGACGCGTCGTTGGCGTTGACCGCGACGGTGTTCCAGTCCGAGGACGTGGCGGCGTTGGCGACGGGTGCGGGCGTCGTGCCGGATCGTGTGGGAGCCGACCTGTGGGGCCCGTCGACGTGGTTCCACCTGTATCGAGCCAAGGACGGGTGGGTGACGGTCTGCTGCGTGACCGACGTCCACCGGGCCGGGTTGCTGCGGGCTTTGGGGTTGTTCGACGAGGTCGATGTTGGCGGCGACAGAGCCGCGGCGGCGCTCGTCGAAGAGGTCACGGACGCCGTCGGGCTGCTGACGGTGGAATCGGCGCTGTCGGCTTTGGGTGCCGAGGGTGTCCCGGCGGCGGTGAGCGTGCACCCCTCGGCGGTGCCGGACGACCCCCAGGTGGAGGCCCGTGATCTGTTGCGCCGCTACCGCCACCCGGCGGCGGGACGCTTCGTCCAGGTCGGGTTGCCGCTGTCGCTCTCGGTCGATGCGCCGGCGGTCAAGGGGCCCGCACCGACGCCGGCGCCCGTGCGGCGACGAATCAAGAAGACGGGGGCGGGGACGGCAAGGGATCGAGGGACGTGAAGATCGACAGCGGCCTCGGGATGCAGCTGCCCCGGGTGGCAGACCGGGTGGCTGCCGCCGAGGCGGCGGGGCTGGACTGCGTGTGGGCCGCCGAGACGACGAACGACCCGTTCCTGTCGCTGGTGCTGGCCGCCGAGCATTCGACCTCGGTGTCCCTCGGGACCGGGATCGCCGTGGCCTTCGCCCGCAACCCGATGAGCATGGCGTACACGACCAACCAGTTGCAGGAGTACTCGGGCGGGCGCGTCGTGCTTGGGTTGGGATCGCAGGTGCGACGGCACATTGAGAAGCGGTTCAGCTCCCCGTGGTCGCATCCGGCCGCACGGATGCGCGAGTACGTGCTCGCGCTGCGGGCGATCTGGGCCTCGTGGAACGACGGGGCATCGTTGGAGTTCGAGGGCGACTTCTACACGCACACCTTGATGACGCCCGTCTTCGCGCCACCGCCGCACTCGTACGGGTCGCCCCCCGTCTTCCTGGCCGCTGTGGGACCCCTGATGAACGAGGTGGCCGGCGAGGTGGCAGACGGGGTCATCACCCACGGCATCTGCACCGGTCGCTATCTGCGCGAGGTGATCCTGCCGGCGGTGGACCGGGGCTTGTCCACGGCCGGGCGCGATCGTGCGACGTTCTCGGTGACGTGCCCAGGGTTCATCTCAGTGGTGGAGGACCCGTCGAAGACCGAGAGGGTCCGCGACGCCATGCGCAACCACGTCGGCTACTACGCGTCGACGCCGGCCTACCGGCCCGTATTGGAGCTCCACGGCTGGGGTGACCTGCAGACCGAGCTCTACGCCTGCTCGAAGAAGGGGCGCTGGGACGAGATGGCGCGCCTCGTCGACGACGAGGTCCTCGACACGCTGACCATCGTGTGTGCGCCGGACGCCCTGGCCCGCGAAGTGGCCGCCCGCTACGGCGGGCTGGTCGACCGCATCAACGTCTCGTGGTGGCGCAAGGACTGGTGGCCCGAAGTCGAGCAGGACCTTCGGGCGCTGTGAATTCGGCCACGACGGCGTCGTCCAAGGACGTCAAGGGATCGGTGGCGCCCGGGTTCGAGCGGGTCGCCGAGACTCTGGCGACGGGTGTGACGCTGACGTTGGGCGACCGGGAGCGCCGGGCCGACCTGGGCGAGGGCGGCGGTGCGTTCTGCGCCTTCGTCGACGGGGAGTGCGTGGTCGACATCTGGACCGGCGTGGCCGGACCCGGCCGGGCGTGGGAGGAAGACACCCGTGCCATCATCATGTCGTCGACCAAGGGCATGACCACCCTGTGCGCCCACGTTCTCGAAGACCGGGGCGAGCTCGACCTCGATGCGCCCGTGGTCCGCTACTGGCCCGAGTTCGGAGCGGCCGGCAAGTCGGCCACCACCGTGCGCCAACTGCTCAGCCATCAGTCCGGGGCCATCGGCGTGCCCGGAGCTGACCGGTTGCTCTCCTGGGACGGGCGGGGGTGGAGCGACTCGGCCGCGATCGCCGGGGCCATTGCAGGCAGCGAGCCGGCCTGGGAGCCGGGGACGCGTCACGGCTACCACGGGATCACGTTCGGCTGGCTCGTGGGCGAGCTGGTCCGGCGCATCAGCGGTCAGAGCCTGGGGACGTTCTTCGACGCTGAAGTGGCCGGCACCCTGGGCGTTGCCTGCTCCATCGGCACTGCCGCCTCCGAGCTCCCGTCAGTCGCAACGGTGATGGAGTTCCCCGTCAAGCCGGGCACGCGGAGCGCGCTGCGTGCCATCGATCCCGAGTCGAAGTCAGGCCGTTCGGTCCTGGCCGGCGCGCACGGCAGCATGTTCGCCGACGAGACGGGCCAGCCTCGTTTCGCTGACTTCATGAACACCCCGAAAGTCCTGGCCGCCGACATCGGCGCCCTCGGGGCGACTGCGACGGCCCGGGCGCTCGCCCGGACGTACGCCGCGCTGGCCGACGGCGAGGATCTCGTCTCGAGAGCGTCGGTGGAGCGGTTCCGCATGGAGCAGGTCTGCGGTCGTGACGCCGTCATGGGCGCCCCGACCCGCTGGGCGGTCGGCTACTCACTGGAGCCGCCCGCGCTCATCCCCGGCGCGCCGCCGATGCATGGACCCAACGACGGTGCGTTCGGCCACATGGGGGCCGGCGGGCAGATCGGGTTCGCCGACCCGTCCGCTCGTGTCGCCGTGGGCTTCGTCCGCAACCATCTGGAGAACCAGGCCCTCCCGCTCATGGGCGCCGTCCTGGTGGAGATGCTGTACTCATGCCTGGGGGCGGACAAAGGGGGCGTCGGTGTACGCAGCTGAGCATGCCAAGGAGCATCCGGACCAACCGGCCATCATCATGGCGCCCTCGGGCCGCACCCTGACCTTCGCCGAGTACGAGGCGGGAGCGAATCAGGTGGCGCACGTCTTGCGCGACACCGGTCTGCGCAAGAGCGACCACATGGCGATCTTCATGGAGAACCACCCGGTGATGCTGCTGGCCGAGGCGGGGGCCGAGCGCACTGGCCTCTACTTCACGCCGGTCAATTCGTACCTCTCGGCGGACGAGGTCGCCTACGTCATCAACGACTCGCGGTCCCGTGTCGTCGTCACCTCGACGGCCAAGGCGGACGCCGCCGCACAACTGCCGGCACTCTGCCCCGACGTCGAGCGCTGGATCATGGTGAACACGACCGACGTTGGAGGTGCAGTCGTCGACGGCTACGAGTCCTGGGACGACACGGTCGGCGCGCAACCGACTGACCATGTCCCGGATGAACAGATGGGCGCCCCCATGATGTATTCGTCCGGAACGACGGGGCGACCCAAAGGCATCCTCCGCCCCATGTACGACATCCATCCGTCCGAGACGAGCATCGCCGTGCTCGGGATCGCCGGCCTGTGGCGCTGGCGCGAGGGCATGGTCTACCTGTCGCCGGCGCCGCTGTACCACACCGCGCCGCAGGTGAGCGTGGCCATCGCCCTGCGGATGAAGTCGACGACGGTCGTGATGGAGCACTTCGACCCGGCGCTGTATCTCGAGCTCGTGGGGCGGTACGGGGTCACGCACTCGCAGGTCGTGCCGACCATGTTCAGCCGGATGCTCAAGCTGCCCGACGAGGTGCGTGCCGCCGCTGACCTGTCGTCGCTCGAAGTCATCATCCACGCCGCCGCGCCGTGCCCGGTGCCGGTGAAGGAGCAGATGATCGAGTGGTTCGGGCCGATCCTGCTCGAGTACTACGCCGCCACCGAAGGAAACGGTTGCACGTTCATCACGTCCGACGACTGGTTGGCGCACAAGGGAAGCGTCGGGCGGTCGGTGTTGAGCGACATCCACATCCTCGACGACGATGGCGGGCCCTGTCCGGTGGGCACGTCGGGGACGGTGTGGTTCGCCGGCGCCACCGACTTCGAGTACTTCGACGACCCCGAGAAGACGGCGGGGAGTCGTCGCGACGGGGGTGCGACGTCGACGGTGGGCGACGTAGGGTATCTCGACGCGGACGGGTATCTGTTCCTCACGGACCGCAAGGCGCACATGATCATTTCCGGCGGAGTGAACATCTACCCGCAGGAGACGGAGAACCTCCTCGTGACGCACCCGTCGGTGCTCGATGCGGCCGTGATCGGCGTGCCCAACGAGGATCTCGGGGAAGAGGTCAAGGCGGTGGTACAGCTCGTCGACGGGGTCGTGGGCGACGCTGCTCTCGAGTCTGCACTGATCGGGTTCTGCCGTGAGCACCTGGCCCACTTCAAGTGCCCGCGCAGCATCGACTTCGTAGACGAGCTGCCACGGCTTCCTACCGGGAAGCTCTACAAGGGGGTATTGCGCGAGCAGTACTGGGCGTCGCATGACACCCGGATCGTGTGAGCGACATCGTCGTCGTCGGGCTGCCTGACGACCTGGTGTCGTGGATCGAAGAGGTCGGCGGGGGACGTGTGGTGCTGGCTGACCGCATGCCCGGCGGCGCTCGCAAGGAGGCGTGGTTCATCCACCTCGAGGCTGACGGGGGTGCGGTGCTGTCGTACTTCCTGCGCTACGACCGCTCCGATCCGGCCCGGACGAAAGACCCGTGGACGCTGCACCGCGAGGCGACCGTGTACCTCGCGCTGCAGGACGGACCGGTGCCGGTGCCCCGTGTGCTCGGCGTGCATCCGGTGCACCAGGCGATGCTCTCAGAGCGGGTGCAGGGCGGGAACTGGTTCTCCCGCATTGCGGACCCGGCCGAGCAGGAGGCGACGGCCCGGGACTTCATGACGAAGCTGGCGGCGTTGCATGGGCTCGACGCCTTGGCGTTGGACCTCCCTGCATTTCCTCCTGTTCGGACGGTTGCCGATGCGGTTGTGGCCGAGCTCGACGAGTGGGACGGGGTGTTGGCGGCGCGGGGCGGGACGCCGGACCCGGCGCTCGCCTTCTCGCTGCGTTGGCTACGGGAACACATCCCTCCCTACAACGGGCCGCCCGTGTTGGTGCAGGGGGATACCGGGCCGGGGAACTTTATGTATCTCGATGGGAGGGTGACCGCGGTGGTCGACTGGGAGCTGGCGCACCTGGGTGACCCCATGGACGACATCGCGTGGCTTTCCCTGCGAGCGACGCAGGAGCCATTCACGGACTTCCCGACCCGGCTGCGCGAGTACGAAGCGCTCTCGGGCAACGTCGTCGACGAGGTGCGGGTCCGGTACTACCAATTGATGGCCGAGACCAAGCTTCAGGTGATGGGGCACAGAGGACCTCCAGACGGCGACGATGCGGACGGCGGCGCCAAGGGTGGCGGCAGTGACGTCGGCAACGGATTCATCTACCAGGTGCTTCATCGACGGCTGTGGCTGGAGGCCCTCGCCACCGCTATCGGCTTGGAGCTCGAGTCGGCCGAGACGCCACGGGCACGGGAGTCCCACGACGGCGATTGGATGTACGACGCCGTCCTCGCCCAGTTGCGCGACGTCATCGTTCCCCGGACGACGGATCCCTTGGCGCAGGCGCGGGGGAAAGGGATCGCCCGCATCATCAAGTACCTTGCTCGTGTCGATACCTACGGGGCCTACTACGAGGAGTGCGAGCTGCGGGATCTGGAGACATTGCTGGGCCGGCGACCCGATTCTGTGGCGAGCGGTCGGGCGGACGCCGCGGAGGTGGTGGTTGCTGGCGACGCGCCCGAGGAGCAGTACGTCCTCACCCTCTGGCGCCGGGTCGCCCGCGAGACGGAGCTGGCCCGTCCTTCGATGGGCGCGCTGGCGGACCGACACTGGCCGCCGCTCCGATGAGCACGGATCTTCGATGAGCACCGCCTTCGGCGTCGACCTGGACCAGCTGCGGGCTCAGCGCACGTATCGAGAGCTCGTCCCGGCGGACGACGACTTCCACGATGACGAGCTGACGGACCGCTGGTGGGAGACGGAGACGTGCTGGTTCTCCTGGAACGTGCCCGAGCGGAGTCTCGGCGGGTGGACGTACTGCCAGGCCCGGCCGAACGCCGTCATCTGCAACGGTGGAGCCTGGGTGTGGGACGACCACGCCGCCTACCCCTGGGAGTTGGCCTATCGGACCGAGTACTCCGGACTGCAGCTGCCACCCCGGGAGAAGAGGGACATGCGGGACTTCGAATGGCCCAACGGCGTCCATGTCCGGGTGGTGGAACCGCTGACCACCTACGCCGTTCGCTACAGCGACCCGGGCTCGTTGGAGATTGACCTGACCTTCGAGGCCATCATGGCGCCGAACCTCCACCCCGACGGAGTGGTCCCGTTCCTCAAGGGTGCGCACTTCGACCAGGCGGGCCACGTGACGGGGATGATGGTGCTGCACGGCGAGGAGATCCCGGTCGACTGCTACTCGGTCCGTGACCGGTCATGGGGACCACGGCCTATGGGACGGCTGAAGCCGCGTGCCACCACCGCCGAGAAGAAGCCGTCAAGAACGGACACGGGATCCTTCGGCGGCGTCGGCTACTCGTTCTGCGCGGCCGGACCAGGCGAGGCCTGGCTCACCTATGCCATCCCCGGCCCGGAGGTGGAACCGATCGTCTGCGGCTTCTTGCTCCGCGGTGGCGAATACGGCCACATCCTGGCGGGCGAGCGTCGGGTCACCTTCGACAAGGAGACGGGATGGCCGCTGTCGATCGAGCTAGAGGCGATCGACGAGTTCGACCGCCGGCTCTCGGTCCGTGGTGACGCGGCCAGCCGGCACTGGCGCGGCCACGGCGGTGACTCCTTGATGCGGTGGAGCTGGGATGCCGGCGTGGAGGGCTGGGGTGAGGACCAGAGCTACTTCAGCCGCGCCCAGTGGGAGGCCAATCGCCGACGGTAGCGTCGTCGTCGTGCATCACTACTTAGCAGCACCGCCCGTTGCGCGCTTGCTCCTGGTAGTCAGCGCAGTCGTCTGGCTCGTCATGGAGCTGCAGAAGTCGACGAATAGCCGGGCGGAGGCGACCACGGTCGACAAAGGCAGCCGTCTCTACATCCGGATCGCCGCCATCGTGGGCGTCGTCGGCGCTGCCGTGCTCAGCCGCAACGTCTCGTCAGCCCGAGTCAGCCCGGACGTCGCCTGGGTCGGGCTCATCATCTTCTGGTGCGGGCTCGCGCTGCGGTTCTGGAGCTTTCGCGCACTAGGGCGTTACTTCACCTTCACGGTCCAAACGAGCACCGACCAACCGGTGATCACGGACGGCCCCTACCGTTTCGTGCGCCATCCGAGCTACGCGGCCATTCTCCTGATGGTCATGGGCGCCGGCCTCTTCATCGGGTCCTGGTGGGCCTTCGCCTGGTTGACCACCAGTGTGTTCTGCGGGCTCCTCTTCCGGATCCGCGTTGAGGAGGGCGCATTGCATCGAGAGCTCGGCGATCGCTATGACAGCTACGCCGCCAGCCACAAGCGGCTGGTGCCGTTCATCTGGTAGCGCGGACCGTCCAGAGCGGCGAGGGGCGCGACGTCATGCGGCGACCGGTCGGCGCGATGAAGGTCAGCTCGTCGTTAGCGTCCCCCTTCAGGGACCAGCCTGTGCTGTGCACGCGATGATGATGGTGCTCGCAGAGCAAGGCCAAATTATCCAGATCGGTCTTGCCACCCGTCTTCCAGAGCACAACGTGGTGCACGTTTGTGAACGTCACGTTCGTGCAGCCCGGGAACCTGCAATGTCGATCCCGCCGCATGATCTCTCGCCGTTGGGAGGCGGTCGGGAAGCGGCGAGCCCGGCCCTCGTACATCGTGTGCCCGACGTCGTCGTCGACCGCCACGATCACGGTGGCGTCGCAGGCGAGCCGTCGCACCGTCTCACCGCTGATCAGACCATCCTGCTCGAGCTCGCCGGCCAACTCCGACGACTCGTCGGCCAACGTCTCCAGTGGGACGTGCACCACCACGAGATGCGGGCTCGCCCCCTCCCCGGCGTCGTGGTCGGACCGGATGACGTCCATGAAGGCATCGCAGACTCGCCGGTCCCATTTGGTCTCGCCGTCGGAGGGGATGTCGCGAGCCCGGGACTCGAGACAGGACCGCACCTCGGCGTAGGACTCAGGCGGCAGCTGAGCCGTCACCGTTCGGAAGGTGTCGTTGAAGCGGACGGAACGAGCCTCGTAGTCCGTTTTGGCCCGTGAACGCGGCGCCCCCCGCTCCGTGCGGGCCACCTCGTGCAGTTGCTTGACCGTGCACTCTTGCGCCTGCGCTGCGAGGTCAGCGTCGCTCCTGGGCGTCGCCACGTCCGCCACCGCACGCACCTTGTCGAAGGTCAGCTCGCCAGCCGAGAATGCCGCCGACAGGTGCGGCAGGGCGGAAAGTCGTTCGGCCACGTGGGCGAAGGCACGGGCGGTGGCGAGGGAGACGCCACAGCGCTCCACGATCCAGGCGACGACGGATGTCGCCCCCTCGGACTTCCAGCTCTCGCGTTTGTCCAACTCCCCGGTGAGCCGAACGAAGAGCCCCGCCTCCGAGGCCATGCGGCGGGAGGACGCGGCGGCCTCCTCCATGATCGCCTCGGTCGACATGGTGGCGACGTCGTCCATGTCAGGGAACGGTCCCCCGGGTCAGTGGAATGTGCGGAAGTGGACCATGGTGAAGGTTCGGCGTGCGATGCGCCACCCACCGCCGGTGCGGACCAGGTCGTCGTCGTAGAAGCCGACCGGGTTGAAGCCGCTCTGGGCGTCAGGTGCCATGAGGATGCCGTCGACGTAGCTGCGGGCGACGGCCCGTTCGCCGCCGGCGTCCACGTCCACGTCGACGGCGATGTTCGAGATGCGGTGCATGGTGTGGCCCATATCGGTGTGGGCGCTGATCATGAAGTCGGTGATGGCGTCGGCGCTCTCCCACGAGCCGATGTCGCCGTAGTCGGCCTGGCAGTCCGACGTGAAGCAGGATCGGAACAGGTCCCAGTCGCGACGATCGATGCCGGAGGCGTAGCGGACGAGGACCTCGGCGATGTCCTGCTTCGACGTGCGGCGCGGCTCGGGCTCGGGCTCGGACGGGAACCAAGACCGGGACGGGTCGTCGGACGTCATCAGGCAGGCGCGTCGTGGTCCATGGTGGCACTGGCTGCCTTCATCATCAGGTCGACCGCATCGTTGCGGGGCATGCCGCCGAGCATCTGGAGGCCGGAGCGTAGATGCTCGCCGACCATGAAGCTGGGCCCGTGCGGCAGCTGGGCCAGCGCATCCCCGACAACCTCGTCGACGGTGGCCACCCCCGGGAGCGGGACGTGGGCATCGTCGACGAAGCCCCGTTCGGCTCGCAGGCGCCGCAAGGCCGGCGTGTCGGTCTCGCCCAGGACCAGGCTCAGGACGTCGACGCCCTGGGAGTGGAGCTCGGACCACAGCGCCTCGGTGAAGACCACGTCGAAGGCCTTGGTGCCGCCGTATATGACCATGTTGGGCGCGCCAACGAAGGCGGCCCCCGAGCTCAGGACGATGATGCCGCCCCGGCCGTTGGCGGCCATCGGGCCGGCGTAGTGGTGGCAGATCTCGACCAGGGCCGTGCAGTTGCGGCGCACCATGGCCGTCGCCACCTCGACCGGGTTGGCCAGGAAGGGGTGGTAGTTCGGGTCCGCACCTGCGCAGTACATCAGCAGGCCGACCTCGAGGTCCTTCGTGGCGTCGGCGACCGTCCCCATAGCTGACGGGGCGGCCAGATCAACGGCGACGGCTCTTGTCTCGACCCCGTGCTCTGCGCTGATGTCCGCCGCCACCTCGTCCAAGACCCCTTGTCGGCGAGCGAGGAGCGCGACGTTGACGCCTTCCTTGGCCACTGCGGCGGCGAAGGCCGCCCCGACGCCCTCGGAGGCGCCGGCGACGATGGCCCACGGCCCATACGACTCGACGAAAGTCATTGCAACAACTCCTCACGTGCTTGGACGAGGGCGACGATACGAGATCGCAGGTCCAACCGCCGAGTCGCCGGACCCTATTGCAACGTCACGGGCAGGGTCTGGAATCCTCGCAGCGACTGCACGGACTTGTACTCGAGCCGGTCGCGAGGGACGGCCAGCCGCATTGCAGGGAAGCGTCGCACCAGCGCACCGATGGCGATCTGTCCCTCCAGCCGGGCCAGCTGGTTGCCCAGGCAGAAGTGCTTCCCGAAGGCGAAGGTCAGGTGCCGGTTCGGGTCCCGGCCCAGGTCGAGCGCATCAGGCTGGTCGAACACGGCCTCGTCCCGGTTGGCCGAAATGATCATCCCCATCACCTTGGACCCCTTGGGCATCGTCGTCCCCTCGATCGAAACGTCGTCCAACAAGGTCCGGGCCGCTCCGCACGGGACGGGGGTCGTGAAGCGCAGGAGCTCCTCCACCGCCGACGTCGTCAGCTCGGGCTCGTCCCGCCAGCGGGCCGCCTGCTCCGGGTGCTCCATCAGCGCCACGGCCGAACTCCCGATGAGGTTCGCCGTCGTATCGTGGCCGGCCAGCATCAGCAGGAAGATCATGGCGATGACCTCCTCGTCGTTCAACGAGTCGCCGTCCTCGTTGGCCGCCAACAGCCCCGAGATCAGCCCCTCGTCCGGCGACGCACGCCTCGCCTCCGCCAGTCGCTGCAACACGGTGTACAGCCGACGGGCCGTCGGGATCGTCCGCACCGCGTCGAGGCCCGACCCGCTCCCCAGCCGGGCGACGAACCGTTCCATCAGGACATGGAACTCGTCCCGGTCCTCATCCCCCACGCCGAGCATGGTCGAGATCACCGACAAGGGCAGCGGCGTGGCGAACTCTGCGACGAGGTCGACCGTCTCGCCGCCCCGCCGCCCGAGCTCGTCGACGAGGTCGCCCACGATGCGCTCGATGTCGTCCGTCATCTGCTGCACCATGCGGGGCGTGAAGGCCTTGTTGACCAGCCGGCGCAGACGGGCGTGGTCGGGGTCGTCCTTATAGACCATGGAGCTCGTCAGCAGCCGGAACATCCGGGGCATGTGCCGGATCATGAAGCCGGACTCGCCGCTCGTCGGGTCGCTCGAAAAGCGCACGTCGTTGTGCAGCAACAGGACGTGCTCGTGCCGGGTCAGCATGAAACCGGCGCCCCCCATGAGCTGCTTGGAGTACGCCGGCGACACCGCTTCGCGCTGACGCAACGATGCGTAGCGGGGGAAGGGATCTGCGAACATGACGGGGTCGGCCAGGTCCGTCACGGAGTCGGTTACCACCCGTTCCACCTGGGCCTGAAGGCTCCTGCCACCTAAAGAGTATAACCTATTTCGGATGGCCGTCCCCTCTCCCGGACCCTCATTGCCCGGGCGAATCACGTGACCACGTCGACTGCGGCTGCGACGGCGGCACCGACCCCGGCTGCCGCGTCCGAGTCGACACTGGCCGGCGCAGTGGCCCGCCGCATCCTGGCCGACGTCGTCGACCGGGGCTGGCCGGTGGGCGAGGTCCTGGGCTCGCAGTCCCAGCTGATCGAGCGCTACGGGGTGAGCCGGGCCGTCTTCCGGGAGGCCGTCCGCCTGGTGGAGAACCAGCAGGTGGCCACCATGCGACGAGGTCCCGGCGGGGGGCTCGTCGTGACGGAGCCCACGGTCGACGCCATCATCGACGCCGCGGTCTTGTATCTGCACCGGGCCAACACCCGCCTCCATGAGGTGTTCGAGGCGCGCATCGTGCTCGAGGTGATCGTGGCGGAGCTGGCCACCGAGCGACTGACGACGGACGACGCCGCCGGTCTGCGCACGCTCGAGGGGCCCGACGTGACCGATTACCGTGCCCTGCACACCCGCCTGGCGGCGATCACGCGCAACCCCGCTCTCGAGCTCTTCGTGGACATCCTCAACCGGGTGGCCTTCCTCTACTTCCGGGGCGACGGCTCCTCGCTGGGCGAGGGCACGCTGTCGGCATCACGCGAGGCGCATGTCCGCATCATCGAGGCGGTGCTCGACCACGACGCCGACGGGGCGAGCCGCCGCATGCGCCGCCACCTCGAGGCCGAGTCCGCCTTCCTGCAGAACCGCAAGCTGTCCCGCCAGTTCCTGCCCCGCAATGTGGCGCTCGGAGGCGGCGTGAGCAACAAGCGGGCCGAGGATGTGGCGCGGGCCATCCTGCAGGACGTAGTGGCGGACGACCTGCCCCCCGGGACGCTGCTCGGATCGCAGACGGAATTGATCGAACGGTACGGCGCGAGTCGGGCGGTGTTCCGCGAGGCGCTCCGCCTGTTGGAGCACCACCAGATCGCCGTCATGCGGCGCGGGCCCGGCGGCGGCCTGTTCGTGAGCGCGCCCAGCGTGCGCGGGGTGAGCGACGTGGTCGCCGTCTACCTGGCCCGCCGCGACATCTCCATGGCCGACCTCGTCGAACTCCGCATCCGGGTCGAGCTCGCGCTCGTCGACCTGGCCATCGCCCGGGCCGACGTCGCCCAGTCCGAGGCCGAGCTGAACGATGCCCTCGACCGCGAGCAGGAGATCAGCGCCGCCGAGTTCGCCGACGGGGGCCACGACCTCCACGCGGTGATCGCCGGGTTGGCCGGCAACCGGGCACTCGAGCTGGTGCTGCTCGTCCTGCTCCGCCTCATGCGCCTCCATCAGGTCGAAGAGGTCACCGATGCGGAGCGGGTCGCCGCCGCCGTCGAGGTCTCCCGGGTCCACGGCGCCATCGCAGACGCCATCACCGCCGGCGACAGAGAGCTGGCCCGCCGGCGCCTGCGCCGCCACCTCGAGGCGATCGGCAGCTACCTGCGCTGACCGACTATGTCGTCGAGAACACCTTGCGGGAGTAGTACCAGACCGCCAGCGCGCTCAGCACCACCGCAAACGCAGCCAGCGCGCCGATGTCGGGCAACGTGTCGCTGAAAGACGCGTGGTCGGAGATGAGCTTCACGAACGCATCCATGGCCCACGCCTGCGGCACGATATGCCCAACGTTCTTCACGGTCGTGCTCACCGCGCTCAACTGGTAGACGCAGCCGCCCAACATGCCGGCGATGATGGCCACGATCACCGCCGTGGCGATGGCCTGCTCCTGCGAGCGCGACCAGCTGCCGATGATGACGGCCAGGGCCGCGATGCTGATGCCCAAGAACAGGATCACCAGGAACACGCTCGCCGGATTGCCCCACTGCACCCGGAACAGCACGTACCCCACGAAGATCAGCCCGATCGCCATGGTGACCGCTGTGACCATCATGCTGGCCATCTGGCCGAACACGATGGACCGCTTCTTCACCGGCGCCGCCGAGAGGCGCTGCAACACTCCCAGCCGGCGCGTCTCGACCATGCCGGCCGCCAACACCAGCACGGCGATGCCCATGAACAGCACCAGGTTGGCCGGCGCCACGTACCAGAACGGGCTGAGCGGCGCCTCGACCGGGGTCGCCTTCAGTGTGGCGTCGGTGAACTTCGTGTGCGACCCCTCGGCCGCCATGAGGTCCATGAGCGCTACCGCGTCGGTGCGGGCCTGCACGGCGTCGGTGGTGGACGACTCCACGAGGAAGTCCGCCCGTACAGAGTTTCCGGGTGCCGGCAGCTGGACGATGCCCGCCACCACCCGACCCCGCAGAATGTCGTCGGTCAGATCCGTCCTGCTGTTCTCCACCCGCACCTTGATCCCGTCGGTCGTCTGCGCCAGGTGCAGCAGCCGCGCCGACGGGTGGTAGAGGCCGATGGGCTCTTTGGGGCTGCCCTCGAGCAGCCCTGTGATGAGGATGATGACGACCGGCACCAGCGTGCCGATGATGAGCAGCCGGCGATCGCCCATGGCCCGGCGCAGGTTGACCCAGATGACGGCTAGCACGTCACCTCACGGCTCCACCATCTTGCGCACGCGCATCATGGCCAGGCCACCCGCCACCACGGCGATCACCAACAGAATGATGAAGGGCCCGATGATGCTGCTGGCCGGCTCACCGAGCTGGTCCAGGCGGCCGAATCCGACCAGGGCCCAGCCGTTCGGCGTCCCCAGCGCCAACACCTGGAAGACGTCGGGCAGCGAGCCCGACGGCAGCAGGTTGCCGCCCACCAGGGCCAGGAACAGGCCGACGAGCAGGGTGATGCCAAAGGCCTGCTGCTCCGTCTTGGCCAGCGACGTCAGGAAGACGCCGATGCCGCACATGGCGGCGGTGGCGCCGATCGCCATCAACAGCACCCCGAGCAGGTTGCCCCAGTCGGCGCCGAAGCCGTATGTCGTCACGGCCCAGATCACGAAAATGGTGGCCATCCCCGTCAGGAAGATCGCCAGCATCTTGCCGAGGACGATCTGGGTGGGCCGCACCGGTGCCGCCGTGATCCGGGCGAGCGTGCCGGCCGACCGTTCCATCAGCAAGGAGCGCATACCGAGCCCGCTCCCGATGAAGAGGAAGACCACCGCGATGTTGGGCGCAAAGAAGTTCAGGTTGACCTTGCCGCCGTGGCCGACGTCCTGGCTGTCGACGGACACCGTCGCCGGGTCGTCCGACTCCGTCGACTCGGTCGCCTCCGTGTGCGGCACCCGGCCGGCGTACATCACGCTGGAGATCCCGGCCGCCACCGACTCGGCGTACTCCTCACCCAAGGGCGACGTGCCCTTGGTGACGACGTCGAAGCCCGGGGTGTGGGACGCGCCCGGGTCGACGATGGGGACGAGCAACGTGTGCAGGCGCAACTGCGACGGCAACACCGCGACACCGCCGTCGAGCTTTCCGTTCGCCACGGCGTCCTTGACCGACTGCTGGCTGGGCAACGTGGTCACCGAGACGTTCTTTGGGAGTTGGCTGGCGGCCAGAGCCGCAGACAGCATCTGGGGCGAGGCCCCCGCCACGCCGATGTGCACGGGCGCCACGTTGGCGCCCCCGGCGAACGACAGCCCCAGGACGGCCGCCATAAGGAGCGGTGCTGCCAGGCATCCGATCAGGACGGAGCGATCGCGCAGGCGGCGGTGCAGCTCGTTCCACGCGATGACGCGGATCAATCCCGAAGCTCTTTCCCGGTGAGGGTCAAGAAGACGTCCTCGAGGTTGGGCGTGCGCACCTCTACCCCCGTGAGATCGACGCCGTGCTTCGTGGCCACAGCGACCACCGCCGACAACACGGCCGGCCCGTGGTCGGTGGTCAGCTCCAGATTGCCCTCGTGCTCGTGGACGTTGTGGACGTTGCTGAGCTCGAGGCAGGCCGCCGACAACACGTCGAGCGAGGCTGCCTCGCAGGACAAATGCACCTTGTCCTGGCCGCCGTGAATGCCGATCAGCCCCTTGGCGGTCCCCTCGGCGATGAGCTGCCCGTCATCGATGATGCCGATGCGGTCGCACAGCCGGGCCGCCTCTTCCATGTAATGCGTCGTATAGAGGACGGCGATGCCGAGCTTCCCGACCGTCTCCAAAATGGCGTTGCGGCTCTGCGGGTCGACCCCGACCGTGGGTTCGTCCAGGACGAGAAGTTTGGGCCGGTGCAGCAGGCCGGCCGCCATGTTGGCCCGCCGCTTCATGCCTCCCGAGTAGGTCCCGATGCGGTCCTTGCCCCGGTCCGCCAGTCCGACCAGCTCGAGCGTCTCGCCGATGCGGCCCTGGAGCTCCTTGCCACCTAGGCCGTAGAGCTGGCCGAAGAAGGTCAGGTTCTCGACGGCGGAGAGGTCGGGGTAGAGGGCCAGGTCCTGGGGGACGTAGCCGACCGCCGCTTTGGCCTCGAGCGTGCCGCCGGCGAAGCCGTCGACGGTCACCTCTCCCTGGTCAGGGATGATCAGGCCGCACAGCATGGAGATCGTCGTGGTCTTCCCGGCGCCATTGGGCCCGAGGAGCCCGTAGCACTCGCCCTCCGCTATGGCGAAGGACACGCCCTTGACCGCCTCGCGGTCGCCGTAGCTCTTGCGCAGGCCCTCACAGCGCAACATTGACTGCTCCATGCACCCTCCCCAGAGGAAAAGAGGACCCTCTTTTTGCACCCTAGCAGAGCAGCCGCGCAGACTCCGGTCGGTACCTGCTGCTCAGGTCAAAGGCGCAATTGCTCGCCCGGCCGACCGTCCGGCGGGATGCGCACGACCGGAAAGAGTGTGATGAATTCCGGCCCCTGACAACGTCATCCGTCGGCCAGCCGCAAGGGGAAGGAGTGCGCCGCCACCGCCAGGATCTCCATGCGGTCTTCCTCCAGCAGGAACCCGGCCGCAATGGTCGCGTCCAGCGACGCCCCGAAACGCTCGAGATACTCGTCCTCCCCACCGGGGTAGAGCGTCGAGAGGGTGGCCTCGTCGAAGGGCTCGGTGCGGCCGAACAGCATGGCGAAGGTCTCGCCGGTCTGCCCGAGTCCGCCCATCACCGCCGTCGGCACGTCCACCCACGGCGTGCGGATCCCACCCTGGGCGATGCCGTGCTCATTGAGGACGTAGCCCGTCCGGTCGCTGTTGAGTTCGAGCGAGGGTCCCGACGGGGGCGCCTCCCCGCCGGCGGCCCAGCGGCACAGATGGGCCAGCGCGGCCTGGGCCACGTAGTGCTGCTGCGGGCCGGCGTTGATCGGCGTATCCGTCTGGCCGATCATGAGGTTGCTCGTCGGGCGCAGGAGCTCGGCCATGCGACCTGCGCTCAGCGTGCCGTCGTCAAGGCGGCCCGCAACGACCGTGTAGGTGTCGGCGTGCGCCGCACCGGCCATCTCCCACACCCGGAGCCGGTCCGAGTCGGGCTGTTCGGCCAGACCACCACCCAACAGAACCACGTCGGTCTCGCTCTGCAACACGAGGACCGGCACCCGGGCGTCGTCACGAATGCGCTCGCCCCTCGACGAGATGGCCACCCGCGTCGCCTCCATGCCCAGCCGCGCCGATGCGGGGATGAACACGCCGTCGGTGGACACTCCCGACGCCGGCCGGCCGTGCACGAAGAACCCGTCGAAGAGCTGCGCCTGCGGATCGACGGCGTTGACGTAGGTCACCAGGCAGGCGGCGGACTGCGACTCCCCCGCGGCGAGGATCTGCGTCGGCGCCAACCCGCCCAACGGGTTCTGGTCACTCGGCAGCTGCAGTAACCGGCCGACCTGCGTGAAGATGTCGAACGACCAGG
>DATAXG010000052.1:0-12941 GCA_036273055.1 Acidimicrobiales bacterium | reverse complement strand
CGGATTCGGGCTGCTCATGCCGCCGATAACCATACACTTCGCTGGTGTTGACGCCGAATCTCAATTCGGAGAAGAATGTTTCCCAATGGCAACGAGCCTCATGCATCACGGGCTCGAATCGGCCGCCGACAAGCTCCCCGACCACGTGGCCGTCCTGGCCGGCGACGACCGCTGGACCTACGGCGAGCTGGACCGCGCGGCCAACGCGCTGGCGCGGCATCTGGCCGATCGAGGCATAGGGCGGGGCGACCGTGTGGCTGTCATGACGTCGAACCGGCCCGAGTTCGTCATCACGGTCCACGCCGCCAGCAAGCTCGGCGCCGCCCCCGTCATGCTCAACTCCTCCTGGAAGGCGCTCGAGGTCGGCACGGCGGTCGCCCTCACCACACCGCGCTACGGCGTGGCCGACGGTGCCGGAGTCGACCTGCTGGCCGAGCAACTCGGTGCGGACGCCGTGCTGAATCTGGACGACCCGGCCGCGGCGGCCGTCATCGACCGTACGAGCGGTGCGCCCGCACCTGCGGTGGCCGTCGAGGAGACCGACGACGCCGTCTTCGTCTTCAGCTCCGGGACGACCGACCGGCCGAAGGCGGTGCGGCACATCCACCGGTCCATCGACCTGGGCACGCAGCACTGGGTCATCGCGCTGGGCCTCGGTTCCGACGACCGCTTCCAGGTCGCCACCCCGCCCTCGCACATCCTCGGGTTGTTGAACCTGCTTGCGGCGGCGGCGGCGGGGGCCACGGTGCGGCTGCACCGCCGTTTCGACCTCGACGAGGAGTTGCGCTGCATTCAGGACGAGCGCATGACGCTCGAGATGGCGGTCGCCCCCATCGCTCTGGCCATGGCCAACCATCCGGCGCTCGAGGACTACGACCTCTCGTCGTTGCGCTACGTCATGTGGGGCGCCACGCCTATCACGCCAAGTGTGGCGGAGCGGGTGTCGGCGCGCACCGGTGTGCGTTGGCTCCCCGCCTACGGCACGAGCGAGGTGCCGGTGATCGCGGCGAACCCGGTGGAGGATCCAGAGAGGTGGCGCCTCGATTCCGCCGGGCTCCCGGTCGGCGGTGTCACCCTGCGCGTTGTCGACCTCGACACCGGTGCCGTGCTCCCCGCGGGCGGCGTCGGCGAGGTGCAGGTCAAGAGCGACTCGGCCATGGCGGGCTACCTGCCCGACGAGGCCACGGCGGCGGCCTTCGCCGACGGCTGGTACCGCACGGGCGACGTCGGCTGGCTGGAGCCGGAGGGCTGGGTCCACCTGACCGACCGCTGTAAGGAGATGATCAAGGTGAGTGGCTTCCAGGTCGCCCCCGCCGAAATCGAGGCGGTGCTGCACGGCCACTCCGCCGTCGTCGACTGCGCGGTGTTCGGGGTGCCCGACGAGCGGGCCGGCGAGGTGCCGGTGGCCGCGGTCCAGCTCGAGCCCGGCTCCACCGCCACCGCAGCGGACCTCGAGCAGCTGGTCGCCGACACCCTGGCCTCCTACAAGCGTCTCTCCCGCGCCGTCCTCGTCGACACCATCCCGCGCACGCCGTCGGGCAAGGTCCTGCGCCGGACACTGCGCGACGAATGGGCCCCCGCCCTGGCCGCGGCACCGCCCGACTGATGGACGTCCGACTCTCGGCCGAGCAGGTGGCCCTGCGCGACGCCGCGGTGCAGGTGGTCGATCGCCTCGGCGTGCACGTGGTCGCCGCGCTCGAGGACGCCGAACGCACGGTGAAGCTCAATGCCGCGGTCAGCGCGTCGGGCTGGCGCGAGCTCCGCACGGCGACCGACGGCGGGAGCACGCCCTGGGCGTCGGGAGTCGAGGTCGCTCTGGTCGCCGAGGAGCTCGGCCGGGGCCTGGCCGACGCGCCGTTCCTCGGTGCGACCATGGCCGCCGATCTGCGCCGCCTGGCCGGCGCGCCGCCCGCCGTGGCGACAGAGACGATCGCGTTCGGCGAGGACCTCGGGCAGACGGCACCGGTGGCCAACGGACTGGTCAACGCGAAATCCGCGGCGCCGGACGCTGCGGGTGCGTTCTCGGCCTTGGTGCTCGTCGAGGGCCCCGGCGGGTGCACCGTCGGTGCCGTCGCGCTCGACGATCCTGTCACGGGCATCGACCTGACGCGACCCATGGCACGCGTGCGCACACCAGCAACGGTGACCGCTGTGGAGGGGCAATCCCGGGAGATTCTTCCCGATGACATCGCCGCCTGGCGCAGCCTTGGCCTGGCCGCGACCAGCGCAGACCTCGTCGGCGTCATGCGGGGTGCGCTGGCGCTGGCGACGGACTACGCCCGCGAGCGCAAGCAGTACGGCGCGGCCATCGGATCGTTTCAGGCAGTCCAGCACCTGCTGGCCGACTCGCTCGTCGCCATGGAGGGCTCCCGGAGCATCGCCCTCCATGCCGCCTGGGCGGTCGACGCGCTCCCGGGCCCCGAGGCTCTCGCCGCAGCGTCCGCCGCCAAGGCCTACTGCGCCCGGGCGGCCCGTTCGGTGTGCGAGACGGCGATTCAGGTGCACGGTGGCATCGGCAACACGTGGGACTGCCTGGCCCACGTCTTCCTCCGGCGGGCCCTTCTGTCCACCGACATGCTCGGCGGGGTGGGCGCCAACCTGGACCGCGTGCTGGCCGCCCGCGGCCTCGGAGTGCACGATGGACTTCGCTGATTCCCGCGAGGAGTCCGAGTTCCGCCTGCGCCTGCGTGAGTGGCTCCAGCAGAACAACCCCGGTCTGCCCGCGTCGTCGACCGCCGATGAGTACTGGGCCGGCCAGGCCGCCTGGCACCAGGCCCTCTACGACGCAGGCTTCTTCGGATTGTCGTGGCCGACGCAGGTGGGTGGGCACGGGCTGCCCAGCGTGTACGAGGTGATCCTCGACGAGGAGTTGACCACCGCTGGCACGCCCCCGCGACCGAGCGTGGGCTACCTGGTGCAGGGGCTCCTGCGCCACGGCAACGAGGACATCCGCCGGCGGTTCCTGCCGCGACTGGTGAACGGCCGCGAACGCTGGTGCCAGGGCTTCAGCGAGCCCGACGCCGGATCCGATCTGGCCTCGTTGCGCACGCGGGCCGTGCGGGACGGCTCGGAGTACGTGTTGACCGGGCACAAGGTATGGACGAGTTACTCGGATGCCGCCGACTGGTGCCTCGTCCTGGCCCGGACCGATCCCGACGTGCCGACGCACCGCGGCATCTCCGCCTTTATCGTCCCGATGCGCCAACCCGGCATCGAACAGCGTCCGCTGCAGATGATCAACGGGATCACCCGCGAGTTCGGCGAGGTGCTCTTCGAAGGCGCCCGCGTCGACGCGGCGAACATGGTCGGCGAGCCCGGGGAAGGCTGGCGTCTGGCCATGACCGTGGTGAGCCACGAGCGTGAGCCCGGCGAGCTCGGGTACGTCGCGCGCTACGGCAAGCTGGTCAACCAGCTCGTGTACGAGGTGGTGCAGGAGCCGGCGGTCTTCGGGCCCGAGGCTCGGCGCGACCTGGCCTGGGCCCTGGTCGATACCGAGATGCTGCGTTGCCACGTGAGCCGTCGCCTCTCGGACCGCCTCGACGGCCTGTCGCACGGCCCGGAGGGCTCGGTCGACAAGCTCCTCATGACGGCGGCGGAGCAAGCAGTGGGGCACGCTGCGCTGGCCGTCGGCGGCGCCGTACACGCCGACGGTGATGACACGTGGCTCAGGGTGTACCTCTACAGTCGCGCCCAGAGCGTCATGGGGGGCACGTCGCAGATACAGCGCAATCTCATCGCCGGCCGAATCCTGGAGCTGCCCACATCATGAGCACGTACGACCTTCCCGACGAGCTGCAGGTCCGGGACGACGGTCCCGTTCGTGTCATCACGCTCAACCGGCCCGGGCAGCTCAACGCCGCCAATCACGACCTGCACCGCGGCCTCGCCGCGCTGTTCCCGCAGCTCGACGCGGACGACGAGGCGCGGGCGGCGGTCATCACGGGTGCCGGCCGTGCCTTCTCGGCCGGCGGAGACTTCACCTACATCGATGAGCTGTCGAAGGACGCCTCGCTGCGCTCCGTCACCCTCGCCCACGGCCGCCAGATCGTCACGGGCATGGTGGGCTGCCGTGTCCCGATCGTGGCCGCCGTGAACGGTCCGGCGGTAGGGCTCGGCTGCAGCCTGGTCGCGCTCTCCGACATCGTGTTCATGGCCGAGAGCGCGCACCTCGCCGATCCCCACGTCCTCCTCGGCCTGGTGGCGGCCGACGGTGGTCCTGTCGTGTGGCCCATGTTGACGAGCCTGCAGCTGGCCAAGGAGTACGCCTTGACGGGGGAGCGCATCTCCGCCCAGCGGGGTGCCGAAATCGGACTGGTGAACCACGTGTGTCCGGACGACGAGGTGCTGGACCGGGCGATGGCGTGTGCGCACAAGATCGCCCGCCTGCCCCGGGGCGCGGTGGAGGACACGAAACGCATCATCAACATCCAGATGGAGCGGGCCGTGCTCGCCGCGCTGGACTTCGCCCTGACGGCGGAGGACCGCTCGTTCACCACGCCCGAATTGCGGGCCAACATCGACCGGATGCTGGCGCCGAAGGACGACACGGCGCGCTGACCGGAGTCGTCCCGGCGGACGCCAGGATGCGCAGGCTCAGGACGAACGGGTGGCGGCGCGGTGGTGCGCCGCCTGGGTGGCCAGCCAGTCGCCGAGGGCCTCGCCGGCGGTCAGCACGTGGTCCTCGGCCAGGTCCCGCGCCTTGCGCGCGTCGCCACGGGTCATGGCCTCCAAGAGCGCGGCGTGCTCGCGCGTGCTGCGCTCCTCCTGTTCTGGGAAGAGCTCGAAGAAGTTGCCCGGCACGACGCGTACGGCTTGGCGCAGGTAGGTGAAGAGGCGGGGCGAGCGGGCGGTGAGGTTCAGGGCCCGATGGAAGCGCCGGTTGGCGGCGACGACATCGTGGGAGCCCTCGATGGCCCTCGCCAGCTCGGCCAGCTCGGCCAGCTCGGCCGGCGTGATGCGGGCCGTCGCCATCTCGGCCGCCTTGCCGGCCAGCGCGGCGAGGACGGCGAAGTTGTCGACGGCGTCCTGGGGCGTGATGCCGACGACGGCCATGCCGCTGCGCGGGGTGATCTCGACCAGGCCCTCGTAGGAGAGCTCGAGCAGCGCCTCGCGGATGGGGGTCCGGCTGATCCCGAACTCGGCGGTCAGCTGGTCGAGGTCCAGGCGGTCGCCCGGGAGGAGCCGGCCGGTGAGGATCCGGTCCCGGAGCTCGTTGGCCGCCTGGGCCCTGATCGTCGTCGCAATGAGTTTGATATCTAAAATATTACATATTACGGTGACCTCTGCCCGAAAGGGGGAGTAGATGGCCGAGAGCACGCGACGGCAGATGGCACTGGTGGGGTTCATGCAGGCGGGGAACGCCACGGTGTACGCCGGCTCGTGGCGCCACCCCGCCACCGAGCACGGTTTCCTCAGCGCCGGCTACTACGAGAAGTTGGGGCGCACCCTCGAGGACGGCTGCTTCGACCTCATGTTCTTCGACGACCGCTTGGCCATGCCCGGCATCTACGGCGGGTCGGTGGCCGAGGCGGTGCGCACCGGGGCCCGCCCCGTGAAGCTCGACCTGAGCATCGTCCTCGGGATCGTGGCCGCGGCCACCTCGAACCTGGGTCTCGGCGCGACGTACTCGACGACCTACTACTCGCCGTACCACGTGGCCCGGACGTTCGCGACCCTCGACCACCTCTCGGGGGGTCGGGCGGCCTGGAACGTGGTGACGTCGGTCAACGACGGCGAGGCCCAGAACTTCGGCTTCAAGGAGCACCTCGCCCACGACGCGCGCTACGACCGGGCCGACGAGTTCCTCGAGGCGACGACCGGCCTCTGGGACAGCTGGGACGACGACGCGCTGGTGCTCGACCGCGAGACGCCGCTCTTCGCACATCCCGAGAAGGTGCACGAGCTCGACTACGACGGGGAGTGGTTCGACGTGCGCGGCCCGCTGACCGTGCCGCGGTGCCCGCAGGGCCGGCCGGTCCTGCTGCAGGCGGGCTCGTCGGGCCGGGGGCGCGAGTTCGCGGCGAAATGGGCGGAGCTGATCTTCACCGGCGATCCCGGCCTGGAGGTCGCGCGTGCCCATTACAAGGACCAGAAGGAGAAGATAGGTGAGCGCGGCCGTGATCCCGACACCATCAAGATGCTGCCGATGGCCTACACGGTCGTCGGGGAGTCCAAGGCGCATGCCGAGGAGCGCGAGCAGCTGTTCCTCAACGATCTGGTGGACCCGATGGCATCGCTCACCCTCCTCTCCGAGCTCATGAACTACGACTTCTCGGGGCTGTCGCTCGATGCGCCCATCACCGACGAGCTCATTGCGTCCGTCTCGGGTATCCGTGGGCTCGTGCAGAACATCAAAACGCACATCGGCGGCGACACGGTGACGCTGGGCGACCTGGCCGGGCACCGGGCGACCCTGCTACAGGGCCCGCGTTTCGTCGGGACCGGCCCGGACATCGCCGACCAGATGGAGGAGTGGTTCGGCGGCGGCGCGTGCGACGGCTTCGTCATCGCGGCCACGCACTCGCCGGGCGCGTACGAGGACGTCGTACGGCTGGTCGTGCCCGAGCTGCAGCGCCGGGGTCTCTTCCGCGACCGCTACACCGGGTCGACGCTGCGAGAGCATCTCGGCCTCGGGCGGCCCGAGTCGTCGCACGGTGCCTGACCAAGCCCGACCGCTGGAGGGGTTGCGCGTCGTCGACGCCGCCACGCTCGCCGCCGGCCCCATGGTGGCGACTGCCCTCGGGGAGTTCGGGGCCGAGGTGATCAAGGTGGAGCAGCCGGGCGCCGGTGATCCGCTGCGCACCTGGGGCCATCAGAAGGACGGGATCGGGCTCTTCTGGAAGAGCGTGGGCCGCAACAAGGCGTGCGTGACGCTGGACCTGCGCCAGGTCGCGGGCCAGGAGCTCTTCCACCGCCTCCTCGACATGAGCGACGTGCTCGTGGTGAACAACCGCCCGAGTGCGCTGGCTCGGTGGGGCCTCGACTACGAGTCCGTGCACCGGGTGCATCCCGACCTCGTCATGCTGCACGTGACCGGCTACGGCGGCGGGGGGCCGGCCAGCGATCGGCCGGGTTTCGGCACCCTGGCCGAGGCCATGAGCGGGTTCGCCCACGTGACGGGCCAGCCCGAGGGCCCGCCGACCCTGCCGCCGTTCTTCCTGGCCGACGGCATCGCCGCCCAGTCGGCCACCTTCGCCGTCATGATGGCGCTCTACCACCGCGACCTGCACGGGGGCGGGGGCCAGTTGGTCGACGTGAACCTGGTGGAGCCGCTGGCCCGCCTCGTCGAGACGTCCACGCTGGCCGCCAGCCAGCTCGGGGTCGTCATGGGCCGCAACGGGAACCGCCTCGATGCCAGCGCCCCGCGCAACGCCTACCGCACGGCCGATGGCGGGTGGGTCGCTCTCTCGAGCGCGTCGCGCAACATCGTCGTGCGGCTCTACCGCGCCGTCGGCCGGCCGGACCTGGCGGAGGACGAGGACTACGTCGATCCCCTCCGACGGCAGGCACACGGTGACGAGATCGACGAGGTAGTGGCGCAATGGATTCGGGCCCGGGATCTCTCCGACGTGATGCACGTGTTCGAGGAGGCGGAGGTGGCCGCCGCGCCCGTCTACGATGCCGCCCAGTTGCTGGCCGACGAGCACCTGCGTGAGCGGGGCACCTTCGTGCAGGTGGACGATCCCGACCTCGGGGTCATGACGGTCCAGGCTCCCGTGGCCGTGTTGAGCGAGACGCCGGGCCGGGTCGACCACCTGGGCCGGGCCGTGGGCGCCGACAACGACGCCGTCTACGGCGGCCTGCTCGGGCTCGACGCGTCGCAACTGCGGTCGTTGCGGTCCGCCGGCACCATCTGAGCCCGAGAGTGAGGAGCATCATGCGCGCACCACGAGCCCGACGTTCCGAGCTCGCCACACCGGCGAGCAGCGAACGCATGTGCGAGAAGGCGGCGTCATCTGGCGCCGACCTGGTGTTCTTGGACCTCGAGGACGCGTGTGCTCCGTCGGCCAAGGAGGCGGCCCGGTCGGTCGCCGTGAGCGCGTTGACGGGACAGGACTGGGGCCGGACGGTGCGGGCCGTGCGCGTCAACGGCATCGACACGCCCTGGTGTCACGGGGACATCATTGAGATCGTCACCGGGGCGCGCCATGCCCTCGACGTGTTGATCGTGCCCAAGGTGCGGCGCGCCCGTGACGTCTGGTGGGTCGACGTGCTGCTCACACAGCTGGAGGTGAAGTTGCGCTTGCCTCGGCCCATCGGACTGGAGGTCCTCATTGAGGAGGCCGAGGGGCTGGCCAATGCGCTGGAGATCGCGCAGGCCAGCGAGCGGCTGGAGGCGCTGATCTTCGGGGCCGGGGATCTCTCGGCCTCCCTGCGGGCGCGGGTCGACGGCAATTTCGACCCGGTCGTTCCCTACCCCGGTGACTTCTGGCACTTCGCCCGGGTACAGGTGTTGACCGCGGCGCGGGCCGCCATGGTCGATGCCATCGACGCGCCGTATCCCGCCTACCAGGACCCTGAGGGCTACCGACGCTCCGCAATGCAGGCGAGCGCGCTGGGCTTCGATGGCAAGTGGGCCATCCACCCGAGCCAGATCCCGATCGCCCACGAGGTCTTCTCGCCGACAGCCGAAGAAGTGGCCGAGGCCCGTGAAGCCATGGAGAGATACCGCTCTGCGGAGGCCGCTGGCGTCGGGGCTATCGGGCGTGACGGGAAGTTGGTCGACGCCGCGCACATGCGGCTCGCCGCCAACACGCTCCACAAGGCGGCGCTCGCCGGGGAGTGACGAACCCGCTCCCTCCCGCCATACTGTGGGAATGGAGACAGTGCATCGATCGGGCTCGATTGTGATCAGCCGCTCGCCAGAGGACATCTACGACATGGTGGCGGACATCACGCAGATGGGCGCCTGGAGCCCTGTGTGTAAGGCGTGTTGGTGGGACGAGGGTGAAGGACCACGAGTGGGTGCCACGTTCACCGGACGGAACGAGCGGGCTGATCGGAGGTGGGAGACACGCTCCGAGGTTGTCGTGGCTGATCGGGGACGCGAATTCGCGTGGGTCGTGGCGCAACCGCCGACGCGAGCCCGCTGGGGCTATTCGTTCGTGTCCGTAGAGGGCGGCACCGAAGTCACCGAGACCTGGGAGCTGCCTCCCGAAGGGGCAGGGTTCTTCGAGGAGATGTTCGGCGACGAGGCACAGAAGGAAATCGCGGCGCGCCGCGACGCCGCGGAGCATGGGATCGCCGAGACGCTGGCAGCCATCAAGGTGACGGCCGAGACCTGATTCCGACGGGTCCCCCGGGGCGAACCGCTCCGGCTACCAGCCGGTCGATCCGTCGACGAGCTCGCGGATCAGATCGGCATGACCGTTGTGCCGGGCATATTCCTCAATCATGTGCGCAGAGATCCAGCGAAGCGAGCAGGAGGCACCGCTTCGAGTAATGCCCGTGTCGTCCAGTGCCCGGGTGGAGGCCGCCTTCCGACTGGCGTCGCACTCCGCCTGCCACGCCTTCAGATCGTCCTCCTAGACTGCGCTCTCGAGAGGGAACATCTCGTCGCTGCCGGGTGCCTCGGGGTCGTACCAGATGTACGGCGTGTCGGGCGCTCGCTGCAGGACGCGGGTGAACCAGGACCGTTCGACCTCGGCCATGTGGCGAACCAGCCCGTGGAGTGAGAGCAGCGAGGAGTCCACCGGCCGTGCCTTGCGCGCCTGATCGTCTACACCCTCGGCCTTGAGAAGCAGCGTCGCCCGGTGAAACTCGAGCCAGGCCTCGAGCATCTCGCGCTCACCGAGGCCATCCATGGGCGGTTCCGTCCGCCGCGGATCATTGAGCTCCTGCACCATGCGCGGGAGGGTGGTGGCTTTGCCTCACACGCGCTCGAATTCGTGGTCGCTCCGGTTGCAGGATCACGCATTCCGCCGAACAGCCGGAGAACCGGAGCGAGGCGGGAGTGCAGGGGCGCGGCTGGAGGAGCGAGACTGTGACCGTGACGGGCCAGGATTCCCCAGCGAGCGAGCGTCACGCGTTGGTCCAACGGGCACTCCTCCTCTCGGCGATCTCGGTCGTCTGGGGTCTCGGAGCCGGCGCATGGTCGATCACCGCCGGGCTGTTGGCGGGGAGCTTGGGGGTCCTCGGCCTCGGGCTCGATCTCCTCGCCGACGTGACCGGATCGGTCAGCCTTGTCTGGCGGTTCCGCCGAGAGCGTTCCGACCCTGCAGCGGCCGATCGAGCCGAGGCACGGGCGTCGGTCGTGGTGGCGGGTGCCCTGCTGCTCACCGCAGCGGTGTTGACAGCAGCGTCGGTCCAAGCACTCGTGGCCGGCACCACTCCCGACAGCTCCCTCTCGGCCATGCTGTCGGCGGGCCTCTCCGTTGTCGTCCTGGCACCGTTGGCGGTCGCAAAGCGCCAGGTTGGCGCCGACCTTGGGAGCAGTGCATTGAGAGGTGACGGGACCCTGAGTGGGATCGGCGCCTTCCTCGGTGTCCTCGCGCTGGTAGGACTGCTGGCCAACCGCTACCTCGGCTGGTGGTGGGCGGATCGCGTCGCTGCCCTGGGCGCCGCTCTCATTGCAGTTATCGAGGCCAGGCGGGTGGTGCGCCATCGACCTGTCGCGTGAGAAGGAGTGAGTCAGCGGGCACGCGTCGTCGGAACGCCTCCCGGTCAACCGAGGCTTGGCTTCCACCAGGCGTGCCCTGCACAGACTGCTCTCAGCGCCGGAACACGAGGAAGTCGCTGGTCTCGCGTTGAGGCCCATCGTCGAGTGAGCCCAGTGCTGCCTGAATTTTGGCAAAGCCCGCATCGATGGCCTCCTCGCTCATGTGCTCGAAGAGCGAGACGGCTCGCATCTGCAGCCTCTCGAGGTCCTCGGAGAGGGTCGCCGAGCGAAGCCAGGTGACTGCATCACGAGCGACGAACGTCCACCCGGCGCTCGTGAAGTCGCGCGCGACCTCTTCCTCGGACCTGAACTGGCCGGTGTCGATCGCCCTCCATTCAGGAACGACACGGAACCACCAGACATCGGGCATCTTGTCGGAGAAGTTCGCCTGGACGAACAGCGTTCCGCCGGGCTTGACGGCCCGGTGCAACTCTCGGGCAGCTCGCTGGCGATCGACGACGTGGTGCCAGACGAAGAACACCAGCGCTGCGTCACAGCTCGCGTCGGGCAACGGGATGTGCTCGGCTGACCCGGCCGAATACGTCACGGCGGGGTGGCCGGCCCGGGCTCGAGCTTGGGCGCGCATCTTCTCTGATGGCTCGACGCCGTGTGCGGGACCTCCGAAGGCGTTCGTCAGAGATGGGGTCATCCGGCCGGTGCCCGAACCCAGGTCGAGCCAGACCAGCGGACGTGTTTCAGGAAGGTGGGCGGCAAATGCCTCCATCCAGACGTCGTGTGCATCGGATGACATCTCCCGACCGGCGGCGTAGACCGCGTGGAGGCGTGTGTCGTAGTCGACCTTCTCCATATCGCCCCCAAGCGTCGTCCCGCCGACCCAATGTAAAGGTCTCGCGGCATCCGTGCCGCCCCGCTGCGGCGACCTGGGAACACCTGGTCTTCTCCCGAGGCGGCGACGTCCGCGCCGTGGGCCGCACTTCTCATCCCTGCGAGAATGAGCACCATGTCGAAGAGAGACGTCGATCTCTACCTGTCATCGTTGGAAGATCCGAAGCGGAGCACCCTCGAAAGTCTCCGCGCGACGATCCTCGAGATCATCCCCGACGCCGAGCAGTGTTTGTCGTACGGCGTTCCGGCCTTCAGACTGCAGGGCAAGGTGGTCGCCGGTTTCGCCGCCTTCAAGGACCATCTGAGCTATCTGCCGCACAGTGGGTCAGTGTTCCCCGAGTTCAAAGACGAGCTCGCCACGTACGAGACCTCGACGGGGGCCCTTCAATTCTCCATCGATCGGACCCTGCCCAAGTCGCTCGTCAGGAAGCTGATATCGGTGAGGAAGCGGCTGGCGTTCGGCTGACAGCCGGCGCCACCGCGGTGCTGCCCCGAAGATGTTCGGGCCTTGTGCGAACTACGTCGCCTTCTCATCCATGACGGGAGAGATTCGCACGATCTTCTCGGTGGTGAGCTGGCCGCATTGGCCGCAGATTGAGTGGCTCCGAGCAGCAACTGCTCCGCAGTTCGGACAGACACGGTACGTCTCGATCCTTGGGGGCATGGCCCCGCTCCCTTCTCCATCCCCCCGCCTGTCGCTTCATCTGCATTCTGGGCACCAGAGGGCTCAGGCGAATAGAGCCATTCGGGGTACCGAGGGCACGACGACGGGACAACCATCGAAGGCGTCCCCGGGCATCCCGTTCGGTGTGGTCGGCAACCACGCGACGGCGCCAGAACCCGTGCAGCCCATAAGCTGGGCGCACGTATTTCTACGGTGGTCACGGATCCTGGGTCTTCCTGATTGCCTTCGTTGCGTTCTTCGTGATGAGGGTGCTCCCGTCGCGCCGTCGCCGCCGGGGACCGAGGGTCTCGGGCCCCGCCAGTTCATTCACTGACCCCACACCCACGACGCAGGCGCCCGCTGCCGTCGACGACCAGTCCGGCAAGGTCGGATTCACCGGGATCGCCCCCGGTTGGCTGATCGACCCGTCGGGCCGGCACCAGCAGCGCTACTGGTCGGGCTCCGAATGGACGGAGCACGTGACCGACCGCGGTGTCCCGGGCATTGACCCGCCTCCCCCCAGGGCAGGTGGCGGGGCGGCCTGAGCCACTCTCGGCGACAGATCGAGTGGCGCCGGCGTCAGCTGGCAGTCGCGACGAAGAGCGCCTTGTACATCTCGTTCATTTCGGGAACTTGATACCGGGCCTGGAGCCCGCTCGGGTTGGGGAGGAGCCAACGGAGCGCACCGGCGAGAGGCTCGGGCTGGGGTCCGATTGCTGCTTTGGGTCTGCGAAAAGCTGTGCGGTAGGCCTGCAGACCGAGCACCGCGACGCA
>DATAXG010000051.1:0-16870 GCA_036273055.1 Acidimicrobiales bacterium | reverse complement strand
TCGGGGAGCTTGTCGGCGGCCGATTCGAGCCCGTGATGCATGAGGCTCGTTGCCATTGGGAAACATTCTTCTCCGAATTGAGATTCGGCGTCAACACCAGCGAAGTGTATGGTTATCGGCGGCATGAGCAGCCCGAATCCGGGAGCGACCGACGAGGACGTCCGGTCCGAGATCATCGAGACCGTCCGCCGCTTCGTGGCGCGCGAGGTCATCCCCGTGGCCTCCGACCTCGAGCGATCGGACACCTTCCCCGAGGCCATCGTCGAGCAGATGCGCGCGCTCGGGCTCTTCGGGGTCACCATCCCCGAGGAATACGGCGGCCTGGGGCTGGACCTGCTGACCTACATCGGGATCATTGAGGAGCTGGCCTACGGCTGGATGAGCCTCACCGGCATTGTGAACACCCACACCATGGCCGCGACGATGATCATGACGCACGGCACCGAGGAGCAGAAGCAGCGCTGGCTTCCCGCCATGGCCTCGGGGGAACGTCGCGGCGCGCTCTCCCTCTCCGAGCCCGACGCCGGGACGGACACCCGCAACATCTCGTGCAAAGCTCAGCGCGACGGGGACGAGTACGTCCTCAACGGCAGCAAGGCCTGGGTCACCAACGGCGAGCTCTCGTCCCTTGTCCTGCTGGCCGCCCGGGCGGAGGAGGGCATCACCGCCTTCATCGTGGAGAAGGAACCTGGCCCGCGCTTCGGAGGCATTGCGGTGAGCAAGCACGTGAGCAAGCTGGGCTACCGCGGCGTGGAGACGGTCGAGATGGCATACACCGACCATCGCATCCCGGCGGCGAATGTCATCGGCGAACTCGGGCGCGGTCTGCCCCAGATCCTCGGCGTGTTGGAGGTGGGCCGCATCAACATTGCGGCGCGGGCGGTCGGCGTGGCCCGGGCCGCCTTCGACGCCGCGCTGGCCTACAGCCTGGAGCGCGAGACGATGGGCAAGGTCATCGGTGAGCACCAGGCCATTCAGCTGAAGCTGGCCGACATGGCGACGCGGTTGGAGGCGGCCCGCCTGCTCACCCGCAACGCCGCCGAACGCCGGGCGCAGGGACTGCGCTGCGACGTCGAGGCCGGCATGGCCAAGCTCTTCGCCAGCGAGACGGCACTGGAGCTCAGCACCGAGGCCATGCGGATTCACGGCGGGGTCGGCTACACCACCGAATTCCCGGTCGAGCGCTACTACCGCGACGCGCCGTTGATGATCATCGGCGAGGGGACCAACGAGATCCAGCGCATCGTCATCGCCCGGGGGCTGCTGGCCCGGGCCCGCGGTCAGGCCTGAGCCGACCCGCCGGCGCCGTCCCGGCGGCGCGTCGCCAGTTCGGCCAGCACCTCATCTGTGTGCTCTCCGAGCAACGGCGCCGGCGCCGCCTCGTCGACGGGCAGGTCCGAGAAGCTCACCGGCCCGTTGATCGACCGACGCGTGGTGCCATCGGCCTCGTTGTGCAGCGTCAGGAACCCGTCGTTGGCTGCAAGCTGGGGGTCCTCGAGCACGTCGGCCGGCCCCTGGGCGGGGGCCCACCAGACGCCCTCGGCGTCCAGACGCTCCGCCCATTCGGCCAGCGTCCGCTCCGCGACGACACCGTCGAGGACGGCGATGACCTCCGTGCGGTTCCGGCGCAGCGCTCTGGCGTCGGCGAAGCGGAGATCGGCGCGCAGCTCGGGCCGGCCGAGCGCGCGCAGGACCGAGTCGATGTGGCGATCCGCCTCGAGCCCGGTGAAGAAGAACCAACGGCCGTCCTTGGTCCGATACGAGTTCATCAAGGGAGTCTGGTTGGAATGACGCGCCTCGGCCTTCGCGACCTTGCCGAGGTTCTCCTGCAGGCTCAGGTCCCAGCCGAGGACGTAGGTCCCGGTCCGGAGCAGCGAGACCTCGACCACGCGCCCACGCCCGGTCTGCCGCTGTTCGAGCACGGCGGCCAGGAGGCCGGCCAGCGCGGCCAGCCCGCTGATGTGATCCCCGATGCCGCCCCGCGCGTTGAGCGGGACGCCCTCGCTGTTGGCCAGCTGGACCGAGAGACCGGTCCGGGCCCAGAAGGCACCGATGTCGTAGGCCGGGCGGTTGCGGTCCTCGCCCCGCAGGCCGTACCCGCTGACGCTGCAGTAGACGAGGCAGGGGTGGCGCGCCGCGGTGGCGCCAGGCTCGAGACCGAGGCCGTCGAGCGCGTCGGGCCGCAGGTTGGTCAAGAAGACATCCGCCGTCGACAGCAGCTCCTCCAGGCGCTCCCGGGATTCGGGCTGGCGCAGGTCGAGGACCACACTGCGCTTACCCCGGTTGTCCTGCGCGAAGGCCGGGTTCGGGAGGTCGTGGCCGATGCCGAGCGAGCCGAAGGCGCTGCGCATGGGGTCGCCGTTCGGCGGCTCCACCTTGATCACGTCGGCCCACCAGTCGGCCAGCAGTGCGCCGGCCGAGGGCGCAGCCACCCAGACGCCCATCTCAATGACGCGCAAGCCGGTCAGCGCGGTCAGGCCGGCGGGTCGTCCCTGATGGAGCTGATCGGCCGTCATCGGCCCCCACGAGCGGTGCTGCTCGCCGCCTGCTCCCTGAGCACGTCCTTGAGCACCTTTCCGGTGGCGTTGAGGGGCAGGGCGTCCACGATCTCCACGACCCGGGGCACCTTGTAATTGGCCATTTCGTTCCTGCTCCAGTCGATGAGGTCGGCACCCGAGACGTCCCCGGACACCGTGACGAAGGCCATGCCCACCTCACCCAGCCGCTGATCGGGGATGCCGATCACCGCGGCCTGCAGCACGGCGGGATGACGCAGCAGCGCGTTCTCGATCTCGGCCGGGTAGGCGTTGAAGCCGCCGACGATGAACATGTCCTTCACCCGGCCCACGATGCGGAGGCGGCCCGCGTCGTCCACCTGGCCCAGGTCGCCGGTGCGCAACCAGCCCTCCGGCGAAAGGGTCTTGGCCGTCTCCTCGGGATCGTCGAGATAGCCCGCCATGATGCTGCCGCCCCGGAGCAGCACCTCGCCAGGCTGGCCGCTCTGGAGGTCGCGCCCGTCGTCGCCAACGATGCGCAGCTCGAAACCCGGGCGCGGTCGGCCCACCGTGGTGGCGATGGCCTCGGCGTCGTCGTCCTCGGACGTGGCGCAGGCCGTGCCCCCCTCCGTCAGCCCGTAGCCGGTGACGATCCTGCGGAAGGGCAACTCGTCGTGGACGCGGCGGATCAGCTCCACCGGGATGTCGGCTGCGCCGGTCACCGCCACGCGCAGAGACGAGAGATCGTGCTGTGCCCGCTGCGGCTGGTCGAGGATGGATTGATAGAGCGTCGGCGGCCCCGGGAGCACCGTGACGCGCTCCCCGGTGACGCGGGACAGGACACGCTCGACGTCGAAGACGGGCTCGGGCAGCATGGTGGCGCCGGCGGCGACGCTGGCCAGGATGCCGGCCTTGAGGCCGAACATGTGGAAGTACGGATTCACCTGGAGATAGACATCTCCCGCGCTGAGCCCGGTCATGGCCACCCAGTCCGTGGCCACAATGAGTGTCCGCCCGTGCGTCATCACGACACCCTTCGGAACACCGGTCGTGCCCGAGGTGAAGAGGATGTCGGAGAGATCGTCCGGGCCAAGGGCGGCGGCGCGCCGTGCCACCTCGGCCCGGCCGGCCGGGGTCGCTCCAGCCAGGAACGCACCCCATGACACCGTGGCCCCTGTGGCCTCCCCCTTGGCCACGACGACCACCTGCAGGTCCGGCAACGCCGTACCCGTCTGCTGCAACATGGCCACGTAGTCGGTGCGCAGGAAGTCGGTGACGGTGACCAGGACGCGGGCGCCGCTGCGCGAGAGGATCAGCGCCGCCTCGGCACCCTTGAAGCGCGTGTTGATCGGGACGAGGACCGCGCCAGCCGCGAACAGGCCCAGCGCCGCCACCGTCCATTCGGCGCAGTTGCCGCACCAGATCGCCACGCGGTCGCCGGGCTCGACCCCCGCCGCGACCAGGGCGGCACCGAACTCCCCGGCTGCGTCGGCCAACTCCGCGTACGTCAAGGTCGAGTCCCCGTCCCGCACCGCCACGCGGCCGGCGAATTGCCCGGCCGTGCCCGCGAGCATGGCGGGGATCGAAGGCCAGGGCGGCCGGTCCGGACCAGCCACGGCGCCACTCACCGCCGGCACCAGGCCAGCTGGGTAGCCGCCGTTGAGAATGGCCCTCTTTCCATACAATAATGATACTTTCGATAGGCGACCTCACAAGAAGGTGGGCTTTTCGCCGGCTGGCGAGGCTCGCCAAGGGAGACGACATGGCCATCACCGCGCCCGCGCGTGCAGGCGCGCACATCGACGGTGCGGGGCTGGGAGAAGCTTCCGGTGCTCACGCCGTGAGAGAAGACTCCGGAGCGGCCGGCGCCGACGGCCATGGCTGACGCCGTCACCACGGCGCGGCGCGACAACATCCTCGTCATCACCCTGCAGCGGCCCGAGGTCAGGAACGCCATCGACTCGGACATGTCTCTGGGTGTGCTGGCCGCGCTGGAAGCGCTCGACGGCGACAGTGCACTGCGCGTGGGGGTGCTCACCGGCGCCGGCGGCGCGTTCTGCGCCGGCATGGACCTCAAGGCCTTCGCCCGCGACGGGCTGCCCGAGCGTGTCGACGACATCTTCCGCCTCGGTTGCCGCAAGCCGCTCATCGCCGCCATTGAAGGGGTCGCCCTGGGGGGCGGGCTGGAGCTCGCGCTGGTGGCCGACCTCCTGGTGGCCTCACGCGAGGCGCGCTTCGGTTCTCCCGAAGTGCGCTTCGGCCTCTTCCCCGGTGGCGGCGCGCTCTTGCGACTGCCGCGCCATCTCCCCCAGTCGCTCGTCGCCGAGATGGCCCTGACCGGGGAACCGCTGTCCGCCCAGGCGGCGCTCGACCACGGCCTCATCGTGCGCATGTGCGAGCCAGGGCAGGCACTCGACGCGGCGCTCGAGCTGGCGGCGAGGATCGCCCGCAACGCGCCACTCGGTGTCGAGGCGGTCAAGCGCGTCCTGCGCCTTGCGCCCGGTCGATCCGAGGACGAGGTGTGGCCGCGGCAGCGCGAGCTCGTCGACGCCGTCTTCCATTCCGACGACTCGCAAGAGGGAGCGCGAGCCTTCGCGGAGAATCGACCGCCCATGTGGACCGGGCATTGAGGAGGCCGGCATGAGCACTGATCGTTATCGGGTCGTCCAGTGGGCGACCGGCAACATCGGCTCGTACTCGCTGCGGGGCGTGATTCAGCACCCGAACCTCGACCTTGTCGGGCTCTACGTCTACTCGGAGGACAAGGCCGGCCGCGACGCCGGAGATCTGTGCGGCCTGCCAGCCACGGGCGTGCTGGCGACAAGGGACGTGGGAGAGATCCTCGCCCTGCGCCCGGACTGCGTCCTCTACATGGCCGACCGGGTGGACGCCGACGTGCTGTGCCAACTGCTCGCTGCGGGCGTGAACGTGGTGTCGACGCGCAGCGAGTTCCACAACCCGGCCCGACTCGATCCGGACCTGCGCGGCCGGATCGAGGCCGCGTGTGCGCAAGGGGGATCCTCGCTCCACAGCACGGGATCGAGCCCGGGCTTTATCACCGAGGCGCTGCCGCTGGTCCTGACGTCGCTGCAGCGACGACTCGATCACCTGCTCATTGAGGAGTTCGCCGACATGTCCTCGCGCAACTCGCCGGAGCTGATCTTCGACCTCATGGGCTTCGGGCGCGATCCGGCAACCTTCGACCCGAGTGGCGTGGAGGCTCACGGCGGTGCCTCCTTCGCGGGCACGCTCGAAGTGCTCGCCGATGCACTGTCGCTGCCGCTGGACGGCGTCGAGGCCACGGGGCAGGTGGCGACCTCCCGCCACGACGTGGACGTCGCGGCCGGGCACCTGCCGGCCGGCACCATCGGCGCGCAGCGGATGCAGGTCCACGGCATGCGGGACGGCCAACCGCTGGTGACGTTCAGCGCCAACTGGTACCTGACGAGCGACGTGGAGCCGTCGTGGGACCTGCGCGAGACGGGCTGGCACGTCCTGGTCAAGGGCGACACCCCCTTGGACGTGGACATCCGGTTCCCGGTCCCACCCGACGAGTGGGCGGCCACGTCGCCTGGGTTGACGGCACACCGACCGGTCAACGCCATCCCCTACGTCTGCGCGGCGGAGTCCGGCATCCGGACCATCGTCGACCTGCCCCAGGTGATCGCTACCCTGGGCTGATGGCAGCCACGCCCAAGGTCGGGGTCGTCGTCGGGAACCCGAAGGCGCAGTCGCGCACGCTCGTGCTGGCAACGCAAGTCGCAGCGGCGGCGGCGGAGGCGGCGGGGCTCGCCGGGGCCGACACGCGTACGATCGACCTCGCCGAGTTGGGCCCGCAACTGTTCGACTGGTCCTCGTCCGGCGTGCGGGAGGCCGTCGACGGGATCCGGTCCTGTGCGCTGGTCGTCGTGGCCTCCCCCACGTACAAGGCCAGTTACACGGGTCTGTTGAAGTCCTTCCTCGACTGGTTCAGCACGACCGACCTGCAAGGGGTCACCGTCATCCCCCTCATGACCGGCGCCGGCGCCCACCACGCCCTCGCCGTCGAGGTGCATCTCCGGCCCGTGCTGGTGGAGCTCGGCGCCACCCTGCCCACGAGGGGCCTCTACGTCACCGAGGGCGAACTCGAAGAAGCCGGCGTGGTCATCACAACCTGGCTGGGCGCGGCCGGGCCGTCGCTGTGGCAAGCGGCGGCGGCGCGGCGCCACGCCTGACCGGCCCGGCGGCCCGGCCGCCCGGTTGGGGCCTCTGATGTACGATAGAACAACTTCGAACATTCAGCCCGGCGGCACCCTGCACCGGTCAGGAGGGACATGGCCGACTTCGCCGACATCGCAGCCGATCTGGAGCGGCAATGGATCGAGCTGCCGTCCTGGGCCTTCGGCAATTCAGGCACGCGCTTCAAGGTGTTCTCGCAGCCCGGTGCTCCGCGCGGCCCGGAGGAGAAGCTCGAGGACGCCGCGCAGGTGCACCGGCTGACAGGCCTGGCACCGTCCGTCGCGCTGCACATCCCCTGGGACAGGGTGGACGACTTCGACAAGCTCCGACGGCAGGCCGAGGACCTCGGCCTCCGGCTCGGCACGGTCAACACCAACACCTTCCAGGACGACGACTACAAGCTCGGCAGCCTGTGTCACATCGACGCCCGGGTGCGTGCGAAGGCGGTGGCCCACATGCTCGAGTGCATCGACATCATGGACGTGATCGGCAGCCGGGACCTGAAGATCTGGTTGCCCGACGGGCTGAACTACCCGGGTCAGGCCGACCTGCGCGGACGGCAGGAGCGCCTGACCGAATCGCTGGCGCAGATTTACGCCCGCCTGGGACCCGAACAGCGCCTGGTGCTCGAGTACAAGTTCTTCGAACCCGCCTTCTACGCCACCGATGTCCCGGACTGGGGCACCGCCTACACGCACTGTGTGGCGTTGGGCGAGCGGGCTGTCGTCTGCCTCGACACGGGCCATCATGCGCCCGGCACCAACATTGAGTTCATCGCCATGCAACTGCTACGGCTCGGGCGGCTCGGCTCGTTCGACTTCAACTCCCGCTTCTACGCCGACGACGACCTCATCGTCGGCGCGGCTGATCCCTTCCAGCTCTTCCGCATCCTCTTCGAGGTCGTGCGCGGCGGCGGGTACGACCGCGGGAGCGGCGTGGTGTTCATGCTCGACCAGTGCCACAACATTGAGGAGAAGATTTCGGGGCAGATCCGCTCCGTGCTGACCGTGCAGGAGATGACCGCCCGGGCGTTGCTGGTCGACCGCGCCGCGCTGGCCGCGGCCGAGCAGGCCGGCGACGTGCTGGCCGGCAACGAGGTGCTGATGGACGCCTTCTACACCGACGTCCGGCCGCAACTGGCCGAATGGCGCGCCGGGCGGGGGCTGTCCACCGATCCCCTCGGGGCGTACCAGGTGAGCGGCTACCGCGAGAGGATCGCCGCCGAGCGCGTCGGTGGCCAGGCGGCCGGCTGGGGGGCCTGACATGGCCGATGAAGCAGGCGAGGTCGGCGTGGCCGGCGAGCTGCTGGCGCGCTCGCACCGGCTCGGCGCCGATCCGCGCACGACCAACTACGGCGGCGGCAACACATCCGCGAAGGGCAACGGCGTCGACCCGGTCACCGGCGAGCAGGTCGAGCTCATCTGGGTGAAAGGATCCGGCGGCGATCTCGGCACCCTGCGGCCGGACGGCCTCGCCGTGCTCCGGCTCGACCGTCTCCGTGCCTTGGCCGACGTCTATGCGGGCGAGGCGCGTGAAGACGAGATGGTGGCCGCCTTCGACTTCTGCCTGCACGGCCGCTGCCCCGCCGCGCCGTCCATCGACACGGCCATGCACGGCCTGGTCGGCGCCGCTCACGTCGATCACCTGCACCCGGACAGCGGCATCGCCATCGCCACGGCGGCCGACGGCGAGCGATTGACGAAGGAGGTCTTCGGCGACCGCGTGGCGTGGGTGCCCTGGCGCCGGCCGGGCTTCCAGCTCGGCCTCGACATTGCGGCGGTGTACGCGGCCCACCCCCAGGCTGTCGGCGTGATCCTGGGTGGGCACGGCATCACCGCCTGGGGCGCCACCAGTGCCGAGGCGGAGGCGCACTCCCGGTGGATCATCGACGAGGCTCAGCGCTTCATTGAGCGGCACGGCCGGGCGAAGCCCTTCGGTGAGGCAGTGGCGGACCGCCATCCGCTGCCGCGGCCCGAGCGCCGGGCCAAGGCCGCCGCCCTGGCGCCCCTCCTGCGGGCCGTGGCGTCGTGCGACCGGCGGATGATCGGTCATTTCACCGATTCGGACACGGTGCTCGAGTTCCTGGCGGGCGAAAAGCTCGACGAGCTGGCCCGCCTCGGGACGTCGTGCCCGGACCATTTCCTGCGCACCAAGGTGCGTCCACTGGTCCTCGATCTCCCGGCGCACACTCCACTGGAGGACTGTCTGGCCCGCTTCAGCGAGCTGCACGCCTCCTACCGCGAGGACTACCGCGCGTACTACGAGCGCTACGCCTCCGCTGACTCCCCGGCCATGCGCGGTGCCGACCCGGCCATCATCCTCGTCCCGGGCGTCGGGATGTTCTCCTACGGACCGGACAAGCAGACGGCGCGGGTGGCCGGCGAGTTCTACGTGAACGCCATCAACGTCATGCGGGGCGCCGAGGCCATCTCCACCTATCGCCCGATCTCCGAGCGCGAGAAGTTCCGGATTGAGTACTGGCCCCTGGAGGAGGCGAAGCTGCGACGGCGCCCCGTGCCGAAGCGCCACGCCGGCCGCATCGCGCTCATCACCGGTGCGGCCAGCGGCATCGGTCTGGCGGTGGCAGTGCAGCTGGCAGCCGAGGGAGCGTGCGTGGTCGTCGCCGACCGCGACGTCGACGCGGCGCGGGCTGCCGCGGCGTCGCTCGGCGGTCCCGATGTCGCCCGCGCCGTCGGGGTGGACGTCACCGACGCCGCCATGATCGTCGACATGGTGCAGGACACCTTGCTGGCGTTCGGTGGCCTCGATCTCGTGGTGAACAACGCCGGACTGTCGGTGTCCAAGCCGCTGCTCGAGACGACCGAGGAGGACTGGGACCTTCAGCACGACGTCATGGCGAAGGGCAGCTTCCTGGTGGCAAAGGCTGCGGCAGCCCCCATGATCGCCCAGGGCCTCGGTGGCGACATCGTCTACGTGGCGTCGAAGAACGCCGTGTTCGCGGGACCGAACAACGTCGCGTACGGATCGACAAAGGCGAACCAGGCGCACCAGGTCCGGTTGTTGGCGGCCGAGTTGGGTGAGCACCGCATCCGCGTCAACGGCGTAAACCCCGACGGTGTCGTGCGCGGTAGCGGGATTTTCGCCTCCGGCTGGGGTGCCGACCGGGCCGCCGTGTACGGCGTGGACGAGGAGGAGCTGGGCGCCTTCTATGCGCAGCGCAGCCTCTTGAAGCGGGAGGTGCTTCCCGCGCACGTGGCGGCGGCAGTGGCGGCCATCACGTCGGACGAGTTCAGCCAGACGACCGGACTGCTCGTCCCGGTGGACGGCGGCGTGCCCGCCGCGTTCCTCCGCTAGTCCCGACGTGGCCGCGCGCGTCTTCGCCGCCGTCGACCTCGGGGCATCGGGGGGCCGGGTGATGGCGGGCATCATCGATGGCGAGCACCTCTCCCTCCGAACGGTGCACCGCTTCGCCAACGGGGCGCGCGCCGCCGACGGGCGGCTGCGCTGGCCCATGGTGGCGCTGTTCGACGAGGTCATTGAGGGCCTGCGGCGGCTCGTGCTCGAGTTCCCCCAGGTGGAGTCAGTCGGGATCGACACGTGGGGTGTCGACTACGCGCTCTTGGACAGCGAGGGCCGGCTCCTGGCCGAGCCCACGTCCTATCGCGACGAGCGGACCGCGACGGTGGTCGACGAGGTCCACCGGCGTGTGTCCCCGGGCGAGCTCTTCGCCAGCAACGGCCTGCAGTTCCTCCCGTTCAACACGATCTACCAACTGGAGGACGAGCGTCGCGGCGATCTGTGGCGTGACGTCGCCTCGCTGGCCCTCCTCCCCGACCTCATCGGCTTCTGGCTGACGGGCTCTCTCCGGACCGAGCGCACCAACGCCTCGACCACCGGGCTGCTCGATGTGCGCAGTGGCGAGTGGTCGCAGACGTTGTTGCAGCGCCTCGACATTCCCGATGCGCTGTTGCCGCCGCTGGTCTCTCCCGGCGTCGTGCTCGGTCCGCTCCACGGTTCGGTGCGGGAACGGCTGGGTGAGGAGACCGGCATGGTCGTCACCACGGTGGGCTCGCACGACACGGCATCGGCCATCGCGGGCGTCCCCGCCACCGGGAAGCGCTTTGCCTACGTCGCCGCGGGGACGTGGTCGCTGATCGGTCTCGAGCTGGACGAGCCCGTTCTGACGGCCGGTGCGCAGGAGGCCAACTTCAGCAACGAACGCGGCGTCGACGACCGCATCTGCTTCCTCCGCAACACCGGCGGCTTCTGGCTGGTGCAGGAGTCCTTGCGGGCGTGGGCCGAGCGCGGCGACGAACAGGACCTCGACCGGTTGCTGGCCGGGGCGGCAGACCTCGAGCGCGGCGCGGTGATCGACGTGGACGACCCGGCGTTCGTGCCGCCGGGACCGATGCCGGAGTTGCTCGCGGCGGCGGCGACGGCATCCGGCCAGTCGGCACCCGTGACACCCACACAGACCATCCGGTGCGTGCTTGACTCATTGGCCGATGCCTACGCCGCGACTGTTCGGAGCAGTGCCGCGCTCGCCTGCACAGAGGTGGAGATGATCCACCTGATCGGGGGCGGCGCACAGACGCCCCTGCTGGGCCAGGCCACCGCCGACGCAGCGGGACTGCCCGTCACGGCGGGGCCGGTGGAGGCGACGGCGTGGGGAAACGTGATGGTGCAAGCGCGCGCCCACGGAGCGTTGCCGGCCTCGCTCGAAGAGGCGCGGGCGATAGTGGCGCACCAGACGGAACTGCGGACGTACGAGCCGCGATGCCGCTGACCGTGAAGGTTCAGGTGACCAGGTGAGCATCGACGCCATCGACCGGCTCGAGCGCATCTGCGACGAGGTAGACGCGCATGGGCGCGTCCGGGTGAGCGACCTGGCGGCGGAGTTGGCCGTGAGCGAGATGACGATTCGGAGGGATCTCGACGTCCTGGCCGAACAGGGCCGCGTCCGTCGAGTGCGTGGCGGTGCGCTGGCACTCGGACCGCAACGCTTCTCGGAGCGCTACGGGGTGCAGGCCCGGGCCAAGGAGCGCGTCGCAGCCAAACTGCTGGCGCTGGTCCCGGAGTCCGGCGCGCTGGGAATGGACGCCTCCTCGACGCTGCAGCGGCTGGCGTCCTCCATCACAGGAGCCCGGCAACTCACGGTGACGACGAACGGCCTGGAGGCCTTCGGGGCGTTGCGGGAGCGGTCGGGGGTCACGGTGCTCCTGACCGGGGGCCAGCACGACCCGCGGACCGACAGCCTGGTCGGCCCGCTGGCCGCCCGCGCCGCGCGCGGCCTCTCCCTCGAGCGGCTCTTCGTCTCCGCCGCGGGGCTGACGCCCGAGGGGACGACCGAGGCGACCCTCGAGGAAGCGGAGATAAAGGCGGCGCTGGCAGACGTGAGCGCCGAGGTCGTGCTCGCCATCGACCATACGAAGCTGGGACGGGCCGGCCTCGCGCGCTGTCTGCCTCTGGGCACGATCGACTTCCTCGTCACCGATCTCGATCCCGACGACGAACGCCTCCGCCCGTACCGGGACATCGTGAAGGTGCTCTGAAAGGACCAATGTCACCCCCCGACCAACCGCGGCTCGCTCCCGTCCCGTTCGCCGAGTGGGACGAGGAGACCCGCACGACCCTGCTGCAGTTCCTGCGGCGGCCCGAGCGCTACCTGTCCGGCGCGCCGGACGCGCCGCCCATGCCGATCGTCCTGGAGATGTTCGCCCACCATCTCCCTCTCAGCGCGTCGTGGCTCCCCTTCACCGAGATGCTGGCCGGCGGCGACGCCCGTCTGCGCCCCGAGCACCGCGAGCTCCTCATTCTCCGCGTGGCCTGGCGCACCCGGTCGGGCTACGAGTGGGCCCAGCACAGCCGGATGGGTGGGGATGCCGGTCTGACCGAGGAACAGATCGAGGCTGCGTCGGAGGGTCCGACCGCGCCGGTGTGGAGCCCGTTGGAGCGGACCCTGCTGACGGTGGTCGACCAGTTGATCGACGAACATGTGGTCGGGGACGCCACCTGGGCGGACCTGGCAGCCCACTTCGAACCCGCCCAGATTTTCGAGTTGCTCTTCGTGGTCGGCGGCTATCTCTGTCTCGCCGGCGTGCTCAACAGCATCGGGCTGCAAGGAGAGCTACCCGGGGCCGCACATGACGGTGGCGAAGGGGCCGCCGAGTAGCGCCGACCCGGACCGCTGGGGCAGGCGAGGCGGTGGGCGACGTTGGGAGCTCACTCGCCACGCCACCCGTTTGTGGCAACCCGTGCTGCGGCAGACCGGTGCCGTCACTACGATCTTGCCCCAGTGGACGACCAGACCGCGAAGACAGAGGAGGTGCCGCTGGTCCCGCACCAGGAGTTCGGGGCGGTCGCGGACGACGAAGACCCGTCCCGGAAACGGTGGACCGAGGAGATCCCGCGGATCGCCGCCGTGTCCTTCTTCGCGTTGCTGCTGATCGCCGGGGGCGTGGCATTCGGCGCGTGGCTCGGGGACAACGGCCAGAGTTCCGGCATCACCCAAATCCCCCACCCCAGCGGGGCGACGGGGAGTACGGGCACGGCCAACAGCGGCTCGACCGGTGGTGGCAACTCGGGAGCGGGTTCCGCGGCGACGGGCGCGCCCAGTGCTTCCGGGGCGACCGGCGCCACAGGGTCCACGGGTGACACGGGTGACACGGGAAGTGCCGGCGCGGGCGCGGGCGGACTCTCGGCCGGCTCCACCGGAAGTACCGGGGCCGGCAATTCGGGTGCGGGCGGCGGGGCCGGCGGGGCCGAAGGATCCCGATTGAGCGGTTCGGGCGCAGCGACCCAGCCTTCGCAGAGCTCGGCCGGGGCGGGGTCGGGGACGACAGCGGGGTCGGCGTCTTCGGGGTCGGGTCAGAGCCAGGGCAGCGGGGCTGCGGGCGCCGGCGCCTCCTCGGCCGGCGCCGGAACCGGCACGACGCAAGGAAGCGTCGGACAAGGATCGGGCTCGCTTCCGAGTGGGTCGACGGGAACGTCGATCCCCTGAACCCGAGGCGACCGCAGGTCAGCCCAGGCGCAATGTCTCGAGCGGCTCGAGTCGGGCCGCCTTGATGGAGGGGAACAGTCCCGCCACCACGGCCACGATGAGGGCGAGGCCCATCCAGAGCGGGATCGTCTTGAAGTCGATGACAACCACCCAGCCGGAAATGGCCGACACCCCGTAGACGATGCCAACGCCCAGCACGGCACCGATCAGTCCTCCGAGCAGGCCGACGAAGAGCGATTCCAGGAGGAACTGCCCCGCGATCTTCGAACGGCTGTGACCGACAGCTCGGCGGATCCCGATTTCAGAAGAGCGCTGGATCACCGAGATCGACATCACGTTGGCGATGCCGACCCCGCCGACGACGAGGGCCAGCAGCCCGGCCAGGAACGCCACCTGCTGCAGAGTCTTGTTGGCCTGCGACGCCGCCTGTAAGACGTCGCTCGGGATCTGGGTGGATACCTGATTGGAGCCCCCGAGGCTGATGGCGGTGTGGATGGCGTTGGCGGTGGACTGTGTCGTCCCGGGCGAGGCGCGGATGTAGAGCTGGTTCGGCTCGCCGTTGGTGCCGAGAACGTGTTGCGCCGACCACTCGGTGACGAACACCGCGTTGTCGAGCTCGGGGTCGAGCGTGACCGAACCGAGGACGCCGACCACGGCAAAGTTGGCGTTGTTGAGGCTGATCGTGCGGGCCTCACCCGGCAGATAGCCGTATTGCTTGGCGATGCCCTCGCCGAGCACGACGGCGCTGGTGTGCAGGCGCAGGTCGGCGAGATCGAGCCATCGTCCGCTCGTCACCGGCACCTGCAGAACGCCCGGAAGGCCGACCCCGGCCGCTCGCACCGGGACGGGGAACGCTTCGTAGTAGTCCTTGGCCCCCTGGACCGGCACCGACACGACGTTGGAGAGGTTGGCCGTGGCTGCAGCGCCGGTCACGCTCGAGACGGCCTCGACCCGCGCCACGGCGTTCGCCGGGAAGGTCGGGTTCTGCGAACCGAACGTGCCGCCTGCTTGGGCGACGATCAGGTTCGTACCGAGCTGGGCCAGCTGGGCCTGGAGCTGGCCCTTGGCGCTCTCGGTGAGGCCGATGGCGCACACCATGGCGGCGACGCCGATGATCGGCCCGAGCATGATCATGAGGGTCCGGGTCTTCCGCGCCGTCAGGCCGTTGAGCGCGACGCCGATGAGGTCGCGTGCCTCGCTCATACCGGAGACCCGGCGAGAAGCTCGTCGGCCACGATCTGGCCGTCCCGCATGGAGATCCGGCGTGCCGCCGTGTTGGCGACCGTTGCGTCGTGGGTGACCATGACCACGGCGCGCTCAGGGGTCCGGAGGTTCCGGAAGATGTCGAGGACGTGCGCCGCGTTGACCGAGTCCAAAGCCCCGGTCGGCTCGTCGGCCAGGACCATGAGCGGGTCGGTGACGATGGCCCGAGCCAGTGCCACCCGCTGCTGCTCGCCTCCCGACATCTGCACCGGCCGGTGGTCCACGCGTGCACCCAGGCCGAGCTGATCGAGCGCGTCGTACGCCTTCTCTCTTCGCTGGCGGGGCCGCATGTCACGGTAGAGAAGGGCCGTCTCGACGTTGCCGAGCGCGCTCAGGTGCGGGATGAGATGGAACTGCTGGAAGACGAACCCGATGGAGTCGCCGCGGAGCCGCGAGCGGGTGGCGTCGTCCAGTCGACTCACGTCGCGGCCCGCCACCCGCACCTTGCCGGCGCTGGGGAGGTCGAGCAGGCCGAGCAGGCCGAGCATGGTCGACTTCCCTGAGCCCGATGGCCCCACTATGGAGACGAACTCGCCTGCCATGATCCGCAGCGAGACATCGCGCAACGCGAAGACGACCACGCCCTCGCCGTACATCCGCGACACATGCTCGAGCTCGAGAAGTGGCTGTTCGAGTACCGTCTCCGCTGTCGCTGGTTCCGTCCCGATGAGTTCCGACGTCACGACGACGAGTCCACCTGGACGACGATGGTCTGGCCGACGCTGAGTCCGCGCTTGATCTCGATGTAGGAGCCTTCGGTGAGCCCCGTGGTGACCGGGACCTCGACGATGCGACCGCCGCGGGCGAGCTGGACCACCCGGACGACGTCCTGACCGGTGCCGTTCTGCTTCACCGCCGCGATCGGGACCGTCAGCGCATCGCTCTTCTGCTCGGTCACGACGGTGATGGAGACAGCGGACCCGTCGGCCCCGTCGAGCTCTGGCGCCTCGATGGTGCCCTCATAGACCTGGCTCGCTGGTTGCCCCGCTGATGCGGCCACCTGGGTCGGCGTGGAGTCGAGCTCGGTGATGCTGCCCGAGACCGAGCTGGACTCACCGTTGATCTGGACGGTGCAGTCCTGGCCCACAGTGAGCTGCGTGCGGTTCGACGCCGAGGCGTCGAGGGTCACCGTCAGCTCCGGCTCGGTCAGAGAGAGAATCGGGGTGCCCACCGTTACCGGCTGCCCGGCCTTGACGTACACGGTGCCGACGCGCGTCGGCCACGATCCCACGATCATGTCGGTGGGCTCGAAGGTGATGTTGCGCTGCAGCGACTGGATCGTCACGGTGACCGAGGTCTGCCCGGCCTTGAGCAACGCGGTACCGGTCAGAGGTTGGTAGTTCTGCCCCGGCTGCGCCGTGCCCTGCACGCCGAAGTTGACCGAGGTGTCCTGCGCCGGCGCCTGGGTGGCGGTGATCACGAAGGCTGCCGCCCCGCCCTGTGCCACGTTGGTGGTTGCCGCGGCGATCGAGAGCTTGGGCACCACCTGGGACGTGATGGTGACCGAGGCGCTCGACGGAGTTCCGATCCGATACGAAGAGCTCTGAGCGAGCGAGACCGTCAGCACGCGGTTGGGCTCAACCACGTTGTCGGTCACCGTGGGGATCTGCACGCTGAGCGCCGTCTGGCCGGCCGGGACGGTCAGGATGCCGGCCGGGAGCGAATAGTCGACGCCTTGCTGTGCCGTACCCCCATACGAGAGGTTGATGGTGAGGGGCTGGCTGAGCGCCTGGCTCAATCCGAGGGAGATGGCGTACGGCTCCCCCTTCTGCAGGTAGGTGGTGGCGGAGGTGAGTGTGACCGTGGGCTGGGCCACGGTGCCGTTGATCGTCACGACGGTCGAGCCGGAGGTGCCGACGGTGTACTGCGAGGGGTTCGGTGAGATCGAGACCACGATGTAGTCGTTGGGCTTGATCGTGCTCGTCTGCTCCGT
>DATAXG010000050.1:0-3959 GCA_036273055.1 Acidimicrobiales bacterium | reverse complement strand
CTCCTCCAACACGACGAGCAGCTCGACGTAGGTGAAGCCCGAGCCGCCGAACTCCTCGGGGATGGTCAGCGACTGCAGGCCCAGCTGGTCGGCCATCTGGCTCCACACGGCGGGGTCGTAGCCGTCGGTGGTGTCCATCAGTCGGCGCACCTCGGACTCGGGCGACTTCTCCCCCAGGAAACGGCGCACCGCGGTACGCAGCTCCTCCTGCTCGTCACTGAAGGCGAAATTCATGCCGGGGCTCCTCTGTTCCGCTACGTCGTCCACCAGCGTGTCTACCAGACGTGGGAGCAGCGCTACCAGATTGTGCGACGCTGGGAGGATGGGACAGCTGGAGCAGATCTGGAGCGACGCCACGGCCGAGGTCCACCAAATTGTGGTGGGGCCGATGGACAACAACGTCTACATCCTGCGTTGCCGCCGTACCGGGGAGGCCATGCTCATCGATGCGGCCAACGAGCACGAGGAGCTCCTCGAGATCTGCAAATTGCTGGGCGTGAACCAGGTGGTGGAGACGCACGGGCACTGGGACCACATCCAGGCCGTGCCGGCGGTGCGCGAGGCCGGCATCTCGGTGGCCGTGACCAGCGCCGATGCCGGCATGCTCCCCAGCTACGACCTCATCCTCGAAGACGACGAGCAGCTCAGCGTGGGCGACCTGCGCCTCAAGACCCTGGCCACGCCGGGCCACACGCCCGGCTCCATCTGCTTCGCGGTGGAGGGCACGAACCTGCTCTTCACGGGCGACACCCTCTTCCCCGGCGGCCCGGGCAACACGACGTTCGAGAACGCCGACTTCGACACCATCATTCAGTCCATCGACCGCCGCATCTTCGCCGCCTTCGACCCCGGCACCCTGGTGCTGCCGGGCCACGGGACCTCGACCACCGTGGGCAACGAGGCCCCTCACCTGGGCGAATGGGTCGAAAGAGGATGGTGAAGGCCGCCGCGGGGATTCCGCCGGAACCGTCGCGGCGGCCCCTACCGGAATACCTGACCAAAACGGTAAGCTTTTGGAGATGACGACCCCACCGCTGCTCGAGATCCGGGACCTGCACGTCTCGGCGGAGGACGGGCCCATCCTGCGCGGGGTCGACCTGACCGTCGGGGCGGGCGAGATCCACGCCCTGATGGGCCCCAACGGCGCCGGCAAGTCGACGCTGGCCGGCGCGCTGCTGGGGCATCCCGCCTACACGGTGACCGCCGGCTCCATCCTCCTGCAGGGCGAGGACGTGACGGGGTGGGCCACGGACGTGCGCGCCAAGGCGGGGCTGTTCCTGGCCTTCCAGTACCCCGAGTCGATCGAGGGCGTGTCGGTGACGCAGTTCCTGCGCCAGGCGATGGCGGCCCGCAAGGGGACCGAGGAGGTGTCGGTCCTCGAGGTGCGGGTGCTGATGACCGAGTGGATGGAGCGCCTCGGCATGGACACCTCGTTCGCCAGCCGCCACCTGAACCAGGGCTTCAGCGGCGGCGAGAAGAAGCGCAACGAGATCCTGCAGATGGCGTTGCTCGAGCCTCTGGTGGCCGTGCTGGACGAGACGGACTCCGGCTTGGACATCGACGCGCTGCGGGTGGTCGGGCGTGGGGTGCGAGAGGTTCGTGCGGCGCGTCCTGCGCTCGGCGTGTTGGCGATCACGCACTACACGAGGTTGCTGGACGAGCTCGTGCCGGACGTGGTGCATATCTTGCTGGACGGGCGTGTCGTGGCGACTGGCGGTCCCGAGCTCGCCCGCCAGGTGGACAAGCAGGGGTACGAGGGATGGCGATGACGATGACGTCCGGGGACGGCGGGGTCCCGACGCCGCTCAACGTCGAGGCGCTGCGCAAGGACTTCCCGTTGCTGACCCGCACGGTGAACGGGCGGCCGATCGTGTATCTCGATTCGGCGTCCTCGGCGCTGCAGCCCCAGTCCGTCATCAGCGCCATGTCGCGCTACTACGAGACGACGCACGCCAACGTGCATCGAGGCGTCTACGCCACGGCCGAGGAGGCCACCACCCTGTACGAGCGGGCCCGCCTGGTGGCCGGGCGCTTCATCGGGGCACCGGACCCGGCGCACGAAGTGGTCTTCGCCAAGAACACGACCGAAGCGCTCAACCTCGTCGCGCAGTCCTGGGGCCGGGCCAACCTGCGGGCCGGCGACGCCGTGCTGCTCACCGAGATGGAGCACCACGCCAACATGGTGCCCTGGATGATCCTGTCCGAGGAGCTGGGGGGCCTCGAGCTCAGGCACATCCCGATCGACGACGCCGGGCGCCTCGTGCTCGACGACCTCGACGCGCTGGTGGACGGGGTCAAGGTCGTGGGCCTCTCGACCATGTCCAACGTGCTCGGCACCATTCCGCCGGTGCGCCAGATCACCGCGGCGGCCCACGCGGCGGGCGCGCTGGTGGTGGCCGACGGCGCGCAGCTCGTCCCCCACTCGCCGGTCGACGTGCGCGACCTGGGGGTCGACTTCATCGCCTTCTCGGCCCACAAGATGATGGGCCCGACCGGCATCGGCGTGCTGTGGGGGCGGGCCGAGCTGCTCGACGCCATGCCGCCCTTCCTCGGCGGCGGCGGCATGATCCTCGACGTCAAGCTCGACAGCTTCAAGGCGGCACCGCCCCCGGCCCGCTTCGAGGCCGGCACGCCGCCCATCGCCGAGGCGGTGGGGCTCACCGCCGCCATCGAGTACCTGGGGCAGATCGGGATGGACCGCATCCGGGCCCACGAGCTGGCCCTGACCGAGTTCGCGCTCGATCGGCTGGACGAGAAGCTCGGCTCGGACGTGCGGATCTTCGGGCCGCCGGCGGGCGAGGACCGCGGCGGGGTGCTGTCTTTGGCCTACCGGGACGTGCACGCCCACGATCTGGCGCAGGTGCTCGACCAGTTCGGCGTCTGCGTGCGACCGGGCCACCATTGCGCCAAGCCGCTGATGCGGCGCCTGGGAGTACAGGCCACCGCCCGTGCCTCGTTGTCCCTGTTCAGCGACGAGCACGACATCGATGTGCTGATCGAGGGATTGCTGGAAGCCGGTAGGTTGTTCGGCTGATGGCCGACCTCGAAGAGCTGTACCGCGAGATCATCCTCGACCACTACCGCTCGCCCCGGAACCGTGGCGAGCTGGACTCCCCGCCGGCCCACCGGGTCGAGGGCTTCAACCCGCTGTGCGGTGACGAGGTCGTGGTGTCGATGGTGGTCGACGACGGCAAGCTGGTCGATCTGAAGATCGGGGGCTCGGGCTGCTCGATCAGCCAGTCTTCGGCTTCCCTGATGTCGGCCGCCGTGAAGGGCAAGCCGGTCGACGAGGTCCGTCGTCTGATCTCCACCTTCAAGGGGATGATGTCGATCCACGAGGCTGCGCTCGGACCCGACAGCAACGGCGACGGTGCGGAAGTGGTGGAGGGCGAGCCCGAGGAGATCGATCTCGACAAGCTGGGCGAGCTGGCTGCGCTCCAGGGCGTGGTGAAGTTCCCGGTCCGTATCAAGTGCGCGACCTTGTCGTGGAACGCTCTGGCGCAGGGGCTCGACGAGGTGGGGGCCGAAGCCTCTTAGCGGCGGCGGCGACGACGTGGTCGTCGCCGCCTTCCGTGCTCTGGAGCCGGTGAGGGGAAATACCGGCGTCCTTGTCCGTGGGCGGACCGTTCTCTGTTCGTGACCCCCACGACTCGGACACCCTCCTCGACAACCGGTGCCGACGGTGCCGACGGTGCTGCCGGTGCCGCCCGTGCTGCCGGTGCTGGCGCTGCCGCCGGTGCTGGCGGTGCTGACGGTGCCGCCCGTGCTGCCGGTGCCGCCGGTGCTGCCGGTGCCGCCGGTGCCGCTCTCATCGCTGAGGTGGCTGCTCGCTCCGATGCCGAACTCCGGGGCCGCCTCGACGAGCTCTTCCGGCTCAAGGCCGCGGTCGACGGCGAGATCGTGGTGCACCTGGGCGAAGTCGAGCGTCGCGAGGCCTTCGAGCTCGAGGGGGCCACCTC
>DATAXG010000049.1:0-14615 GCA_036273055.1 Acidimicrobiales bacterium | reverse complement strand
GTACCTCTTCGACGGCTTTGCTCCACGCTATGCCACTTCCGTCGCAGTGACCGTCATCCCGTTCGCACTGCTGATCTACGCGGCAGCCAGCACGGATCTCGACGGTAAGCCCAGCTTTCTCCGCCACCGATGGCTCATTCGGCTTGGAGAGTGGTCGTATTGCTTTTACCTCTTCCATGATTTGCTTCTTTCACAAGTTACGAAATTTCTCCAGCGGCATCACGACTTGGTGCTCCAGCCTCACGTTGCCGCGGTCCCTCGGAACGCAGCGATCGCTGCGGCAGCCGTGGGGCTCAGTCTCGTGGTAACGATCATCCTCTCTGGCCTCGTCTACCACTTCTGGGAACGTCCCTTTGAGAAGCGAATCCGGGGCGCGGGCCCGGTGCGGGCGACGTCCGTCATCTGAGCCCGTACAAACTTCGGCAGCGAGTGTCTGACACCCGAGCCGCACGCCCAACTCTTGCCGGTACATCCTTGGCTGCACGTGCCAAAGGGGCGGACGCAGGCAAGGATGCCCTTTACCCCTTCTGCCCTTTGAACTCGGGCATGGTGGCGTGCCCGCCGTGGGAGATCCCGCGCCCGTACAGGACGACCAGCGGTGTCTGCAGCAGAATGCGTAGGTCGAGGGCCCTGGTGCGATGTTCGACGTACCAGGTGTCGAGTGCGAACTTCTCGTCCCAGGTGAGCGCGTTGCGACCCCGCACCTGGACCAGGCCCGTCAGGCCCGGCTTGACCTCCAGGCGCCTCGCTTCCGTCGGCGAGTATTCGGCCGAGTACGCCACGGGCAGGGGACGGGGGCCGACGAGGTTCATGTCGCCCCGGACCACGTTCCACAGTTCCGGCAGCTCGTCGAGGCTGGATCGACGGAGCAGGCGACCGACCCCGGTGATCCGGTCCGCATCGGTTTCTCCGGGTGAGACGGGCGGGCGCATGGTGCGGAACTTCAGGAGACCGAACGGCCGCCCGTCCAGCCCGGCGCGTTGGTGGACGAAGAAGAGGGGCCTGCCGTCGGCCATCCGCACGACGAGGGCGACCACGGCCAGCACCGGCGACAGCAGGAGGGCCAGAGCGCCGGCGGCCGTGCGGTTCATCGTGCCGGCGCGGGGGGGGCGGTGGTGGTGGTGGTGGTGGTGTCAGTGGCGGTGGTGCGGTCCACGGCGCCCGCCAGGGCCGCCGCCACGTCGGCGGCCTCGTCGAGGGTGAGAAGGGAGTGAATGGGCAGGGAAAGAATTCGCCCCGCCAGGTCATCGGTCACCGGCACATCGGCCGGTTGGCCCCCGAAGACGGGCTGTCGATGCGCCGGGGGGAAATACACCCGGGACTCAATGCCCTGCTGCGCCAGGTCTTCGATCACGGCATCCCGCCGGGCCGCGTCGGGTGTCGCCAGTTTCACCGTATAGAGCATGTGCACGTGGTCCCGGTCGCCTCGCACCACCGGCGCCTGCACGCCCGCCACCGGACTGAGGTGCCGATCGAGCTCGGCCGCCAGGGTGCGCTTGCGGGCGAGGATGGCCTCGAGCTTGGCCGTCTGCGCCCGGCCCATGGCCGCCTGCATTTCGGACAAGCGCCAGTTACAGCCCAAGACCGCGTGCTCGTAGGCCGACACCTGGCCGTGGTTGCGCAGCAGGCGCAGCTGCCGGGCCAGGTCGCCGTCGCCGGTCAGGACCATCCCCCCCTCGCCGGTCGTGATGTTCTTCGTGGGGGTGAAGCTGAACATGCCCGCCACGCCCCATGTCCCCACGTGGCGGTCCCGGTAGCGGGCGCCGTGGGCCTCCGCGGCATCCTCCAGGAGCACCACGCCGGCCTCGGAGGCCAGGGCCGAGAGCTCGGCCAGGTCGGCGGGCTGGCCCCCGTAGTGCACGGCCATGATGCCCTTGACCCGCGGAGTCAGCCGGCGGGCCACGTCGGCCGGATCGAGGTTGAACGTGTCAGGGTCGACATCGGCGAAGACCGGAGTGGCGCCGGCGTAGAGGATGGACGTGGCCGACGAGACGAAGGTCATCGACGGCACGATGACCTCGTCACCCGGCCCGATGCCGAGGGCGGCGAAGAGCCCCACCAGGGCGACGGTCCCGTTGGCGAAGGCGACCCCGTGCTCCGCCTGGTGCAGGTCGGCGAACTCCCGCTCGAAGCCAGCGGTCTCGGGCCCGTTCGTGAGGATCGGGGTGCGCAGCACACGCGACACTGCCTCGATCTCCTCCTCGCCGACGTCGGGGCGGGCGAGGCCGATCCGCCACTGCGTGTACCCGGCGCTCACTCGTGCCATCCCGCGGGGCGTCTGTCCACAACGCGAGCCGGGCACCCGACAACCGTGGTGTCCGCCTCCACGTCACCGATCACCACCGTCCCGGCGCCGACGATGGACCAGGTGCCGATGGTGTTCCCCTGCGTCACCGAGGCACCGATGCCGACGTCGGCCCCCTCGCCCACGTGGACGTGGCCGGCCAGATGCGCGCCGGGTGCGATGGTGGCGAAGTCGCCCAGCCGTGCGTTGTGGCTCACGGTGGCGCCGATGTTGACGATGCCGAAACGACCGACCGCCACGTCGGCCGTCAGGGTGGCGTGGGCCCCCACCACTGTTCCCTCACCCAGCTCGACGCCCAATCCCAGGTAGGCCGCAGGGTGCACGAGTGCTGGTGCCTCGACGAATCCGACCGATTGCGCCGTGAGGACGGCACGGCGCCGGGCCGCCGGCGCGCCCACCCCCGTGGCGAGTGCGGCCCGATGTCCGGACAGCCAGCTGAGACCGCCGAGCACGGGTAACCCGAGCACCTCTTGGCCGTGCAGCGTGCTGTCGTCGTCGATGAACCCGATCAGTTTCCAGCGAGCGCCGTCGGATGCCCCGGCCCGGACGATGTCGGCCACCTCTTGCCCCATGCCACCGGCACCGAGGATGACGAGGTCACAGACCGAGGACATGGTCGACAGTATCTCTCGGCTGGTACACCGTTTCGGGCCAGATGGAGCCAAGCGCCGACGGCCTGCCGCCTACCGGCCGCCTCTCGCGTAAGCCAGCTTGGACCTCCGCCGGCGGCTCACCAGCACGAGCATGCCCCCCACCCCGATGGCGATGGCGCCGATCGTGAACATCAACGCGAGCTCGGCGCCGGTGAAGGCGATCGGGGAGTGGGCGGAGGAGGGGGGGGTGACGGAGGACGGGGCAACGACCGGGGTCGACGGCGCGACCGTGGTGGGGGTGACCGTGGTCGGTTGGGTGGCCGGTCCGTAGGGCGCCAGGGCGGCCGCCGGCCCCGAGACCAACAGGACAGCGCCCAGCAGCGCCGTCGCTCCCAACGTCAAAAACCCGGCCCAAAGACCAACCGCCCTGTGCTTCATCAGGTGCCCTCCTGATTCCGTCCCGGCCAAAAGGCTAACCCGAAATCGGCCAGGTGTCCCCCTAGCGGTCCCCACGGAACCGGAACGTCAGTCCGTCGGTCAGGTCGTCGGGCCATGTGCCCGGACCTGTGACCGTCCATCCGGGGGTCGGCTGGACGGTCACGGTGTCCGCGTCGGGGAGGACCATGGGCTGGTTGTACAGGCTGAGCCTGTAGGCCAGGCCGGGGGTGGTGACCCCGGCGAGGTCGAAGGTCAGGGTGACGCTGCCCTCGGGAGGGATCTCCACATAGTCGCTGTAGGCGTGGACGCCCAGCTCAGCCATGCCTTTCACGCCTTGGACCTGGCCGTTGACGGTGGCGGCGCGCAGCCCGAGTGGGCTGTAGAGAGTGAGCCACGTCTCGTTGGTCCCAGGCGGCAGCCCGCTGCCGGGATAGCTGCCGATCACCTCGTTCGGGAGGCCCTGGGCGGGGGCGCTGTTGTGCAGGGTGATCGAGACCTTGGACGCCACCGCCCCGTTCGCCGGGTCGTAGCTCACCGCATCGGAGATGGATCGTTGCAGGTAGACGTCGATCTTGTTGTTGGCTGCGTTCTGGGTGGTCACAGCCAGGAGGTCGTGGCCACGGGCGGCCGGGAAGGAGCCGGTCAGGCCGAGTCGGAACAGCACGGGCTGATCGGCCTTGTCGAAGCTCCAGAATGCAATGCGCCCCTGACGAACCTCGGGTTCCAGTGCGTCGGACAGCGCACGGGGACCGGGCAGCGACCCGGTGGTCAGCTTGTGGAACTCAATACGGAGGGCGTCCTGGTCATAGTCGTGCGCCGCTCCTTGCTGGCTCTCGGAGAAGGCGGAGTACTGGCCCTGGAGCAGCTCGTTGGCAGTGTTGGCTGCGGTCAACTTGCCCAGCCCGGGGACCTTTATGGGCCCGGTGAGGTGGATCAGGGCTGCCAGCCCGTACGGGTCGAGGGCGAGGACGCCGTCGATGGGGCCGCCACCCGCCTGCGGGTAGAGCTGCTTTATGACGTCGGCCACGGTCGGCAGATCGGGGGCGTAGCTCAGGTCCTGGAAGAGCTTCTGGGGCTGGAAGGCGCCGTAGCGGGCCAGGTAGTCGGCGGGCCCCGTCAGGTGGCCACCAGCCTTGGGAAGGGCCCTATTCAGGGTGCCGATGTCACCCGACACGGTCAAGGTGAGGTGACCCTGGTCCGCCGTGAGCTCGCCGTACGAGGCGATCAACCCGTCCAGGCCGCGGCTCTCGGCCGGTGTCATGAAGGCGATGAAGTAGTGGCGGACGCCGTCACCCCCGAGAAGGGAGGGCGCGGCCTGCACCAGCTGCGCGGCCAGCGAGGCGCTGGCCTGGGCCCGGAAGACCTTGGTGTCGAGCTGGCTCAGCCGGGACTGCACCGGCTCGAGCAGCCATCCCGACTGCAGGGATCGCAGTTGCGCCACGGCGCCCGTCAGCTGGTCGTCCACGTCGTCGATCGGCCGGGCGAGGGCGCTGACCCGGTTGAGGTCCAATTGCCCGTCGGAGTAGCGGAGCTGCTGGTAGTTGATCCCCGCCGCTTTGGCCGCCGCCGTTGCGGTGACGTCCCGCGCCACGGCAGAGGCCTGACCCATGGCCTGGCGCTGCTGGGACACCACCGGCACCAGGCGGGCCGCGGCGGTCCACCAGCTGTCCGTGCTGGAGGCGGCGGACCCGAAGTCGGCGCTCGCCTCCTGGAGCTGCGCCGCGCCATATGCGGTCGTGCCATTGCCGATCGACCCCAGGGCGCCCTCCGCCTGGTCGATCCCCTGGCTGATTTCGGAATGGGCCAGCAGAGCGGCCACGCCGACCGGGATGGACACGACAATCGCCAGCGCCATCAGGCCGAAGGTCCACCGGCGCACACGGCGCCGGGTCGGCGCCGACAGGGTGCGCACGGCCTCCACCAGGCACGGTGCGGTCGCCACCACGGCCACCAGAGCGGTGGCCCCGTGGAAGCCCATCGGGGGCCAGCGCAACACGATCTGCACGGCGAGGGCGCCGGTGAGCGCGCCGAGGATCGCGTTGGGCCGCCGCGGCAGCACGCCGGCGAAGGCGAGCAACAGCGCAGCGAGCGCCGGGACCACCAGCCAGCCCCGGCTCATGACCACGGCGAGCACGCCCAGCCACAACAGCGTCCCCCGGGGGGCGCGGGCGGCAGCCCATGTCACCGCGGCGGCGAACACGGCGGTATAGATCGGGTCGAGCACCGGTGTCCCAGTGGGGTGGCAGCCGGCCAGCGCGCCACCGGTGGCAGCCGCGACGACCAGCAGAGAAACGGGCGCCAACGCCGCTATTTTGCCCTGGTCAGCCTCCACAAGGCGGCCCAATATAGGGTCAGAGCGCCCGGGTCGACCCTGCACCCCGCGCCGGTGGGACGAGCCGGTTCGTCCGGGGCTTGTGGCCGGCTGACGGTGTTCTCAGCTCACTGGTCCGGGTCCGCACTCGGTCGGAGGTTCTGCGGCCCGTCCGCGCCCGGGCGCGAGGGAGGGGCTGGCTGAGCGAACCCAGAGTCGGCTCCGAGACGCTGGGGCGACCCCTCTCTTTCAAACGCTTGTTGACAAGCTTTGGCCCGACTCCTACCGTGCGGCGGCAAACGGCAGTTGAATCATCCTGAAAAAGGGCGGTTTCGTCGCGCAAGGGGATGCGCTGCGATGACGATCGGGGTGAGCGGTCACGTGGCGCAAGGGGAGGGCGACGCGATGACGTACCGGGTGAGCAGCACTGGAGATGATTCCGTCCCGCAGGGGGGCGGCCTTCGGAGACAGCGCTTTTTGAGCGCGGCATTGGCCGTGCTCATGATGGCGGCGCCACTGGCCGTGACCACATTGGTCACATCGTCGGCCAACGCCGCGGGCACAGAGGTCGTCTACTCCTTTGGCGACAACACCGACGGGGCACTGGGAATCGGCACCACGACTGACGCCGACGTCCCGACGGTGGCCACCCTGCCGGGTGGAGTGACGCCCACCGAGGTTGCGGGGGGCGGCGACCACAGTCTCGCGATCGCATCAAACGGCTTGCTGTTCGCGTGGGGTCTGAACACCAACGGCCAGCTCGGCAATGGCACCCTGACGACGTCCTCGACGCCCGTGCAGGTTTTGCTGCCGCCCGGTGTCGTCCCGGTCGCTATAGCGGCCGGGGACGACCACAGCTTGGCCCTGGGCTCCAACGGCACCCTCTACGCCTGGGGGTACAACGGGTTCGGTCAGCTGGGGAACGGGACGAAGGCCAACGCAATCAGCCCAGTCGCGGTGACCACCTTTCCCGCTGGGGTGACGGTCACCGCTATCAGCGCGGGAGAGAACGACAGCCTGGCGCTCGGGTCGGATGGAAACGTGTACGCGTGGGGAGACGGCAATCTCGGCGCTCTGGGGCAAGGCGACCAGAAGGCGTCGAGCACCCCGCTCGAAGTCCCCTTGCCGTCGGGAGTCATGGCCAGTGCCATCGCCGCCGGTGGTCGGTTTGGTATGGCCATCGGATCCGACGGCAACCTCTACAGCTGGGGCGACGGCGACATGGGCGAGCTCGGGAACGGCACCCTCACGCTCTCCCTTCATCCCGTGGTCGTGGAGATGCCCACGGGAGTCACCGCCAGCGTCATCAGCGCCGGCGACGATCACGCCTTGGCGATTGGTTCGAACGATTTGCTCTATTCGTGGGGACTGAACACCGACGGCCAGCTCGGCAACGGCAGTGTCAACGACAAGAAGGTCCCGACTCTCGTCTCTATGCCGACCGGTGTCACTGCGGTCGCCATTGCCGGCGGCTTGGAGCACAGCCTCGCTATCGGCTCGGACGGCAATCTCTACGCCTGGGGTGAGGACGGGGCCGGTGAGCTCGGCAACGGTGGAACGACGAACTCCCTTACCCCGGTGCAAGCGTCGCTGCCAGCCTCGGCCCACCCACCAACCGCGGTGTTCGCCGGCGCGGCGGCAGATCGCGGCTTCGCGATTGCTCCGCTGGCCCCGACTCCGACCAGTATCACGCTCGGCTCGTCCGCGTCGTCGATGTACTACGGCCAGGCCCTCACCCTCACGGCATCGGTGAGCCCCACGGACGGTGGCGGCACCGTTTCGTTCCTGAACGGGACCAGTCCCGTCCCTGGGTGCAGTTCGCTTGCGCTGACGATGGTCGGCTCGAGCTATCAGGCGCTGTGCTCCATCCCTTCGCTCACTCCGGGCAGCGATAACTTCAGCGCCAAATACGGCGGCGACGCCGGCTACGTCTCGTCGAGCACAACGACGCCCTTCGCCGTGAACGTTGCGCAGAGCCCGCTGGTCGTGACGGCTTCGTCGGCGTCGTCCATCTATGGCAGCACATCGCCGTCCGTGACTGCGACATACAGCGGATTCGTGAACGGCGACTCGACCTCCTCGCTCACGAGCGGGGCGACGTGTTCGACCACGGCCACGTCGGCCAGCCCTGTCAGCTCCTACGCCACGTCGTGCTCCGGTGCGACCGATCCCAACTACGCCATCACCTACGACAACGGCACGCTCACGGTCGCGCCGGCGCCGCTGAGCGTCACCGCCTCCTCGGGGACGATGACTTACGGCGGCAGTCCGCCGACCATCACGCCGTCGTACAGCGGCTTTGTGAGCAATGACAGTGCCTCGTCACTCACGACGCCCGCGACCTGTTCGACAGCTGCGTCTTCGGCGAGCTCGGTAGGGACGTATTCGACTTCGTGCAATGGGGCGGTCGATTCCAACTACACCGTCAACTACGTGAACGGGAACATGGTTGTCGGAGCCACCCCGCTGGTGATCTCCGCTTCGTCGGCATCCATGACCTATGGCGCGTCGCCCCCCAGCGTGACCCCCTCCTACGAGGGTTTCGAAAACGGGGACAACGCATCCTCTCTCGGCACCGCGCCAACCTGCTCGACGACCGTCTCGCCGACCAGCCCCGTGGGTCACTACGACACCTCTTGCTCGGGGGCCGTGGATCCGAACTATTCGATCAACTACGTGAACGGCACGGACGTCGTCGATCCTGCCCCGATCACGATCACCGCCTCTTCGGATATGGCGGTCTACGGCTCTGCCCCGCCGGCGGTCGCCCCGATCGTTTCGGGGCTCCAGAACGGTGAGGGCTCGTCGGTGCTCGGGTCCGCCTTGACCTGCACGACGGACGCGGTGAATTCCAGCCCCGTCGGGAGCTACGCCACGCAGTGTTCGGGGGCGGAGAACCCCAACTATGCCGTGAGCTACGTCAATGGCACCACCACCATCACGCCGGCGCCCCTCTCAATCACCGCTTCTTCGGGGACCATGACCTACGGGGGAGCGGTACCCGCGATCACGCCCAGCATTTCTGGACTCCAGAACGGGGACAACCCGTCGGTGCTCGGCGCGGGGTTGACCTGTCGCACGACCGCAACCAGCTCGAGCAGCGTGGGGAGCTACCCAAGCACGTGCGCGGGGGCGGCGGACAACAACTACGACATCAGCTCCGTCGACGGCTCTGTGACCATGACTCCAGCGTCGCTTTCGATCACCGCGTCGTCAGGAACCATGACGTACGGGGGAGCCGTACCCACGATTACGGCGATCGTCACGGGACTGCAGAACGGAGACGACCCATCGGTGCTCGGCGTGGGGCTCGCGTGCGACACCGCAGCCGACAGCTCGAGCCCGGCCGGCGACTACGCCACCGCGTGCTCGGGGGCGATGGATGCCAATTACACGCTCACGTACGCCTTCGGACACGTGACCGTCGATCCGGCGATCCTGCAGGTCACGGCCTCCTCGGCCTCCGTCCCCTACGGCGTGAACCCGCCCGCTCCCACCGCTTCGTACTCGGGTTTCGTGAACGGCGACGACGCGAGCTCGCTCACGACGCAGCCGACCTGCTCCACGACGGCCACGTCTGTGAGCCCGGTAAGGAGCTACCCGAGCTCGTGTTCGGGCGCAGTCGATCCCAACTACACGTTCGACTACTCGAACGGGACCGTACAAGTTGTCGCCGCCCTGGTGGTCGTGACGGCGTCCTCGGCGTCCATGACCTACGGAGGGGCAGTGCCCGCCATCGCGCCCTCCTACTCGGGCTTCGTGAACGGCGATACCGAGAGTTCCCTCAGCACGCCGCCCACCTGCGCGACGGCGGCCACGTCGTCGAGTCCGGTGGGGCCCTACGCGAGCTCGTGCTCGGGCGCATCGGACCCCAATTACTCGTTCAGCTACGTCAACGGATCCGTCCAGGTCGATGCGGCTCCACTGAGCATCGCCGCGTCTTCTCCCTCAGTCACCTACGGGAGCGCACCACCGACCATCACGCCGTCGTACTCGGGCTTCGTGAACGGGGACAGCGCGTCGTCGCTGACCGCGTCCGCGACCTGCTCGACGACGGCCACATCGTCGAGTCCGGTCGGGAGCTACCCGAGTTCTTGCGCGGGCGCAGCCGATCCCAACTACACCATCAGCTACGTCGGTGGTGAGGTCGTCGTCGGAAGCGCGGTGCTGGTCGTGAGCGCTTCGTCGGACACCATGACGTATGGGGGGGCAGTGCCGACCGTCACCCCGTCGTACGCGGGCTTCGTGAACGGCGACAGCGCGTCGTCGCTGACCGCTGCCGCGACCTGCTCCACGACGGCCACGTCGTCGAGTCCGGTCGGGAGCTACCCGAGCTCGTGTACGGGAGCAGTCGACCCCAACTACACGATCAGCTTCGTCGGCGGCGAGACCACCATTGGCCTTGCTCCGCTGATGGTGACCGCTTCGTCGGCGGCCACTACCTATGGGGGTGCCGCGCCGACGATCACCGCGTCGTACTCGGGCTTCGTCAACGGCGACAACGCGGGTTCGCTCACGACACCACCCACCTGTGCGACGGCCGCCGAGTTGTCGAGCCCGGTCGGGAGCTACCCGAGTTCGTGCACGGACGCAGTCGACCCCAACTACGCAATCACGTACTTCGGTGGCACGGTCGACGTCAGCCCGGCGAGCCTCACGATCACAGCATCGTCGCCATCGGCGACCTATGGAAGTGCCGTTCCGGGCGTCACCGCCAGCTACTCGGGCTTCGTGAACGGCGACGGCGGGAGCTCCCTCTCCACGGCGCCTGCTTGCTCGACGACGGCCACTTCGGGGAGCCCCGCCGGCAGTTACCCGACGTTGTGCTCTGGCGCGGTCGACCCCAACTACTCGATCAGCTACCAGGGCGGGACGGCGACGGTCGAAGCGGCCACGCTGGTCGTCACGGCCTCGTCCGCCTCACTCACGTACGGAGGCGCGGCACCCACCATCACGGCCTCGTACTCGGGGTTTGTGAACGGTGACGACGTGTCCTCGCTGACCACGCCGCCGACCTGCTCGACGCCGGTCACGTCGGTCACCGCTGTGGGGAGCTACTCGAGTTCGTGCACGGGCGCAGTCGACCCCAACTACTCGTTCAGTTACGTCAACGGATCCGTCGAGGTCGACCCGGTGCCCCTGACTATCACGGCGCCTTCGGAGACGATGCTCTACGGGAGCGCCGTGCCGGCTCTCAGCGCGTCCTACTCGGGCTTCGTGGACGGCGACGGCGCGTCCACGCTGACCTCGCCCCCGACGTGCTCGACGACGGTGACGTCGGCGAGCCCCGTGGGCTCCTATGCCGTTGTGTGTTCCGGAGCGGTCGATTCCAACTACGAGATCAGCTATGTCGACGGCAGCATGCAGGTCACCGCCGCCGCCCTCGTGGTCACGGCCTCGTCCGGCTCCATGACCTACGGCGGGAGCGCGCCGGTCATCACCGCGAACTACTCGGGATTCGTGAACAACGACAGCGCGACTGCCCTCACGACGCAGCCGACGTGCTCGACGACGGCCACGTCGTCGAGTCCGGTTGGCACCTACCAGAGTTCGTGCTCAGGGGCAGCCGACGGCAACTACACGATCACCTACGTCGTGGGTGAGATCGGTGTGGCCGCCGCCCCCCTCATGGTGACGGCGTCTTCGCCGACCATCACTTACGGGGGGCACGTGCCCGCAATCACGGCCTCGTACTCGGGCTTGGTGAACGGCGACAACGCGTCCTCGCTCAGCACCCCACCCAGCTGTTCGACGACGGCCACATCGTCGAGCCCGGTCGGGACCTACGCGAGCGCGTGCTCGGGAGCAGCTGACCCGAGTTACGTCATCACATATGTCGACGGGAGCGTGGCGGTCGGGACCGCTCCGCTCGTGGTGACGGCCGCGTCCGGGTCCACGACCTACGGGGGCACGGTGCCCACCATCACGTCGAGCGATTCGGGGTTCGTGAACGGTGACACTGCGTCCTCGCTCACCACGCAACCGACCTGTTCGACGACGGCCACGCCATTGAGCGTGGTCGGGACCTACCCGAGCTCGTGCTCGGGTGCGGCTGATCCCAACTACGCCGTCAGCTACGTCAATGGGGTGGTGGCCGTCGGAGCAGCAACGCTTGTCATCACGGCCTCCTCGGGCTCCATGACCTACGGGGGGAGCGTGCCCAGCGTCGGCGCGAGCTACGCCGGATTCGAGAACGGGGACTCGGCGTCCTCGCTGACGAAGCTCCCGACTTGCACCACGACGGCCACTTCGTCGAGCGCGGTCGGGATGTACACCACCAGCTGTTCGGGTGCTGTCGACCCGAACTACACGATCGTCTATGTCGCGGGTGCCGTACAGGTCAGCTCGGCCAACCTCACGATCACGGCCTCCTCGGCATCCATGACCTACGGCGGGAGCGTGCCGGCCGTCACCGCGTCGTACTCGGGCTTCGTGAACGGCGACAGCGCGTCATCGCTGACCATCAAGCCCACCTGCTCGACGACGGTCACGTCGTCCAGCCAAGTTGGTTCCTACGCCACGAGCTGCTCCGGGTCGGTCGACGCCAACTACGACATCACCTACGTGGCGGGGACGGTAGCGATCCACCCGGCCAACCTCACGGTCACTGCATCGTCTGCGACCGTGACCTACGGGAACGCCGCACCGGCCATCACGGCGTCGTACTCGGGCTTCGTCAACGGCGACACTGCGACCTCGCTCACCACGAAGCCCGCCTGCACCACCGCGGTCACCGCCGCCAGCACGGTCGGGTCCTACGCCTCGACCTGCAGCGGAGCGGCCGATGACAACTACACCATCAACTACGTGTCGGGGGCCGTGACGGTCACTCCGGCTCTCTTGACCGTCACTGCCAATAACCAGACGAAGGCCCTGGGAGCTGCTGTACCGGCTCTGACCGCCACCATCACCGGGTTCGTCGACGGGCAGGCGCTTGCCACTTCGGGAGTCACTGGTCAGGCGACCTGCTCGACGACGGCCACCACCAGCAGCCCCGCCGGGAGCTATCCGATCACCTGCTCCGTCGGAACGCTGGCGGCGAAGAACTACACGTTCTCGCTCGTGGCCGGCACCCTGACCGTGACGGGCTCCACCACGGTCTGTAACCACGTCGGCTCGCTCGTCGTGACCAACGGTGAGTCGGTTCTCATCCCGGCCGGCTGCTCCCAGGTCGGTACGGTCACCGTCCAGGCCGGGGGTTCCCTCGAAGCCCAGGGAGCGAAAATCACGGGCGCCGTGAGCTTCAATAGTGGGGTCACGCTGCTCGTCTGCAGCACAAATCTCACCGGGTCACTGACAGCCGGTTCGGCGAAGCAACCCCTGATCATCGGAAACGGAACGTCCTCGTGCCACGGGAGCAATCTCACCGGCGCCGTGTCGTTGACGTCGAACACCGCCGGGGTCACGGTGGAGCAGGCCTCTGCAGTGGGCAGCGTGACGATGAACTCCAACAGTGGCGGCGTGTCCCTCCTGGCCTCATCGGTGACCGGGCAGGTGGCGGTCGAGAAGAACAGTGGCGGAGCGACCGTCGACTCCAACTCCATCGTCGGATCCCTGAACGTGACCGGCAACACAGGGACCGTTGTCGATCGACCCAACACCGTCGTGGGGTCAACGACCCTGCAGTGACCGGTGAGGGTGGCGCTGAAGTCCCGGGCGAGCGGTGGCTCGGTTCACGTGGGGGGAGACAGCAAGCCCCGTCGGACCAAGCGCCTCAGCTCAGAAACGGTCCCTGCATTGATGGGCGAGGTCCCTGTGTCTCGCGTGGTGTTGTCGCGCTCTGGGAAAGGCTGTTGGTCGGCTCCGGCCGAATCGAACTCAGCGGGGACCTGCGGTTTCAACATTGATGGCCCGATTGTCAACATCGCTTCCTTGCGATTGGCGGCACCCGGTGAAGGTGCGATACTCGAACTCGAGCGCGCTGCAGGACATTCGGAAAGACGGGGAAAGGTCTCATGGCATTGCTGGCCGAGGACTTCAAAATCATCGATTGCGACACTCATTACACGGAGCCGTACGACCTCTGGACCAGTCGAGCCCCGAAGGGTTACGAGGATCGCGTCTTCCACATGGAAGAGCGCGAAGGCCTCCCGACGTGGGTCGTCGACGGCAACGAGATCGGGTTCGCCCGCGGCGGGGGAGTCGTCGCGCGCGACAGTTCGAAGCTCCCCTTCCTCGACTCCATGGAGATGGGCCTCGATTGGGTCCATGAGGGCGCTTTCGACCCGCGGGCACGCCTCCGGTTGATGGACGAGATCGGGGTCCATGCCCAGGTCCTGTTCCCCAACGTCGTCGGCCTCGGCGGCTCGACACTGAACAACATGATCCCCGATCTGGCACTGCGGATCATGTGCCTCCAGATCTACAACGACGCCATGGCCGAGATGATGACGTCTTCGGGAGACCGTTTCATTCCCATGACCCTGATGCCGGCCTGGAACGTGGACCTCTGCGTCGAAGAGACGCGGCGGGCAGCGGCGCTCGGGTTGCGCGGGATCAACATGACCTCCGATCCGCAGGATGCCGGATCCCCTGACCTGGCCGACCCGGCCTGGGACCCACTGTGGAAGGTGTGCTCGGACCTCAACATGCCTGTGCACTTCCATATCGGGTCGAGCAATACCGCGATGGATTTCTTCGGCAACTACTTCTGGGCCTCGCAGGACGAGTACGTCAAGCCGGCCATCGGTGGCGCCATGCTGTTCCTCAACAGCGCCCGTGTCGTCATGAACACGATCTTCTCCGGCGTGTTCGACCGATTCCCGGATCTCACCATGGTCGCCGTCGAGAGTGGCATCGGATGGATACCGTTCATTCTCGAGACGATGGACTACGAGTTGTCCGAGAACGCGCCCGATCACTTCAAGGCCATGAAGCGGAAACCCTCCGAGTACTTCGCCAGGCATTGGTATGCCACGTTCTGGTTCGAAGAGGGCCACGGGCAACTCCAAAACGTCATGGACATCGT
>DATAXG010000048.1:0-6195 GCA_036273055.1 Acidimicrobiales bacterium | reverse complement strand
CTCGCCGGAGAATGCCGAGTCCCAGGCGATGGCGGTGGAGGCCTGAGTGGTTCCCTGGCTGATCACCACAACGGGATGGCCCGTCATCACGGCGCGTGCCGTCACTGCGACAGCGCACGTGGTGGTCGCGCCGGCCAGGTGCGCGACCAGCGCTGGCCATCCGGGCGTCGTGATGAGCCACGGCATCGTTCAGGCCTCGACGGCCAACGCCTCAGCGGCGTCGCTGTCGCCATCGCCGTTCTCGGCCGAGACCGACCCGCGCCGCTCAACCTTGTGCACGTCGGCCGTGGCGAAACGCAGGCTGGCCCCCACCTCGTCCGCCGTGATCTCGACCTTGGAACGGTGCTCCCCCTCTTCGGTCTCCCAGGTCCGGTGCTCCAGGCGGCCGGTCACGACGACCCGCATGCCCTTGGTCAGGCTCAGGGCCACGTTCTCCGCCAGATCACGCCAGCAGACGACGTCGAAGAACGACGTCGACTCCTGCCACTCCTGGGTCGCACGGTCCTGCCAGCGCCGGTTCACGGCCACGCCGAGCTGGGCCGTTGCCTGCCCCTCGCGCGTGTAACGGATCTCGGGTTCACGGGTCAGGTTCCCCGTGATCGTCGTGGTGTTCGCCATCTGCATCCTCGCTTTCGTGGACGCCCTCCGTCCGAGGGCGCTCCCAGCGTGATGGCCTCTCCTTGACGAGAACCTTGCTGAAAACCTCACCGGGCCGGATTTTCGGGCCAGGTCGAGGACGGATCGCTCTTACGACTTGGGCTTCATCCCCAGGGTCCGAAGGACGAAGGCGCCGAAGCGCCCGGGCGGCTTCGCCTGCCCGTGGTGGTCGGCCGAATGCCCGTAGCGCGAGCCGTAGACGTCGCCGGAGCTCCCGGTCAGTCCGGTTGCCGGCAACGTGTCGGGCTCCTCGTACTTCGGCACCTTGGCCAACCGTCGCTTCTGCTTCCTGGGCTTGTCGCCAGCACTCCCCATGGCATCAGTCTGGCCCAGATGCCCCGGTTACCGCGGCCATCGGACACTGCGGTCTGTGCCAGCATGCGAGGCCATGATCCGGGACTCCCCGTGCCGCCGCCTGGTCCCGCTGGCCGTCGTCACCGTGTTGGCTGTGGCCGTGTCGGCCTGCAGCGAGCCGAGCACGCCATCGGCACACGCCGGAGCGGGCGCCGCGCGCCCGACGACCACCTCGTCGGCGGCGGCACGCCAGTCGACGGCCCCGTCCGCTGCCCCCGTCCCCACGACGGCCGCGCCGGCGACGCCGGAGTTGTCCTTCTCTCCGTTCACGGCCACAGGCGGCGTCGCCCAGGATCTCCAGGTCGCACAGCAGGTGTCCGGGAGTTGCACGGGCCCGGGCGTGGCCGGCGCGGCCTCCTACCGGTGCACCGCGCAGCACGGCGGCGCCATCTACGACCCCTGCTTCGCCCCTCCCCGGGCGACCAAGGGGCCGCTCCTCTGCGTGCCCGACCCGAGCGTGACGGACATCACCCGGTTCGCCGTCGGCGCGCTGCCCCCGGCATCGAAGGCAGCGCCGCAGAAGAGCGTCTGGGCCGTGCGGCTCCAGAACGGCGAAGTCTGCGTCCACGTCAACGCAGCGTGGGACGGGCGGGGGCCGTACGCCTGCCCGACGCCGAGCGCGACGAACGTGGTCGCCGACTGCCATTCGCCCACCCAGATTGCACACGGGTGGACCGTCGAGTGTCAGGCCACGCAGAGCGCCTCGAGCCCCTTCAATGCGGTCGCGGTCGTCAACGTCTGGAACTGAGCGGACCGTCGGAGGCTAGCTGCGGTTGCTGCGGTTGCTGCGGTTGCTGCGGTTGCTGCGGTTGCTGCGGAGCATGCGACCGCCGATGACATAGAGGGTCAGCCCGATGACGAGGGAGCCCAGAATGACCCAGCGCACGAGGGCCGTCTCGAGGGACGTCGGCGACCCGTTCGAGCTGATCTCGGCGAAGCCCCCACCGATGACCAGCGCGACGAAAGCCAGGATGGCGCAGACCAGCGATCCCTTGCGGGCGTTGTTGCAGAGGAAGCGAGACTGCGAGAGGTCGGGCTTCGAGCCGTTCGCGGCGGACTCCCGCTGGCCCGTCACGCGGTCAGACGTCGAGGAAGCGTCGGATCGCGATGGCGGAGCCGATGGAGCCGATCGCCATGCCGACGATGACCACGACGACGTTGGTCAGTAAGACCTCGGATCCGGACATGTGCATCGCCGTGAAGATGTTGCTGGACGTCTTCCCACCACCCTCGTGGTTGATGAAGAGGTACACGAAATAGACGACGACGGCAGCCAGTAACGACCCGAAGAGGCCCTGGAGGAGGCCTTCGGACATGAACGGGATGCGAATGAACCAGTTGGTGGCACCGACCAGCTTCATCACGGAGACCTCGCGCCGTCGGGCGAAGATGGCCATACGGATGGTGTTCAGGATCAGGACGGCCGCCGACACGATCAGCACGATGGCGATGGCCAGACACACCCACTTGGAGACGTTGATCACCGTCTCCTCGTTGTGGATCGTCTGCTGGGGCTCGGTGACGGACAGGACGCCGGCTGTCCCGCTGAAGGTGTGGACGACCTGGGCTGCGTCGCTCAGCGCAACGGGGGTGCACCAGTACGAGGTCGGCATCTCGGCCTCGGTGGTGGCCTGGAAGACATCCGTGGGCAGCAGCCGGCGGGCCTCCGAGAAGTTGCGCGCCTTGTTCCAGTACACGCACGGTTGCACGACGTAGTTGAGCTGCGACAGCTCGGTGCCGACGGCGGCGATCTCCTGGGCGTTGGCGTTGGGCTCCATCCAGACCGTGACCTGCGTGCCGCGCTCCAGCGTCCCGGTGGCGTTGGCCGAGCCCTGACGCAACAGCAGCGCGGCGCCGACGAGCGAGAGCGAGACAGCCACGGTCAGGACGGCCGCGATGGTCATGAGGCGGTTGCGCCACAGGTTCGACGCCGTCTCGCGGACGACATAGTCAACTGAAACTGCCACGTCAGACCGCTTGCTGTCCCGAGCCGCCGTCGAAGCCGTACACGCCGCGCGCCTGGTCGCGCACCATGCGCCCGTTGCTGAGCTCAATGACGCGCCGGCGCATCTTGTCCACCAGAACCTCGTCGTGCGTGGCCACCACCACGGTCGTCCCGGTGCGGTTGATGCGGTCGAGCAGCTGCATGATGCCCTGGCTCGTCTGCGGGTCGAGGTTTCCCGTGGGCTCGTCGGCCAGCAGAATGAGGGGCCGGTTGACGAAGGCGCGGGCGACCGCCACCCGCTGCTGCTCGCCACCCGAGAGCTCGCCGGGGAGGTTGTCCCGCTTGTTGGCCAGGCCGACCAGGTCCAGCACCTGTGGCACCTGGTTGGCCACGACGTGACGGGGTCGACCGATGACCTCGAGGGCAAAGGCCACGTTCTCGAACACGGTCTTGTTGGGCAGCAGGCGGAAGTCCTGGAACACGCAGCCGATGTTCCGGCGCAGGTACGGCACCCGCCATTTCGGCAGCTCCACGATGTTGCGGCCCGCTTCGAAGATCTGACCCGTGTCCGGGAGCTCCTCGCGCAGGAGAAGGCGGATGAAGGTGGTCTTGCCGGATCCGGACGCGCCGACGAGGAAGACGAACTCGCCCTTCTCGATCTCAACGGTGATGTCGCGCAGCGCGACCGTTGATCCCTTATAGGTCTTGGTGATGTTTTCGAATTGGATCATCGGCAGGAGAGGTGGCGCCCCTGCCAGCGCAGGCAGGGCACCCCGCAATCCTAACGACTCTCTCTTGCGGTTTCGGGTCATGGGCTCCGGCGCAGGTCACAGGGTCCTGCAGCGCGGAGGGCAGAGTGGGTCGCCAGATTCGCATTCCACGCTTCCCGCTCCCCCCGCTCGCGTCCCGGCGATGAGCCATACGCACTCCCGGCGCGTGAACCGAGCCATCGACCGCGTCGGCAACGCCCCGACGCGGGACCCTCAGCGCGCCACGGCCATCGGGCGAGCCTCGCGTCAGGGCGGCGACGGAGGTCGAGCCGGCCGATCGACGTCGCCGCAGGTCATGGCTGGTCGTGGTCTCGGAGGGCGGCCGCATCGCGGGCACCCGGGTCGCCGGGGCGTCCGGCCGCGGCGGCCCCGCCATCAGCTCCATCCACCTCACTCTGGGCGAGACGTCCTGCGCCCCACCCGTGCCCACGACCCACCGCGTTCGCCACATTGTGATCAGAGAGTCCGATTGCGAATGGGTGCGCTGCACCGCATCGCTCGTCACGCCTCGTTCGGTTGGGCAGGGTTCGTCACTGACGCCTCGCCGTGCACACGGTGCGACCACGCGCCCACATATCGGACAAGGGATGCGGCACGCGCAGGATCACAGCCTGCCTGCGTTGGAGCGCTGTCCACGACATGACGGACACCGACACCTCCGCGCACACCCAATGCGGCGATGGCGCGACGGCGCGACGCGACTCCCCAGTTACGAGTTGCCCTCGCGCTGACGGCGCAGCTCGGCTTCCATGAAGGCATCGAGATCCCCGTCGAGCACCGCGTCGACATTGCCCGTCTCCTGGTTGGTGCGCAGATCCTTCACGAGTTGGTACGGCGCCATGACGTAGGAGCGGATCTGGTTGCCCCACGCGTTGTCGACGCGGTCGCCGCTCAGCGCGTCGAGCTCCGCCCGGCGCTCCATGCGCGCCCGCTCCGCCAGCTTGGCCCCGAGGATCTGCATCGCCTTGGCCTTGTTCTGATGCTGGCTCCGCTCGTTCTGGCAGGAGACCACGAGCCCCGTCGGCAGGTGGGTCAGGCGCACCGCTGAGTCCGTCTTGTTGACGTGCTGGCCCCCGGCGCCCGAGGACCGGTATGTGTCGATACGCAGGTCTTTCTCGTCGATCTCCACCTCGGACGACACGTCTTCGAGGAAGGGCGTGACGTCCATGGAGGCGAAGCTGGTCTGGCGGCGATGCTGCGAGTCGAAGGGGGACATCCGGACCAGGCGGTGCACTCCCCTTTCGGTGGCGAGCAGCCCGTAGGCGAACCGCCCGTGCACAATGAAGGTGGCCGAGAGCAGCCCGGCCTCCTGCCCCTCCGTCGCCTCGTCGACCTCGACCGTAAAGCCGCGCCGCTCGGCCCAGCGCTGGTACATGCGCAGGAGCACCTCGGTCCAGTCCTGCGCGTCGGTGCCGCCCGCGCCCGCGTGCACTTCGCACACTGCGTCGAGCTCGTCGTACTCACCTGAGAAGAGCGACTGCAGCTCCAACGCACCGAGCCGCGTGCCCAGCGCGTCGACCATGTCGACCAGCTCCGCATCGAGCGCGGCGTCACCGGTCCCCACCCCGGCGGACTCCTCGGTGAGCTCCAGCATCGCCTCGGCGTCCTCGAGCGCGCTCCGCAACTTCTCGAGCTGCTCGAGGTCGGCGGCGACGCGTCCCAGCTCCTTGGTCACCGCGCGCGCGTTGTCGGCATCGTCCCACAAATCGGGCCGGCCCACCTCGGCCTCGAGCTCGACCCGGCGCACTTCGAGCTTCTCGCGTCCGAGATAGCGCTCGGCCTCGGCCAACCGCTCCCTCAGCGCTGCGAGCTCAGATGTGAAGTCGCGGGGGAGGTCGGCCGGCGGCCCGTCAGGCGGCGCCATGGCAGAACTTGAACTTCTTGCCGCTCCCGCACCAGCAGGGATCGTTGCGGCCGACTTTCTCGTGTTGTTCCTTGACGATGGGCATCAACGCGTCGGGGTCGGGTGCGTTGGGCCGCTTGATCTGCGCCTTGCCCGCACTCCGGCCGTTCCCGCCGGCGTCGTCGGGCCTGGTCAGCACGGACGTCTGGGCGGGCACGTTGGCCCCCTGGTCGGCCAGCAGCGCCGACGCCATCGACCCCGTCTCGGCTACCGGGTCCTCGGCGGCGGCGTAGACCGCCTTGTCGAGGTCGGGCTCGGCCGCCGGACCCTGGACCGCCTCGACGTGGAGGATGTAGCGGAGGTAGTCGTTGTCGATCACTTCCATGAGCTGGCCGAACATGGAGTAGCCCTCTTGCTGCCAGGCGTTGAGGGGGTCGGCCTGGACCGTCCAGCGCAGGTGGATGCCGTCCTTCAGGTTGTCCATTTCGGCCAGGTGATCGCGCCAGCGTGCGTCGGTGATCTGCAGCATGACGTCGCGCTCGATCTGCCGCATGGTGTCGGCGCCGCCCGGCATGGCCTCGCCGTGCTTCTCGTAGTAGTCGAGTGCCTCCTCGACGATGGACTCG
>DATAXG010000047.1:0-9655 GCA_036273055.1 Acidimicrobiales bacterium | reverse complement strand
AGACGGAAGGAGCACCGTGACGACCGAGACGACCGCATTGAGGGAGCCGCCGCGAGTCTCGGGCGGCGGTGGCGAGAACGGCCACCTGGACGAGCTCAGCCGCGACCCCATCGGCCTCATGGCGCGGGTGCGTTCCGAGTGTGGTGACGTGGGTGAGTTCACCCTCGCCGCCCGTGACGTCGTGCTGTTGACCGGAGCTGACGCGAACGAGTTCTACTTCCGGGCGCCCGAGGAGCAGCTGGACCAGGCGGAGGCCTACCCGTTCATGACGCCGATCTTCGGGTCAGGTGTCGTCTTCGACGCGCCGCCCGAACGCCGACGCGAGATGCTGCACAACCAGGCGCTGCGCGACAAGTTCATGCGGGGCCACGCCGCGACGATCTCCCATGAGGTGGAGCAGATGGTGGCCGGCTGGGACGACGAGGGTGAGATCGACCTGCTCGACTGGTTCGCCGAATTGACCATCTACACGTCCTCGGCCTGCCTCATCGGGCCCCGCTTCCGCCGCGAGCTCGACGGCCGCTTCGCCCGGCTGTACCACGACCTCGAGCAGGGGACCGACCCGATCGCCTACGTCGACCCTTACGCGGACATCGAGAGCTTCCGCCGGCGCGACGCCGCCCGGGTCGCCCTGGTCGAGCTGGTGGGAGGGATCATGGAGCGCCGGGCGGCGGGCCCACCGGCGCCGGACGGCGAGGGTGATCTGCTCGACATCCTGATGTCGATCCGCGAGGAGGACGGCTCGCCGCGCTTCACCGCCGACACGGTCACGGGCATGTTCATCTCCATGATGTTCGCCGGCCACCACACGACGTCGGGCACGGCGGCCTGGACATTGATTGAGCTCCTGCGCCATCCCGACGAGTTGCTGGCGGTGAACAACGAGCTGGACCAGCTGTACGCGGACGGTTCGGAGGTCAGCTTTCAGGCCTTGCGGGAGATCCCGCACCTGGAGTCGGCGCTCAAGGAGGCGCTGCGGCTCCACCCACCCCTCATTCTGCTGCTGCGTGTCGCCAAGGAGGACCTCTCCTTCGGCGAGTACCGGATTGCCGCCGGCAAGTTCGTGGGCGCCAGCCCGGCCATCTGCAACCGCATCCCCGAGGACTTCCCCGATCCCGACAGCTTCGTGCCGTCGCGGTATCTCGAGCCGCGGGAAGAGGACCGGGCCAACCCCTGGACCTGGATACCCTTCGGTGCGGGCCGGCACCGCTGCGTCGGCGCCAACTTCGCGATGATGCAGCTGAAGGCCATCTTCTCGGTGTTGCTGCAGGGCTGGGAGTTCGAGGCGGCCCAGCCGCTGGACTCGTACCGCAACGACCACTCCAAGATGGTCGTGCAGCTCGAGCAGCCGTGCCGGGTGCGCTACCGCCGCCGCACAGGGTCGGGGTCGGTGTCGTGAAGGTGGTGGTCGACCGCGACCTGTGCCAGGGCCACGCCGCTTGTGAAGGCGAGGCGCCCGAGGTCTTCTCGGTCTCCAAGAAGGGGGAGCTCACCATCCTTCAACCCGAACCGCCCGAGAGCCAGCGCAGCGCCGTCGAACTGGCCGTGAAGTACTGCCCCACCCATGCCCTGTCCATAGAGGAGGACTGACTGAGGATGCCCGCCTACCCGCGTGCCGAGATGGAGGAGATGGTCGAGCGCTGGCTCGAAGCCAACCGAGCCGGGGAGGCGAAACAGGATTGGAAGCACATGGCCGACCTCTACACCGAGGACGCCACGTACGGCTGGAACGCCGGGGCTTCGGACGAGTTCATGGCCGTCGGCCGTGAGGAGATCCGCGACATTGCGCTCGGGATGGAGATGGCCGGTCTCGAAGGGTGGATCTACCCGTACCAGAAGGTGTTGATCGACGAGGCGCAGGGGGAGATCCTCGGCCTGTGGAAGCAGGTGGCCAACGCGAAGAAGGCGGACGGCTCCAACTACGAGATCGCCGGGCTCGGTGGCAGCTGGTTCCGCTACGCCGGGAACTTCCAGTGGTCCTGGCAGCGTGACTTCTTCGACGTGGGCAACGCCGGCGCCGTCTTCATGTCGATGATCAAGGACGGCACGCTCCTCCCGGGCATGCAGCAGCGGATGGAGCGAGCCATGTCCGGCGAGCGACTGCCAGGTCACTACCGGCTGGGCGAGGCCCCGGTCGGCTTGTGGGAAGTGCCCCCGGGCGCATAGGGCGCGTACGGCGGGAAGACGCGGGCGAGGCGGGCGGCCAGGACGCGTCGCTCCACCGGACCGAGCGGGCCGGGTGCCCGCAAGAACCTGGCAAAGGGCCGGGGCCAGGTGACGAGCACGCCGTCCAAGGTGAAGGGCCGAGTGAAGAGCCTGACCTGCACGCCGGTGAAGCACAATGCCGCCCGCACGAGCGATGCGGAGCCGGCACCCGGATCGTCCGCCAGCAGCGCCTCGGCCACCAAAGCCTGCTGCCGGCGTGACGCGGTGACCAGACGTCCCTGATCGCGACCCGCCACGACGAGACGGGAGCGGGGGACGAACCAACCTCGTCCGAGATCGCGTCGCTCGAGGCGGCCCCGGTAGCGCTTCGTGTCGATGACCCAGATGCCGGAGGCCACCACGGCGATGTGGTCGATGTTGGCGCGGCGCCCCGGAACGGCCCGGTCGTGCAGCACGACGCCGTGCCGGCCGACGGCGTGGTCCAGCCAGTGCCCGACGCGCTCCTCGCCGGCAGCGCCGCGCCCCCAGGCCTCGGTGGACCGCTTTGGGCCGGCGATGAGGCGTACTACGGGCGCCAGCGGGCCGAAGATCGCCCGCCGGCGCGCCTCGTCCTTGGCCTGACGGCGCTCGTATTCGGCCCGGGCCGAGGCGCCGGCCTGCCCGACCGCCTCGTCTTCCGCCTGGATGTGCGTCATCGTCGACTCCTGCCTTCTGCAAGCCGGCCGGTCCGGCCCTGGGGGGAGAACGGTGACGGCACGGCCGGAAAGTCACGTGCAACGCTTGGCGCGGTGTCGACGAGGCGAACACCGCTGCTCCTCCTCCTGGCGGCAGCGGTGGTGGCGACCGGGTGCACAGGGGGCAGCGGGGAAAGCGGGGGCAGCCTGGGCAGCGGGGGCAGCACCCCGGCAGCCCAGCCTCGGCGACCCGCACCACGCACGACCACGACCACGTCCACCCAGCCCCCGGTCACCCCGATGGCCTGGACGCCGTGCAACGGCGACCTGCAGTGCGGCACCCTGGTCGTCCCGCTCGACTACGCCCATCCCGACGGGCCCACCATTCCCATCGCAGTGGCGCGCCATCCGGCGGAGGACCCGTCGGCCCGCCTCGGATCGCTCGTGATCGACCCGGGTGGTCCCGGCGTGTCGGGCATCGACGACATGGCCAACGAGCTCAGCGTGCTCACACCGCAGCTGCTCGCCGACTTCGACATCGTGCTGTTCGACCCCCGTGGCGTCGAGCGCAGCGACCCGGTCACCTGCGGGACGGGCGCGGCGAGCGGGCCGACCGACCCGGCTCCGACGACGTCGAGCGAGCAGGCCGCCACCATCAAAGGGCTCAGGCAGTTTGCCGCCGCGTGCGAGAAGAACAGCGCCAACGTGCTGCCCTATGTCGGGACGGTCGACGCCGCGCGCGACATGGACCGGCTGCGCCAGGCCCTCGGCGACAGCGGGCTCACTTACATGGGGCAGTCCTACGGCACGCTGCTCGGGCTGACGTACGCGTCCCTTTTCCCGACCCGTATCCGGGCGATGGTGCTCGACAGCGTGATCGACCCAGCGCTCTCCTTCGACCAGATCACCACCGGGCAGGCCGACGGATTCGAAGGCGTGCTCAATGCGTTCTTCACCTGGTGCGCCGCCAGCGCGTCCTGTCCGTGGCGTCCGACGGGCGACCCCACCACCGCGCTCCTGGCACTCCTCAGCACGGCAACCACGTCACCGGCGCCCGGGGGCGGCGGGGGCGACGTCGCGGGTCCTGGGCAGATCTACGACGCGTTGCTCGGCGACCTGTACTCACAATCGGATTGGCCGCAGCTCGGCACGGCGTTGGCCGCTGACGCCTCCGGCAACGGGGCACCGGTCGTCACCCAGTCCAACCGCTACAACACCGGGGGCTCTTCCAACGCCGACGAGGCTGCCACCGCCATCGACTGTCTCGACCATCCCGTCTCGCACGACCTCGCTTCCTACCCGGCGCTCGCCTCCTCCCTGGCGGCGTCGGCACCCGTGTTCGGACCCCTCCTGGCCTGGGGCGAGGCCGGGTGCGCCGTCTGGCCGGTGCCACCGACCCGCGCGGTGGGCCCGGTGGCCGCCGCCGGCGCACCTCCCATCGTGGTGGTGGGGACGACCGGCGACCCCGCCACGCCCTATGCCTGGGCGGTCAGTGTGGCCAAGGAGCTGGACCACGGCGTGCTGCTCACCCACGACGGCGACGACCACGTGGCGTACTTCTACAGCGCCTGCGTGCGGGCCGACGTGCAGACCTACCTGGTGAGTGGTCAGACGCCTCCGCCGGGCGCGACCTGTACGTCGTAGCGACGCAACGGGCGAGTGCCCCGAAGATCAGGTGCTGGTGAACCGGTAGGTCCCGCTCCCCACCGACAGCGTCACCACACCGTCGGCCGCCGAGACGACGCTGACGCCGGCCGCGTCGGCCGCCGCCGAACCGCCCTCGCGCACGCTCGACGGTCCCCTGGCGGGGAGGCGGACCGTCGCCCCAGCGTTGGCCGGCACGGTCAAGGCCATTGTCAGGCCCTTGCCGTGACGCTGCCAGGACACCTGCACGGGCCCGGCCACTGTCGGCACCGACCCCCGGGCGCGGTCGAGGCCGGCGGACGGCGGAGCGACAGCCGCCCGGACCCGCCCCGCGGCGTCGGGCGCTCCGAGCGTCACCCCCAGCAGTGTCTCCTGCATGGCGACCAGAGCGGAGGAGCCCCAACCGTGCGACATGGAGTCCCCGATCAGGTCGCTCGGCTTCCAGACCTCCCACGTGAATGTTCCTCCCGCCGCCACGATGTGGGCCCACCCGGGAATCGACGTGTCGGTGAGAAGGTGCACCATCGCCTCGGGCAGGCCCGCCGCTGCCAGTCCACGCAGCAGCTCCAGACCGTGGTTGGGACCCACGTCGATGCCGAGGCCGGCCACGTAGGCCCCGACCGCGGCGAGGTCGGTCGACGGCACCAGGCCGTAGGCGAGCGCCAGCGCGTTGGCCTCCTGCGAGGCGTGGCCGCTCTGTGCGCCGTTGGCATCGACGCCGTCGACGTAGACGCCGTCGCTCCGACGCAGCTCGGCGTTGACGGCGGCGGCCAGCTGTGTGGCACGGGACTGCCAGGTCTGTGCCACCGGTGCGTCGTTGGCCGCCGTGGCCAACTGGGCCATCCGGCGCATGGCGTTCACGGCCAGGACGTTGCTGGCGGTGTCGGCCGCCACCGAGAGGTCGTAGCCGTAAATGGGATCGCCGTTGTCGGTGTCGGCCAGCCCGTAGAGCAGCCCCGTCCCCGCCTGGCGGGTGCTCCAGAGCCAGTTCACCGCGCCGGACGCCGAGTCGAAGAGCGCAGTCACCGTCCGGATGTCCCCGGTCGAGGTGTAGTAGCGCCACAGCCACTCCGGGTAGCGGGCCGTACTCGTCCCGAAGGCCCGTGCGCCGTCCCCGTTCGGGTACACCGCGTTGACCTGCCCGTCCGACCAGTAGCGCGCCTGTCCCCGGGCGACGTCACGCAGCGCCTGCCACGTCATGTTCTGGTCGCCGTAGGCGCGCATGACCCCTTCGGACTCGTTGGCGCCGTCCCAGAGGAACGGTCCCTTCTCCCGGGTTGGCGTGTCGACGAATTGTTCGTTGGAGCAGTAGAGGCAGGAGCGGGTCGTGAGCCGCCACACCGCGTCGAGCATGCGGTTGTCCGAGGAGAAGGACGCGGTGGCGACGTCCGGCATGGCGGCATGCCGGGTCAGGGCGACGACATCGCCTGACCCCAAGGGCTGTCCGGGGTTGTCGATCTGGAGGTAGCGAAAGCCGAAGTAGGTGAACGCCTCGAAGGCCTCCTCGCCGCCGCGCATGACGTACGACGACGAGAGGTTCGTTCCCTGGGTGCCGTGCAGCGAGGACACCTGCCCGTCGGGGTCGAGGAGGTAGCCGGCCCGCATCGTCACGGTTGCCCCCGGCACCCCGTGGGAGAACGCCACCCGCGGTCGTGCCGCGTACACCGCCCCGAAATCCGCCACGACGGCGCCGCCCGCCAGCGTGTGCAGCCGCACCGGGTGTACCGGGATCTCGCGAATGGTGGTCCGCTGCGCGTACGTACCGGTGAAGGGCGACGTGCCGGCGGGGCCGATGACGGTGACAGGCGACCACGTGCTGGCGTCGTAGCCGGGACTGGACCATCCCTGGGGTTGGAGTCGGCCGTCCACCCACTCCACGAAGTCGCCGACGTCACTGTCGCGTTGCGGCGACGGCAGCCACTCGGCGGGGAGCTCCCGCCACGTCGCACCGGACCCGAAGACGGCCTGGCGGCCGTCGGCGTAGCGGACCGAGAGCAGGAAGAGCAATCCCGGCGAGGAGGCGGGGCGCCCCTGTCCGGGCCCGTACCAGCGGTGGAGGACGCCGATGGCGCTGCGCCGGCCCCCGGCCACCATGCCGGTGACGTCCACCGTGCGCATGTACTGCTCGTCGGGATACGAGAAGCTCGGCCAGGCGTCCACCGGCGTACCGTCGACGAACAGGCGGTACGTGTGGGCGGCAGAGACGTATGCGGTGGCACGCGCCACCGTGCCCGCCGACGGGGTCACCTCGGTGCGGAGATACGTGACCCGGTCCGGCTGCTGCGAGCTCCCCGCCGGGCGGAGCCAGTTGGCCCCCTGCCAGTCGGCGGCGCGCAGCGCGGTCGTGAAACGCGCCGGCGCAGAGACCGGGCCCCACCGAGCTCCCGGCCCCTGGGATTGCACCGTCCAACGGTAGGCGGCGTCGGGAGCGAGTGCGGTGCCGCCGTAAGGGACGAAGGCCTGTCGGGCCGAGACCACCGTGCCGCTGTCCCACACCGTGCCGGTGTGGCCCGGGTCGGTGCGTCGCACCACGATGCGAGAGGCCGACTGCACTGCGCCCCGTTGGCTGCCATGCAGCGTCCAGGCGAAATTGCAGTCGTCGGGGTCGATCCCGACCGGATTCGTCAGGCCGTTGACCACAAGCCCGCCGGACCGGAGCGGAGTCCCCGGCGAGGCGGCGGCCCCGGCGGCATGGTCCGCGACGCCGGGCAGCGACCCGTCGCCGGCAGCAACGACCGTCCCGGCGAGTCCGGCCGAGGAGGCCAGGAAGGTGCGGCGACCGAAGCGGCGGCCGAAGCCGATCACGAGACCCCGCCCCCGGAATCGAGCACGCGCACCGTGTCCGACCCGGTGTCGGCGTAGTACACCCCACCCGAACGCGACACGGCGAGCCCCACCGGCGTGCTCATCTGCGTGCCGATCCAGCGGGTGCCGTCGTTGGCGCCCGCCGCGTTGGTGACGGGGAGAGCGCCGGCCGCGGTGTAGAGGTCGCCTGCCTTCATGGCCCGGCCGAACAAGGTCTCGGACACGGCGGGGACGACCCTGATCACATGCATGAACCCGTCGCTCACGTAGAGGGCGCCCGTCGGGCCGATGGCCAGGCCGCGGGGATCGTTCAACTCGGCGGTGGGCCCGTTGGCGGGCAGCCCGTCGGCGAGATACGGCCCGTAGCTCCCCGAGCCGCCCACCACCACGCCGATGTCGCCCGCGCCCACCGCTATGCCGTAGAAGGAGCCGCCACCGTGGGCAGGCGCGACGAGCACCGACTGGTCACCGCTGTCCGCCACGAAGAGATCCCCGGCGGCATCGACGGTCACCGCCACCGGATTCCAGAGTTGCGCCGACGCGGTCGGCCCGCCCTGCCCGGCGCTCCCGCAGACGCCCGTGCCGGCCACGGTGTAGAGGTGACCCGCACTCATGGCCTGCCCGAAGAGCGTGGTGGTCGCGGCGGGCAGCACGCGCACGCGGCAATTCACCGTGTCGGCGATGTACGCATCGCCGGCCGCGTCGACCGCGACTCCCGTCGGCTGGTCGAGCTCACTCGAGGTGGCGCCGAGCCCGTCACCGTTGAAGCCCCCCGTGCCGGTGCCCGCAATGGTGACGGCGGCGTGCGTCCCGGCTCGTACCTCCTGGACGCGCTGTGCCGTGCCCTCGGCGATGAAGACGTCACCGTGCGTGTCGACGGCCACGCCGCTCGGGTGCCCGATGGACCCGCGCCCCGTGCACGAGCCACCCGCCAACGTGGTCGCGTGCCCCGGCCGGACCCGTAGGCCGTCGAGGACGCCCGCCCGGGCCGGCACGACGACGACCCTGCAGCGTCCGGTGTCGGCGACGAAGAGGTCCCCGGCCCCATTGAGGGCGATCCCGCTCGGACCGTCCAGAACACCGGGGCCCGCCACGGTGCCGACAGCCGGTCCCACCGCCGCCGAGCCGCCCACGCCCACCATCCCCGTCGCCGTCCCCAGAGACAGAACCCCAGCGAGGGCCACGAACAGTCGTCGCACGGGGGACATCATGCCGGTTGCGGCCGCGTCAAGCCTCGTCGCCAACGCCATAGTGTGCGACGCACCGACGTCCGAGAGAGAAAGAGGAGGCCGCCATGCCCGCACCCGAAGAGGCCCTCACCGCCGGGGACATCAGGTTCACCGGCTACGAGGGCGCCGACATCAACGCCTATCAGGCGGTCCCGAAAGGCGACGGGCCCTTCCCCGGCGTCCTCGTCATCCACCACCTGCCCGGCTGGGACTCGGGGACAAAGGAGATCGCCCGGCGCTTCGCCGCGGAAGGGTATAACGCCCTCTGCCCGAATCTCTACGCCCGCCAGGGACTCGATGTCGATCCCGACGACGCCGCGGCTGCCACCCGCGAAGCCGGCGGCGTCCCCGACGACCAGTTCGTGGGCGACGCCGACGCGGCCGTCAAGGTCCTGCGCGCCCTCCCCACGTCCAACGGCAAGGTCGGCGTCATCGGCTACTGCTCAGGCGGGAGGCACTCCTTCCTGACCGCCCTCAGCGTTCCCGTCGATGCGGCCGTCGACTGCTACGGCGCCTTCGTCACCGGCACTGTTCCCGATGGCTTCCCGCTCAAGGTCACGCCGCTGGTCGACCGCACGCCCGACCTCAAATGCCCACTGCTCGGGCTCTTCGGCAACGACGACCAGTTCCCCAACCCAGAGCAGGTCGACGAGCTCGAGGCGGCACTCAAGGCGGCGGGCAAGACGTACGAGTTCCACCGCTATGACGGCGCCGGCCACGCCTTCTTCTCGGTGGAGCGTCCGGCGTACCGGCCTGAGGCCGCGGTTGATGGCTGGCAACGGATCTTCGAGTGGTACGGCCGCTACCTGGCGGGGAGCTGAACATGTGCTCCTACCTCACCGTCGCCACCGAGATCGCGGGCAGCGCAAAGGGACCGCAGGGGTGGATCCCGGTCACGTCGGCCAGCGTCTACTTCGACCATCCCTTCCACGCGCCCTTCGACCACACCCTCAACATCGACTTCGCCGATCCGGCGCGGGGCCCGGGTGCCCGCGTCGCCGTCGAGCTCAGCGCGGCGTCGGCGCGCCGTCTGGTCGAGAGCATCAACGAGGCGCTGGCTGCTGCCGGGGCCGCCGCGACGTGACCACACCCACCGGCCCGGCGGCCGGCGTCCACCTGCCCTGGGCCGCGGTGCCC
>DATAXG010000046.1:0-13024 GCA_036273055.1 Acidimicrobiales bacterium | reverse complement strand
GGAGCCGCTTTGACGGTCGGAGCTCGCCGAATGGAACTCGCAAAGTCTCGTCAGGCCTCCGAGCGCTGTTCGATGTGCTGCAGCTCGATCCACAGCGGCAGCAGGAACCAGATATAGGCATTGGAGAGTGTGTACTGCTTTTCTCCGTAATGGGTCACCATGGCGCCGACATCGGTGAACCGGACGCGGTCGTCCTTGGCCTTGAAGGCCTTGACCCGCTCGAGAATGTCGGTCAGTTCGTCCATGGAGGAGACCTCCATTCCGAAGTGGTCCATGTTCGGCGTGACCATGAATTCGTCCTTTGCCGGCAGCAGGTACAGGAACTGGCCCAGTGTCCCGGTGTAGAGAATGAGGGGGTTTCCCTTCTCCGTGCTGTTGTCCCCTTCGACCCAGCCGAAGATCTCGGAGAAGAAGTCCAGGAGCGCAGCACGTCCGGCCACGTCCATGAGATCGGCGTCCACGCTGATGGCGACGTGGTTGATCCGAGGGGAAAACGAGGTCCTGCTCATGACGACAGCCCTGGCTGCACCATCACCTTGCTGGGGATCTCGCCCCGGGCCAGGCGTTCCATGGCGTCCATGACCTTGCTCAGCGGAATGTCCTCGGGCTCCATGAGCGACGCCAGCGGCAACGTTCCACTCCCGAGAAGTTCGACCGCCGGAGTGAAGCCCTCGTCGTTGTAGTTGTAGGCCCCGATGACCTCGAGCTCGAAGATGATCATGCGGTTCTGGTTGAAACGCGGCGGGGCGAATCCGGTGCCCACGATCACGAGGGTCCCGGCATAGTCCAATTGGCCGAACGCTGCCTCGGCCGCGCTGGCGTGACCCGAGCACTCGAAGGCGACCGCGAAGGGCTCCGCCACCGGCTGGGTCATCGGTGGCTCTCCGAGCGAGTCGGGAGCGACGACTCGGGTGGCCCCGACATCAAGCGCCTGCTGGCGGCGGACCGGTGACGGCTCACTCACGGTGATGTCGGTGATCCCCTGGGCGCGCAGCACGGCGATGATCAAGAGCCCGACCGGTCCCGCTCCGGTGACGAGCACCCGGTCCTCGGCGTGCACGTCGGCGAGGCGCAACGCGTGCAAGGTGATCGCGGTCGGCTCGGCGAGTGCCGCCGGCCTCGTCGCCAGCGCGTCGGGAATGCGGATCAGGCCGTCGGCCGCCACGGCCTTGTACTGGCAGAACGCTCCCCGGTAGCCGGCGAAGTCCGCCGTAGGGCGCTTGAGGCACACCGACGGTCGACCCCGCCGGCAGGGGCGGCACTCGCCACACCCCGCCGCTGAGGTTCCCACCACCCGGTCACCAGGAGACCAGCCGGAGCCGGCGGGGGCTTCGGCCACGATGCCCGACCACTCGTGGCCGAGTATGGCCCCCGGCCTGGCATAGCGCTCCAGGACCATGTGGAGGTCGGAGCCGCAGATCCCACACGCCGCGATCTCGACGAGGACCTCGCCGGGTCCCGGCTCCGGTCGCGGCACCTCGTCGAACTCGACCCGGCCGTCGCCCACGTAGACAGCCGCCGGCATCAGTGCAGAGGACATCGCGACACACTACGGGCCTTGGCTTTTGGCCGCCGGGGCGACATCCTCCCTGCGCCGCGGCCGGGTCAGGATGATCTGCACCGACGCCACCACCAGCACCACGATCGTGACAATGCGCTCGCTCTTCCCGACCTCATGGAAGATGGCGTAGACCTGAATGAAGATGGCGAGCGCCTGCGCGAAGAGGGCCAACGCCACGGCGCGCATCCCGACCACCGTCTGTGACTCGTCGGCCTCCGGCGCCCGGACCCACGCCGCCAAAGCGATGAGCAGCGCGCCGGCGGTCCAGATGAAGTTGTAATTGTTGGCGGACACCACAGCCCGCGCCTCGACCTGCTCAATGGCAAAGACGGCGTCGGCCACGGACGAGCTGAGGATCGCCAGCCCGATCAGGACCCAGGTCGTGTCGGGCCGCCAGCCCAGGAGGCCGTAGACACCGAGGATGGCGCCGATGAGCAGCACATCGAGCACGGGGTAGAGGAAGACGACGAACGTGGCGAGGGAGCCGATCGTCCTGTGCGCGGTCGCCGGCTGAATCACCAGCACGAAGCCGACGGCCACGACCAGCAACGTGACGGCGATCCCGTCCATCCAGCGGTGCAGTTCGAACTGCGGGACGCGCACTCGGATCAGGAAGAAGATCCCGATGGCCAGCAGCGGGTACCAGGCCAACCAGAACGCATCGGCGAACGACGGATACGGCGGGTCGGGGTTGCCGGCGTACACCACTGCCCAAGCGACGCTGCCGATGAACCACAGCAACAGCGCCATTCCGAACGCCAGCCATGCCTTGCGCGCGATCGGCTCGAAGGCCGCCCGAGCGAGGACCAGCGCAGCGCAGGCTCCCAGGATCGCGTTGTGGATCCAGTTGTCCCACAGCCAGTCCGGTCCCGCCGTGTCGAAGATGTCGTTGATCGCCTCCAGGACGGTCAGCACCCCCAGCACCAACCAGACGAAGGTGAGGGGAATGGGCACCGACAGGAGCTCACCCTCCGCGTCGACCTTGCGCCCGGGCAGCGCCCTGCGCAGGGACGCCAAGCGTCCCCAGCTGCCCTCGGTCACGTCAGTCATTCCGCCCCATCCCACCCCATCTTCGCCGACGGCCGGCGCTCCGCAGCGCAGGAGGGCTCGAAGCACCCTGCCGGTACCATCGGCCACCGATGGAACAGCTCGAAGGACGGACGGCCGTCGTGACCGGCGCAGCCAGCGGCATCGGGCTGGCCGTCGTCGAGGCGTTCACCACGGCCGGGATGCGCGTGGTGATGACCGACATCAGTCAGGAGAGCCTGCGATCGCACGCGGCCAGGCTCAACGACCAGGGCGCCGACGTGCTGGCGATCGCCGTCGACGTGCGGGATGCCGACGCCCTCGAGCGGGTCGGGGTGGCGGCCGTCGAACGGTTCGGCGCATTGCACGTGGCCGTGAACAACGCCGGAGTGGTCAACGGTGGCTACTCCTGGGAGCTCCCGCTCGAGGAGTGGCACCGGGTCATCGACACGAATCTGTGGGGGGTGATCCACGGCATCCGCGCCTTCGTGCCGCACATCCTGGCGTCAGGCGAGGAGGGCCACGTGGTCAACACCTCCTCCATGGCGGCCGTGCTGGCCTTGGGACGCCTCGGGCCCTACACCGTGGCCAAGCACGGGGTGCTTGGGCTCTCCGACGTCCTCCGGGCCGAGTTCGCATCGCTCGAGGCGCCCGTCGGCGTCAGCGTGGTCATGCCCGGCATGATCAAGACCGGCATGAACCCCGTCGGGACGGTGTCGTCCGCCACGGTGGCCGCCAACGTGCTCGACGCCATCCGTCACGGGCGTCACTACGTCTTCACCGATGACCACAGCACGGACGAGGTCGAGAAGCGGCTCAGCGCGATCCTCGCCGCCCGCCGCGACGTGATCGCCTGAGCATCCGAGCCGGAGTCCTCGGCACAGAGCAGCCCGGGCGGGCCAGGCGGGGCATCCGAACTCCTCGCAGGCTCACTGCAAATCTGCGCCTGGGCGTCGCCCGGCCCCGCGGGCCACCGAAACATCCGACTTTTCCCCCTGGTCACGGCCTCGTGACAGAGTCGTCCGCGGTAGCCTCCCCCGATGCCCGGGGACGAACTTGCTGCTTCGTTGTTGACGGCGGTCCTCCAGGCGGACCCCTTGACCGGGTCGCTGTTCGGGTTCCCGGGCTACGACGACCTCCTGCCCGACTTCAGCAAGGAGTCCGAGGACTGCCAGGCGCGCGAGCTGGACTCCATCGCCACGCGCGCCGAGCAGGCGCCCGATGCGGGCCTGGCGGAGAGCGAGCTGCAGACGCTCGACTTCGTTCGCTGCTTCGCCCGCGGCCTCGCCGGGGCGGCCGCCGTGCCGCTCGTCGAATTCACCATCAGCGACACGTTCGCGGCGCCGGTCGGCGCCGTCTTGTCCTCGCTGCCCAAGGTGCCTCTCGACACCGAGGAGCGGCGCCAGGGCTACCTCACGCGACTGCGCGGGCTCCCCGACATGCTGGCGACGGTCGCGCAACGCCACGGGGACGGTGTGCGGCAGGGCCGGACCGCAGTGGCCCGGCTCGTCGAGGCCGCCATGGCGCAGCTCGACATGATGCTGCAGGACCCCAGCGTCGGCGCACTCGCCCGCAGCGACATGGATTCCGCGTTTACCGAGACGGTCTCTGTCGCTCTCGACACCCACGCCCGCCCCGCCTTGGCCGCCTACCGCGATGCGCTCCGCACAGCGGTGCTGCCCGCCGCCCGCGATGACGAGCACCCGGGGATCTGCTTTCTCCCCGACGGTGAGGCGATGTACCGGGCCTTGACCCGGGAGCACACGTCCATGAACTACACGCCCGACGAGCTCCACGCCATGGGTCACGAGATCGTGGATCAGGTGACCGAGGAGATGGTCGAGACAGGTTCGGGCCTTTTCGGGACGACCGACATGCCCGAGATCTTCCGACGCCTGGCTGACCCCTCGCTGCGCTACAGCAGCCGCGAGGAGATGCTGGAGCACGCCCGGCGCGTGGTGGCCGCCGCCGAGGCCGAAGCCCCCAACTGGTTCGCCACCGTTCCCGACATGGCCTGCGCGGTGGCAGCGGTCCCCGAGGCCGAGGAAGTGGGCATGACCAGCGCCTATTACATGCCCGGCGCCATCGACGGCTCTAGGCCGGGCACGTACTACCTCAACACGTCGCAACCCGACGAGCGCCACCGCTACGGGGCCGAGGACATCGCCTTCCACGAAGCGGTCCCGGGACATCACTTCCAGCTGACCATCGCCATGGAGTCGAAGGAACTCGCGCCGGCCCGCCAGGTCCTCTACGACACCGCCTGCGCTGAAGGGTGGGGCCTCTACAGCGAACGCCTCGCCGACGAGATGGGCCTCTACACCGACGACCTCGCCCGCATGGGCCTGTTCGCCGCCGACGCCTGGCGGGCCAGCCGCCTGGTCGTCGACACCGGGCTGCACGCCATGGGGTGGTCCCGCCAGCGCGCCATCGACTGGATGTCGACCCACACGCCTCTCCCCCGCCTGGAGGTCGAGGCCGAAATCGACCGCTACATCTCGTTCCCCGGGCAGGCCCTCGCCTACATGGTGGGCCGGCGCGAGATCGTGCGGCTCCGCACGGAGGCGACCGCAGCCCTGGGGGGGCGCTTCGATCTCAGGGAATTTCACGACCTGGTGCTGCGGGCCGGCATCCTCCCGTTGCCCGCGCTGAGCCGAACCGTCGAGCGCTGGGTGGCGCGGCGCTCCTAATGGCTAGTCCAGGGCGCAGAGGTTGTTGCGCAGCGCGTCCTCGACCAGGTCCACCCACTGGCGGGGCGTCCAGGTCGCGACGTCGGCCCGGGCCGCCATTTCGAGCTCCAGCGGGACCAGCACGGTCGACTGCAGCTCGGCCAGGGTGAACTCCAGGTCGGTGAGGTCGAGGACCTCGTAGGCCAGGTAGGACCGGGCCACGCGCCAGCTGCGGCTGGCCGGACGGGGCCGGGACGGCCGCAGGACGCACTCGCCGATCCGGCGGGTGCTGCCGTGAGCGAGCATGTTCATCCAGGCCCAGACCGGGACGTCCATGCCCTTGTCGTCCCAGTACTCGGCCAGCGTCCCCTCGAGGAACGACTCGCATTCCAGAGCGATGGTCCCGCAGGCCGTGTGGTGCTCGCTGTCCTGCACGTGCGCTCTCCCTTACCGCCGAGGGGCGCTCCCGCCGCCGGGAGCAAGGACCAACCGCTCCTCATTGTGCCGGGCGCGCCCGCCCGCCCTTAGAGGCGAAAGTCCCCATGTACCGCGGAACCCGGCGGTCACACCGGTCCGTCCTCAGGTCCGGGCCGGGAGCGGGGCCGACGAGGCGGCCCGCCCGGCCAGGATCACACCGAAGAGGATCACCGCCGTGACATGCATCGCCGTGCACCACAGGCAGATGGCGCCGATCCGGAAGAGCTCCACGTAGACGAGGTAGAGGACCATGGCGGCGCCGGCTCCCGAGAGGACCAGACGGGTGCCGTCGACCCAGCGGGCCGGGCGGCGCCAGGACCACGGCAGGGTGAGGCCGGTCATCACGGCGCCCCACACCAACCCGAGGACGGCGAGTGGGACGCCCAGCACCACCGACCACGAGCTCGTCGTCACCAGCGCGCAGTTGACGATGCCGGTGTCGGGGCAGGCCAGCGCGGCCGGATCGGCGTAGTGGGTCACGGTGAGGTACGAGGCGACGGCCAGCGCGACGAGGGAGAGTCCCAACGACGTGACCGGCACCCAGGCCGGTGGGCGGTGGGCCGTCGTCTGGCCGCTCGCCGTGTGCGTCGCCATGTCAGGCCCCCAGCTTCTGTGCGATGGCCGCGATGGTCGCCGAGCTGCCCACGCTGGAGGGCTGGTTGCCCGTGACCGAGGCGATGGCCGCCGTGATGTCGTTGGCCGCGCCGTCGATCGCCTGCGCCACCGCGCTGTCGGAGTCCGCCAGGTCGGCCGCGATCTGGCTCCGGGACAGCCCTTGCAGCACTTGCGGCGAGAAGCTCGATCCGGTGATCACGTAGCGATTGGCGATATCGAGGAACGGGATGCTGCCCTGGGCGTCGTACTTGGCCGCCAGTGCGCTCTGCGCGGCGGTGGGCGTCTGCAGGGGCTGATAGGTGTCCCCGTCGGGCTGATTGGTCGCCTCCTCGACCGCCTGGAAGTCGACGTAGGGGCTGTCGTAGGTCGACCCGTAGAACGACAGCGTCTGGGTGCCCGGGTACTGGTCGGTGTCCGAGGAGTGCGTGCCGTGCAGGTTCTGGAACGTCCCGAACCTCGAGAGGGCGACGGCGAGGGCCCAGCGCTCGGCGGCGCAATAGGGGCAGTACTCGGCGCCGATGTAGGTGATCAGCGGCTTGCCGTCCGCGCCCTCGGCGACGGCGCCGTTCCCGTTGCCGACCTTGGTGGGCAGGGCCACGGAGCTCGGGCTGCCCACGGCATCGAGGGTGGTGGTCGGTACCGAGAGGGCGTCCAGGACCTGGGGGGACAGCGTGGTGGTCCCCGTGTCGGCGGTGGCGGTGCCCGTGGTGGCGCCTGTGGCGGTGCCGGCGAGGTGCGAGGACGCCGCGGCCGGCGGGCTCGAGCGCCCGGTGGCCTTGATCACGACCATGGTGGCGATGGCGGCCACCACCAGCCCGACCGGGATCAGGGCCGTCAGGACAGGGTGACGGGTACGGAAGCGGGTGCCCTGGGCCGGAGTCGGAGCCGTGGATCGACGGGATCCGGTGTTCGTCTTGGATGAGGGGGCGGGCCGCGGTCGGCGCGCCGACCCCGCTGGGGATTTCGACATTGGAGTTCTCCTTGGTTGGACGGAGGTGGCGGCGGAGCGCACACGCTCGGAAGCTCGAGATGGACTGCCGACCATGGGGTAGGCATCCGGGGGTGCGGGTCAGACGCCCGGGATGGGGCGATCCGACACGCATGGCTGCGCTGCGTGGAGCAGCGCCGGTCGAGCTAGGAGAACTGCGGTGGGTGGAAGGGGCGCTCCCTGGTGCCGGCGGGGAGGGCGACGACCTGCCCCTGACGACGCCGGATGAAGGCGGCGGCGGCCGCCAGGCCCAGCGCACCGGCCACGACCGCCATCAGCACAAGGCCGGGCGAAGGCGCTGCGGGTGCCGGGCTGCCCTTGCCACAGGTGGCGTCGGCGCAGTTCACCGGCACTGACACCGGCCCCTGGACCACCCGCACCACCTGGGTGGCTGAGGTGTCGGCGGCGGAGAGCACGCCGTGCGGCAGGAAGCCGCCGACGATCGCGGCGGCGATGACCGCCACCAGTCCGATCCTCCACCGCAAGGACATGGCATAGAGGTTACGGGTGCCGGATAAGCACGCGATAAGAATCAGAGGCGACGCGACACACGCGCCAGAAGAATTGTGGGCCCGGCGTGAGCGGTGGGCCCGGTGGGCCCGGTGGGCCCGGTGGGCCCGGCGGGAACGGCGCTCGAGCCGGTGCCTAGCGGCTGTTGCCCGGCAGATCGGCGCCACGGCGCACGACGAGCACGGAGCGATCCGTGCCGACGGGGACCCGCTCGAAGGCCGTGGCCGCCCGGCGATGCCACATGGTGTACCAAGCCACGAAGCCGGTGATGAACAAGCCGGCTGCCGCCAGAACCGCCGTGATCTCTGCCATCTCCACAGTGTGGGGGCCCGCAACCACCGCGGACAGGGACGAAAGTCCCGTTCCGGGGCGGTTTCTCCCTACGCCGTGCCCTGTTGCGTGCCTGAGGTCACCGAGGCGCCGTCGGATGCCGCCACCTTGCGGGCCCAGGCGGCCACCAGCTGCAACAGCCCGAGATACGCCGCCAGCACCAGCACAATGACCAGCAGGGTCCAGCCCGTGAGGTTCCCGCCGAAGACCAGGATGAGTCCGGCCACAACCACCCCGACGATGCGCAGTCCGTTCAGGTGCTCGACGATCCAGGCGCCGGAACGGCGGACCAGGCTCGACTCCCCGGCGAGGCGGCCGGCACCCGACGACAAGGCCCGGGACTGCGCCGCCACCCAGCCGGCACCGGTGACGCAGGTCCGCCGGATCCACACGGCGTAACGGGCCGGCCCGGCCACCCAGGCGCCGAAGGCGACCAGCACCGAGATCAGCAACGTCCAGCGCAGGTCCGACTTGAGGAACCGCAGCACGGTGTCCCAGACGGCTGCGGCGCCTGCCGACTTGAAGCCACCGCTGGCCGCTTGACCGATGAAGATCCCACGACCCGTCGACAGGGCCGCCAGCACCACCATGCTCATCAGCGCCACCCCGATGGCCAGCCGCAGCAGCGTCTTACGTCGCTCCAATGCCAGCGCCACCGCCAAAATGGCCAGCACGATCGCGATGACAGGGATGAGCCACTTGAGCTTGATGATCAGGTTGAACAGTCCGGAGAACTTCGAGACCTGCTCCTTCGACACGACGGTGAAACTGACCCCTTGGTTCGATAGCGCCTTGATCGGGTTGAAGAGCGTCACACCGTGCGCGTCCAGATTCGAGATCAGGTTGTTCAGCGCCGGCGACAGGTTGAGGGCGATCGCGCCGCCCTTGGCGAACTTCTTCTGCAACGGGGTCTGCTTGCCGGTGAGGATGTTGATCACGGCGTCGTGACTGTGCCGGTTGAGCGTGTCCCAGAGTTGGCCGAACTGCGGGCTCTCGAAGACCTTGAGCGCCAGGCCGTAGACGTAGGAGTGCACTTCCTTGGTGATCGGCGCCACGAGAGGCTTGGCCGCCTTCGGCAGTGCGTCTGTGACCTTGTTCTGCACAATGTGGGTCGAGAACAGCGCGTCGGTGGCCCTCGTCGCCAGACCGTCGACGATGACCGGGTTACGCGCCAGGGGCGCCATGGTCTCGACGTACTTATCGGTGTTGGTCACCGTGCGGATGGCCCACACCGAGATCACCGAGACCGGGATCAAGATCGCGGCCAGCACGACGAGCACCCACGCCGAAATCCGTCGCGGCAGGTGTCCGCGCCGGGTTTTGACCTTCTTGGTCTTGGTCGTTCCCGCCGGCGTTTTCGCCTCCACCTCTGGTCCTGAGCCGGCCCCCTCTGCGTCATCAGGCTGCATCGGGGATTCAGTATCGCTCATCCGGGGCCTCCCACTTCCCATTTCCTAGTGCGATTCGGACTGGTGCGCACGGGTTTCGAGGTGTACGACTAGGGATGTGAAGCAAAAAGCGGGCAATTCGAATGGGACGCGCATCGTCGCTCTCAGCGCACTCTCTGCTTTCGCCGCTCCGCTGGTGTTCGTGAGCGTGATCGTCCTCCGGAAGATGGACCGCCGCGGCCGGGTCCACTTCCGCCGTCTGAACAAGCGCTTCCAGCACGAGCTCTCCCGCTGGACCTGATTCGCCCGCTGCAGCTGATTCGCTCGCCGCAACCGAGTCGCAGCCTCCAACGCCCGGGACTCGTCCTTCGTCCTCGGCCTACGCTGACCCGGTGCTGACCGGATTCGCCCACTCCGCCGTCTGTGTTCCCGACGTGGAAGCCGCCACACGCTGGTATTCCGAGGTTTTGGGCCTCACGGTGCTGTCACCGCCGTACCGCATGGAAGGGGCGCAGATCGAGCACGACATGGGCGAGCTGGTGCCTACTCCTGTGGTCGTGCACGCGGCGATCGTGGGCTTCGGCCAGGACGACCGCGTCATTGAGCTGATCGAATATCCGGCGGCCAACGTCGCGCCGCCGGACCCCGGTCGACCGGTCGTCACCAGGGTCGGCATCACCCATATCGGGATGCTCTGCGATGACATCAACGCCACGCGGGCGGAACTCGAGAGCCGCGGCGTCGAATTCCTCACGGCGGGCATCGCCGACGTCGCTGGATTGCAGACGACCTGGTGTCACGACCCGTGGGGAACGGTGATCATTCTCATGGAGAAGACAAAGAACAGCAGTCCCTACTGGGGGCAGTGGAGGCCGTAACAGGCGCTTTCACACGGAAATCGAAGCCGTCTCGGAGCCGTCTCGGAGCCGTGTCAACGCCGCATTGGCGACCTCCGTACACCCGTTTTGCTGGGCGACAACAGTCGAAAATGAGGCGTTGCGTGTCGTGAGAGCGAATTCTGAGCACAAAAATCTACATTCGTGCCCGGAAAGATGTGCATGACTAGGCGCGCGTCGGCCACAATGGCGCCATGAACAAGAGAGAACTAGCAAAGGCAGTCGCGGTCCAGGCCGACGTCGAGCTGAAGACCGTGGTGTCCGTCATCGACGGATTCACCGAAGTCGTCACCGCCGTCGTCTCCAAGGGTGAGCCGGTTTCCATCCCCGGCTTCGCCAAGTTCGTCAAGGTGAACCGGGCGGCGCGCATGGGCCGCAACCCGGCTACCGGTGAGGCCATCCGGATCAAGGCTTCGAAGAAGGCGCGCATCACTCCGGTCAAGGCGTTCAAGGACGCCGTCCTAGCGCCCGCCACGGCACCGAAGCTTGTCAAGGGTGCGTACCCGACCAGTGACGCCGCCGTCGCCGCCGCCGGCAAGTCCGCCGCCCCCGCTGCAGCCAAGAAGGCTCCGGCCAGGGCTGCCGCCAAGAAGGCGCCGGCTCGCAAGACGGCTGGTCGCAAGACGGCTGGTCGCAAGACGGCTGGTCGCAAGACCACGGCTCGCAAGGCTCCCGCCAAGCGGGCGCCGGCGCGCAAGGCTCCAGCCCGGCGCGGACCCGCCAAGAGGGCCGCGAAGAGGTAGCACGCAAGGCCGGTCCCCTCATCCGGGACCGGCCTTCTGCGGCCTTGGTCCAATGGACGAGCCGCGCCCCGAGGTGCACGCAGCCGATCGCGCTGCTCCCCCACTCCGGCAACTCGCAGACCGGCCCCTCACGGAGCCGCACCCCGACCGGTTGTCGCCGGACGATCCCGCCTACCCGCAGATCGTGCGCGCCCATACCGACGCCCTCGACGCCGGCGCGGACACCTATGTCGACCCGCGCACGGGCTACACGGTCCTGACCGCCGGCTACCTGGCGCGCCGCGGCACATGCTGCGACTCGGGGTGCCGGCACTGCCCCTATCTGCCCTGAGCAGGCACGACAGCAACCGCTGTATCGTCGGACCGGGATCCTCATAGGGCGGCAGCTGGGTCCGGCGGCGCCTTGACCGAGGAGCGAGGAGCGAGGAGCGAGGAGCGTACGAATGCAAGGTCTGCTCTATGGCGTCCGCGGTGAGCGCTGGACACCACCGGACGAGTCCAACAGCCTGATGCGCGGGCTGTCCCGCACGCCGATGCGCCTCGAGGAGCTCGACCGCCCCACGCTGCTGCGCGACGACTGGTGCGTCGCCAAAACGCGGCTGACAGGAATATGCGGCTCCGACGCCAAGATGGTCTTCATGGACTTCGGTGACGACTTCGGTGACGACGGCGCGCTGAACGGGTTCTTCACGTTCCCCACCGTCTTCGGGCACGAGGTGGTAGCCGACGTCGTCGAGGTCGGTCCGGCCGTGACCACTCTCGAAGTGGGCCAGCGCGTCGTCCTGAACCCGTGGCTCTCCTGCGGCCCGCGGGGCATCGACCCGCCGTGCCCGTCGTGTCAGGCCGGTGACTACAGCTTGTGCTGGCACTTCACCCAGGGCCCTATTGCGGCGGGTATCCACACCGGCACGTCGAAGGACGCCCCGGGGGGCTTCGCCGACTACCTGCCGGCCCACGAGTCGATGCTCATCCCCGTCCCGGACGACCTGAGTGACGAAGTCGCCGTGATCGGGGATCCCTTCGCCGTGTCGCTGCACTCCGTGACCCGGCACCCGCCGCCGCCCGGAGGCAAGGTCCTCGTCTACGGCGCCGGCGCGCTGGGCAGCACTGCGGTGGCGATCCTCAGGGCGCTCTATCCCGACGTCGAGATCATGGTGGTCGCCCGCTGGCCTGCCCAGGCAGCCCTGGCGCGCAAGCTCGGTGCCACTGTCGTCGATCCCTTCCCCATTGAGCAGCTGCTCGAGGAAGCGGCGGCGTGGTCGGGCGGCGTCCTCAACAAGTTCGAGGGCGCCACGCTCCCCATGGCGCATCCCGGTGGCATCGACGTCGTGTACGACACCGTCGGCACGGCGCAGACAGCCGAGATCGGCGTGCGGCTCCTGAAGCAGCGCGGCACCATGGTCAAGAGCGGCGTGCACGCGCCCGAGCGCTGGGAATGGTCCCCCCTGTACTTCAAGGAGATCTCGTGGGTGGGCTCGAACGCCTTCGGTGTCGAAGAGGTCGACGGGGTGCGCATGCACGGCATTGCGCAGTACCTGCGCCTCGCCTCCGAGGGGCGGATCGACATGACGGGCATGCTCACCCATACCTTCCGGTTGGACGACTGGATCGAGGCCTTCACCGTGCTGGCCAACCAGGAGGAGAGCGGCGCAATCAAGGTGGCGTTCGACTTCAGGTAGCCGCTAGTGATCCGTCGCTGATATAGCTTGGATAGATAGAGTGGCACCATGAACACGGTGACCACCGCACCTCCGCTGGCCATGACCGACGAGCAACGAGCGGACCTCGAAACGATGGCGCGCTCGACGACGCTCGGGCATC
>DATAXG010000045.1:0-34923 GCA_036273055.1 Acidimicrobiales bacterium | reverse complement strand
AATCACGACTAGTGCCACCCAGCCAAAAGCGATGTATTGCCGCTGCTGCCTCTTTCGATCCGGGTCCAAAGGCGTTCCACCTTGGGGCACCCAAAGAGTCAATCAGAAATGTGGATGCCGTCCTACCGATCCGGCGTTAGGGCGCCAGTCACTGCAAACGTCCCTCGGTTGTTAGCGGCAGACAGCCGATCGGAGTCGCTGGGGGCCGTAAGCGGGCGCACCCAGGCGATGTGGCCGATGGCCCTCTCGGATCGCCCAATCTGCCTCCGCCGCTGGCGGAATGCCTGCCCAACCATTCGTATCGACCCTCTGTGCCTTCAGAACACCGTTCGGTGACACGTGCGCGACCCATCATCGATAGGCAGACTTTGAGCGATTTACCCGTCAATTGTTTCTCTGACAGAAGTGCAACGGTGCAGGCTGGAATCTGCTTTGGTTTTGCAACCCGGGGAGTCGAAGCGCTCACTGCCAGACTTGGAGCAAATGCGAAGACGCTGGCGAGAATAGTTACCGAGAGGATCGCCCTAAGTCGCGCTGGGGACACCTACGTCAGTCTGGCAAAGGACCATCGGGCAGGCACGAACAGCCGGCGAACACTCCCGGCTAGGGCCCGGTACCAATCGAGAGGATCCGCCATGGACCCGTGCCCTCCCTCTTGCCAAGGATCATGAAATCAACCGTTGGGCCGCTGTACGCAGCAATCACTTTCCTATAGACGTAGGTCACTCTCACCCCGAACTCCCACAGATCGGTGTAACCGGCATACGAACCGGCATAGACGCCGTGCTCGTCGGTTGGATCAGGAGCACCTTTCACATCATGGACATCTGAGACTTTCAACAAGTTGTGGGCGGCCTCTGAACTATCAGGAGCATCAGAGAAGGCTTTCCTTAGAGAAGGGGCCAAGAGATTCAAGGCACTTTGCCAGCGATGCGATTCAAGGGCCGCGTAGTAGGCGCGGATGGTTGCCTGGGGTGTTTGGACACTCGCCCGAGAGGCAGCCGCTGGGCTTGCACATACGCATCCAAACGGCAGTACCACTAAGACCGCCAAACACAGCCACTGTCTTAGTCGCCCGAGACGCATCCCCACTATCTTCGCAGCTCCGACGGAGATGAGACTGGGCCATCACCCTCCCGGCGAACGGGGACACCCTGTCAGTTCTCCTGGCGGTGACCCGTGTTGATGAGCGGACGCCTTCTCCAGTCGCTTGGAAGCCTCATGTAGCGCATTCCTACCGTCACACCCACAATTCCGGCAGGAAGAGCGATCGGGATCACCATGCACGAAAAGAACAGCAAGATCACCCCAACACCAGGGCTGCGAGCGATGAGCCCAAAGCACACCACACCAATCATCGCCAGCGACAGAAGCAGAAACGCACCAGAGGCCGCCAGAGACCAGGCGACGGCCGGCGTTGTAGTAGCCGACATCGAGGGCAGCGAATTGTAGAAACGGTTGGGTTCAAGATCGGTGGGATCATCGACGACTCGGAGGTGCAACTTCCCGTTTGGCCAATCTGGGTCACTACCAGTTGGCCGCTCTGGCTTCACTGCGACAATGACGGTCTCGTTTTCGGCGACTTCAATCGTCTTTGTGCCGGGAAAGAAGCCTCGCCCGGCGACCCGGATCTCGTGACTTCCGGCAGCCAGGGCAACCGGGTGTGGCCGAAGGGCGCGTATCCGAAAGGGTTGGTCTATCGGCTCAACCTTGAAGTTCACCTCCGCAAAGCTCACGCGGAGGGAACGGAACAATCGCCCCAGCCCGCGAGACCTTCCCGGTGAACGAGAAAGTATCTCTCGATAGAGGATGACTGTTGCCCCCACCCTCAAGAACGTAGCCGTTTCTATCGAAGGATTTGGACTCCCAACCCGAACAATCCCCTGCCCCCATGGTGCCGTGCCGGGCGCATGCAACCTTCGCGAGCACGCTGTTGGCCGACATGCCGCACCCAACTGAAATCCGAAGAGCCCATAATGCCTGTGTGCTCAACAGGACCCCCGGGTCGGGTGCGTATGCCAGGACGGAGCGCGAGCAGCGCTGGCTCCTGAGCGAGCTCCCTGAGGGCGTGACCGAGTCTGTCGAGATCCAAGATCGATATTTCACCGGTTCGACCCTCCGCCTCCGCCGCATGCGCTCAGGCTCGAGCTCGAGCTCGGACACCGTGCACAAGTTGGGTCAGAAGGTCCGCGTCTCGTCAGATTCTCCTGAGCGTGTGTCACTCACGAATATGTACCTCACCCAGGATGAGTTCGCCCTCCTCGAACAGCTGGACGGCGCATCCCTCACCAAGACCCGTTGAACATGGCCGACGGGCGGCCGCACGCTCGTGGTGGACGAGATCAAGGGCACACTGGAGGGTCTCATCCTCGCCGAAGTCGAGCTGGCAGGAGATGAAGAATTCCTCCCGGCACCGCACCATGCCGTCGCAGACGTGACCAGCGAGGACCGATACTCTGGCGGCAGCCTGGTTCACCTCACTCTTGACGGGACAACGGCGCTGCTGGCCGAGGTGGTCGAACTCGTGCAACGCGGAAGGAGGCCGTGACGTGAGTACTGCCCGGTCCGCCTACTCCCCCATTGCCTTCCATACGATCGCGGACACACCGTTGACCGTGTCGATGCCGTACTGCTCCGACGCATTCCCATTGGTGAGGACGGCGATCAGGTAGTCACGTCCATCGCCGTTGACCCAACCGGTGGTGTTGATCTGCCACCCGATGCTCATGGCAAAGCCGTTCTTCAGAGCGACACCGACACCCGGCGGCACGCCGCCGGTCGCACCCCAGTCCTGCGACGGGATCACGTGTTCCATGAGGTCGAGGATGTACGCCCGGGACGCATCCGTGAGCAGCGAGTTGGGCTCGACCACGGTCCGCAGCATGGCGAGTCGGTCCAGCGCCGTTGTCTGCGTGGATCCCCAAACACCGTCCGTCGCCGGCACGGTCGAGGTCATTCCCGCCGCCCGTTCGAAAGCGCCCACTGCACCTGGCCCGAGTCGGGTCCACAGGGAGTCGGCTGCGCTGTCGAGGCTCGCCTCGATCATCGGGACCGCCAGGCTCTGCTCCTCGGGCGTGAGCCCGCGGCCGGCGGCCTGCGCCTGTCCCAGAAGTGTGGCGAGAATGTCGACCTTCAGTGTGCTCGCCGTGTTTTCGGCGACGCCGGGCCGAAATTCGTAGATCTGGTTCGTCGTGAGGTCCTGCACGGCGACTGTCACGTTGTCAGCCCGACCGGCGACGTACGCCGCAATCGAAGGGATCATCTGGGCCTTCGGATCGACCCCGTAGGCGATCCAGTAGCCGCCGGGACGGCTGGCGATGCCGACGGCGACGGCCTGCTTCGCAATCCCACCGTCGGATCCTTCGAATGGCGCGTCGCCGTAGGCGAACACGCCGCCGTCCGCAGCGGTCAGCCAATAGCCCTGGCCGGTCGAGGTGGCCGCGATCCCGACGATGGGCTGGTTGAGGTGTGTGCCTCCCAGCGAACCCTCGAACGGTGCGTCGCCAAACGCGAAGATGCCTCCGTCGGATGCCGTGATCCAGTAGCCGGCTCCGGTCGGGCTGGCCGCCATGCCGACCACGGGCTGATTGAGAGGCGTGCCGCCCATGGAACCATGAAACGCGGCGTTGCCGTAGGCGAACACCCCACCGTCGCTGGCCACCAGCCAATAGCCGCGGCCGGTGGGCGTTGCCGCCATCCCGACGATCGGTTGGTTGAGGACTCGCCCGCCCATTGAGCCCAGGAACACGGCGTCGCCGAAGGCGAACACGCCACCGTCACTGGCGACTAACCAATACCCGCCGCCATCGGACGTCGCGCCCATGCCCACGATGGGCGCGTTCAGGTGGATCCCACCTGTCGAGCCCTCGAAGGGAGCATTGCCGAAGGCGAAGACGCCGCCGTCAGAGGCAACGATCCAGTACCCGAGCCCATCCGAAGTGGCCGCGATCCCGACGACTGGAGCGGCCAATCCACTCAGCGTCGTCCCCGGCACTGCGGTAGCGCTACCAAACGCTGTGACTGCGTTGGGGCCGGGAGTGCCGGATTCAGCATGTGCGGCCACCGGCGCGGCGGCCGCACTCGGCGGAGCGTGAACCGTGGTGGTCGCCAGCCCGAAGCCAGCCGCAAAGGCGACCATGCTCAGCGCCACTGCGAATGGCCGGGCGCGGAGGCGATGGGTGTGCAGCACAGTGCAAACGTACTGGCCAGAGGGCCGGAGACGCTCCCTTCGCCCGCAACCGCCGATCGCCTGTTGGGGCGCCCGACCACCCGACCACCCGACCACCCGACTAATGAAGACGTGTCCACACCCCACGGACGGGTTTCGTACGGCTCTGGAGACAGCTCGCATCTGCCGGACGAAGTCCGTACCGAGATGGAGCGTCAGACAAGCGGACGGCGGGAGCGCCAGGGTGCGCTCCTGGCGGTCTACGAGCACGACGAGGAGCCGCAGGTCTCCTTTCCGCCCGACGCGCTGCTGGGCGTGGAGACCGGGCAGACCGTCATCCAAGAGGTCGGGCGCAGGGCGGAGGGCGTAAGAGCAGCTGACGCGCTGGCGGTAACCCGACAGAATTCCGATCACGTGGCGTCGGACGTCGGGTGCGCTCCTCCGCCCAGGAGACTGTTATTTCAGGAGCCGCAGGTGGGTGTCAGTCGAAACCGGCGCTCGGGAAAGAAGGCGGCGAACGAACCGTGAGACCGTCTTCCGAAGAGGCTCTGGCCCTTCGTGGGCGGGCGGACCTTGGTCGGAGATCGTTTCGGTCATGCCGTAGGCCAGGGTTGAGATCAGCCGCGCCGCATCGTTAGCGGGTAACCGGAAGGTTCCGGTGCACATGTCGCCCTGCCACAACGAGATGACCATGGTGGAGTCCGGCCCGTGCGCGGACACCCCCATCCTGCGTACAGGGCTCCGGGTGTCATGGAACCAGACGCGATCGCCGTATAAGTGGCCCTCCACCGGCACGGGCCGATTATGGCACCAGGGTCCGGGTTTGGCTACCGGCGTTCCGGGCCTGGGGTTCCGAACCGGCCGGCCTCGCGCATCACCCCGAGCACGCTGACGAGGCATTCCTGGGACAAAGCAGACGCCGCCCCTCGGTGAGACGCCCCGCCGGTACCGGTTTTCCTCTACGAGACCCCGCAGAGGGCGACTGCCTGCCACCGAATCTCACCACTCGGCCGCCGACTCTGGACCCGCCGTGGCGGCTACGGGGCCGGATGTTGTCGGAAGGTTGTCCTCGCTCAGTGCGATCGGCTCTATTTGGCCGTGCGGGGCGGTGTCAGCCTTCTGCCTAAGGGGCGGTGATCGGGAGGCAGAGTGTTCTCAGAGTGGCACAATCTGGCCGCATGCAAGGGCGAGACTGAGGCCTTCTTCTCGTACAACGAGGAGAGGGTGGCACATGCCCGGGCAATCTGTGAGGACTGCCCGGTCCGCAGGGAGTGCCTGCAGATGGCTTTGGCCGACTCCAACCTTTACGGGGTGTGGGGCGGCACCACCCAAGCCGAGCGGCGGCGGTTCCGCCGTCGGCGTGTGGCGTAAAGCGTAGAAGCTGTCGCCAGCCCCCGGCCATTCTCGGCCTCCCTGAGACTGTTCGGTTCTCTCAGTGCACCTTGAGATTGACGGCGAACGCATCGGTCGTCGCCTCTGCGATCCGATACGTGCTTCAATCCGTCCATCTTCATCGCTGATTTAGGATTTTGTGATGGCTGAGTTCACGGTACGGGAAGCCGCAGACGCAGACCTTCCGGCCATCGTCGACCTGCAGAACACCTTTCTCTCGACGACGACGATCGAATGGACCGACACCCCGCACATCGTTCTCGAGAGGGCGGACTGGTTGCACCGGCAACAGTCCCTCCTCAATCCGGTTCTCGTCGCCATCGCCGCCGGCCAGCTCGTGGGTTGGTGCAGCTTCAGCGACTTTCGAGACACGACCAAGTGGCCCGGCTATCGCTTCACGGTCGAGCACACGGTCCACGTCCGAGAAGACCAGTGGCGCAACGGCGTCGGGCGAGTCCTGATGACGCGACTGTTCGAATCGGCCCGCTCGCTGGGCAAACACGTCATGGTGGGAGCCGTCACCGGGGAGAACGAGGGCTCCATCCGATTTCACGAGCGTCTCGGCTTCGTCGAGGTCGCCAGGATGCCGCAGGCCGGGGCGAAATTCGGACGATGGCTGGACCTGGTCCTCCTGCAAAAGCAGCTGGACGAGCTGGCGCTTCCTCCAGCGATCGACTGACGCAGTCGTCAGCCCGGCGGCACCTCCCAGTGCACGAGATCGGTGCTGCGGGCCAGCCCGATGCGAGCATGGCCCCATCCCCCGAACTGCGTCAGCTCGGTGCTCCCTGCGTACGTCAGGTAGTCCTCACCTCCGGTCCCCACGCAGAGGAAAGCGGAGTTGGCGTGCTCGTAACCGACGCTCGAGATACCCGGGCCAGCGTTGAAAGACTCGCTCGGCACCGACAACTCCCGGCCCGTGCTCCAGTGCAGCCACGTGGACGGCGTCGCAGGGTCGCCGGGGCCCAGCGTGAACAGGAAGGGTTGGTCCAGGGTGTTGGACGTCGCCACCAGGCGCCACGAGCCGTCGACGGTCACGAACTCGTAGTTCTCGACGGTGTCGTTGTAGACCACGATGTCCGGCTGCCCAACCAGATGGAACGTCCCGGATAGCGAGGGCGCCCAGGCGATCTCGAAATGCTGTGTCGTCGTTCCCGCCTTGAACCCCAGAATCACTCCGTGGCCGGTGAAGGCCAAGGCGGCGTCGATCATTCGATGGGCCAGGCCGCGTCCGAGCGGGTGCGCCGTCGACCAGGACCGCAGCGACGAGTTGGCGCTGGTGCGATAGGCCAGTCCCTGTGGCGTCTGGTACGTCACGATGAACGTCCCCGAAGGTGAGCGGACGATGTCCGGCGAGGCGGCGTTGTCGGCGATGACCCTCGGCTCCGTCCAGTGGCGCAGATCGGGGCTCGACGAAACGGCGACGCTGAAATGCACGTGTGGTGCGGCCTTGCTCTCCGTCATGTCGCTGTAGAGCATGTGCCACGCCCCCGCGGACCACTGCAGCGCCTGGTCCTTCACGCCGACCGTGGGGTACGAGAGGATGGGATTGGTGAGCGCCGCCCAGTCGATTGCCGGCGGTGGCGCCCCCACAATGCAGGCGTGATCCTGTCCCGCAGGGACGGTGGTCGCCGCCTCCGACACGCCCGGTCCCACCACCAGAACCAACGACGCCACCAGCGCTGCTGCTCCCAATACCACCGCCGCCGCCGACATCACGGCCAGGCGGAGGCGTCGCACGTCGGCACGCTACGGCAGACTGGGTGCGCCATGCAGACGCTCGAGCTGACTGTCGACGCCTCCCGACAACGCGTCATCGACCTCACGAACGAGCTCGAGCGCTTCTGTGCCGGCCTGGGTGACGGGCTGGTCAACGTGTTCGTGCCCCACGCGACCGCCGGGGTCGCCCTCATGGCGACAGGCTCTGGGTCCGACACCGACCTGCTCGACGCGCTGGAGCGGCTTCTCCCGCGGGACGACCGCTACCGGCACGCCCACGGGTCGCCCGGCCACGGGGCCGACCACGTCTTGCCCGCTCTGATCAGCCCGTCAGTGACATTGCCCGTGCTGGCGGGGCGCCTCGCCTTGGGGACGTGGCAGTCCGTCGTCCTGGTGGATCTGAACGTGGACAACCCCCGGCGGAACGTGCGCTTCAGCTTCGTGCCCGCCCCGGGAGACTGAGGGGTCCAGACGTCCAGGGGTCGAAGGGGTCGACGGGTCGACGGGTCGACGGGTCGACGGGTCGAGGGCCGCGAGCCCGTCAGCCGTCGGTAGCGCCGACGCTGCCCTTGTCGGCCGCGTCACGCGCCATCATCTTGCGCCAGGCCGGGTCGACGACCAGCGGGGCCTCGGTGGTGTGGGCGTTGCCCGACACGATGTCGAGCATGCGGCCCGGCGGCACCTCAATGAAGACACCGTCGGCCTCGGCCGTCAGCTCGCCCTGATGGAAGATGCCGCCCCAGGCGTAGACCTTGCGCCCTTCCTTGCCGGTATGGCGGGCCGCCAACTCGAGCGGGGCCAGCAGCGGGGTCGGGCGGCGGTAGCGGATCGTCAGCGTCCCGGTCATCGCCCCCTGCCCCACCAGAATGTTCGACATGCCCAGCAACTCGTCGAACAGCTCGGCGATCACGCCGCCGTGCACGCAGGTGGGCGGGCCCTCATAGGCATAGCCGTAGGTGACGCGGCCGCGCACCTCGCGCCATCCTTCGTGGCCTTCGACCGCCCACACCTCCACGGGCGGCGCCACCGGGTTGGCGAAGCCGATCACCGGGCTGGTCGAGAAAACGTCCTGGGGATGACCTTCCGGCGTCGGCTGGTTACGCGTCCGCCTCTCCTCCTGGGCTGCCGCTTCCAGGCGATCCGCCAGCGCGCCCAGCTCGGCCGCCGCCTCCACCACATCCGCCTCGCCGAGGGGCTGGCCGACCGCCACCGCACCGATGCGGCGGGCTGCCGCAGCCAGGCGGTTCAGCGGCGAGTCGTCCCACGTCTCCGCCAGGCCGTCGACGCCGGGATAGCCCCCTCCGGGGGGCGGGTCGAGCTGGCGGTCCTTTCCGCTCACGTGCGGGTGTAGTTGGGGGGACGCTTCTCGGCGAAGGCCTTCTGGCCCTCGGCGGCGTCGTTACTGGCGAAGACGGGCCAACCGAGCTCGAGCTCGCGAGCCAGGCCGTCCACCTCGGACATGCCCTCGGTCTCGCGCACACTCTGCATGATCGCCTCGATGGCCAGCGGCCCGTTCGACCCGATCACGGACGCGATCTCCAGCGCCTTGTCCAACGCGGTACCGTCGGGGACGACGTGCCCGATCAGGCCGATGCGCAGGGCCTCCTCGGCCGGCACCTCGCGCGCCGTCAAGAGCAACTCCATGGCGATCGTGTAGGGGATCTGCCGGCGCAGGCGCACCGTCGAGCCGCCGAGCGGGAACAGCCCGCGCTTGGCCTCGAACACCCCGAAGATGGCGCCCTCGCCGGCGACCCGGATGTGGGTGGCCTGCAAGATCTCCGTCCCGCCGGCCACGGCCCAGCCCTCGACAGCGGCGATCAACGGCTTGCGCAGGTCGTAGTGGCGCAGCAGCGCCTTCCAGTGCAGGTCGGGGTCCTCGGCCATGCGCGACTGGTACTTCTCGGCGTCGCTGCCGCCCATCGCCTTGAGGTCCATGCCGGCGCAGAACGTCCCGTCGGCGCCGGTCAGGATGGCGCAACGGATGTCGTCGTTGCTGTCGATCTCCTCCCAGGCGTCCTTCATGCCGACCAGCATCGGCAGGCTCAGCGCGTTCTTCGCCTCGGGCCGGTTCATGGTGACGATGGCGGTGGCGCCGTCGCGTTCGAACGTCAGGTGCTCAGTCGTAACCACGGTCCCCTCCAGAGGTAGGCGCCGGAATGCATGGTCGGATGCTGCCGATTACAAGTTGCGGAGTCGCAGATGACGGCGGCTGTCGAAAGCCGACGTCGTCAGAGCCGCTCAATGATGGTGCCCGTCGCCAGCGCACCACCGCAGCACATGGAGACGAGCCCGTAGGTGCCGTCGGTCCGCTCGAGCTCGTGAAGGATGGTCGTGATCAAGCGGCTGCCGGTGGCGCCGACAGGGTGCCCCAGGGCGATGGCGCCACCGTTCACGTTCAGCTTGTCCATGTCGGCGTCGTGCACCTTGGCCCAGCTCAGCACGACGGAGGCGAACGCCTCGTTCACCTCGTAGAGGTCCATGTCATTCATGGTCATGCCGGCCTTCTCGAGCACCGTCTTCGTCGCCACGATCGGGCCGTCGAGGTGGTAGTAGGGGTCGGAGCCGGCGAGCACCTGGGCCACGATGCGCGCCCTGGGCTTGAAGCCCTCCGCCTTGGCCCGGTCCTCGGACATCCACAGCACGGCGGCTGCGCCATCCGAGATCTGCGACGAGGTCCCCGCCGTGTGCATGCCGTCGGGCAGCACGGGCTTCAGCTTGGCCAGCCCTTCGATCGTCGTCTCACGCGGGCCCTGGTCCTTGCTCACGACCATCGTCTCGCCGTTGTGCTCGCCGCGCGGGCCCTCTTCGCCGACGATCGGGGCCTCGACGGCGAAGATCTCACGGGAGAAGCGGTCCTCGGCCTGTGCGCGCGCCGCCTTTTCCTGCGAGGCAAGACCGAACGCGTCGACGTCCTCACGCGTGATGCCGTGCTTCTTGGCGATGCGCTCGGCCGCCTCGAACTGGCTCGGCATGTCGTAGGGGAGGTCGGCCGGCATGGCCCGTCCGACGCCGGGCGCCGAGGCGTTCGCCCCGAGCGGGATCCGGCTCATGGTCTCGACGCCGCAGCCGATCGCTGCGTCCGCGGCGCCGGCGGAAATGAGGTTGGCGGCCATGTGGTTGGCCTGCTGCGACGAACCGCACTGGCAGTCGACGGTGGTCGCCGCGACGTCGTAGGGCAGCCCGGCCAGCAACCACGAGGTGCGCGTGACGTTGAACCCTTGCTCGCCCGCCTGCGTCACGCAGCCGCCGATGACCTGCTCCACCGACGCGGGGTCGATGCCCGCCCGCTTGACCACCTCGACCTGCGCCGCGCCCAGGATGTCGGGGGCGCGCAGCGCGGACAGCCATCCGTTGCGCTTCCCGATGGGGGTGCGGACCGCCTCGATGATTACCGGCTGCGCCATGACCGACGTCCTCCTCCTGCTACTTCCGGCCCTCGGCCGGCTGCCCTCGGTGGGCGATTTCTAGAACCTGTTCTAAGTTTAGCACCGGCCCCTTTCGGGCCGACCCCGGCAGTCTGCCCGGGCCGCATCGCCGGGCGCCAACGCCCTACCGCCGGACCAAGAAGGGCCCCATGAGCGGCCGAGCCCGGGAAGTGGCCCTTGCTCCACGCCCCGGCTACAGGTGCTTGAGGATCTCCCGGGCGATGACCACCTTCTGCACCTGGTTGGTCCCCTCGTAAATTTGGGTCACCTTGGCGTCGCGCAGGAAGCGCTCGACGGGGAAGTCCTTCGTGTAGCCGTAACCCCCGAGCAGCTGCACCGCGTCGACCGTGACCGACATGGAGGTGTCCGAGGCGAAGGCCTTGGCCATGGCGCCGAACTTGGTCAGCTCCCCCGTCGGGTCGTCGTCGGCCATGGCGCAGGCCCGGTACACGAGGGCGCGGGCCGCCTCGGTGCGCATCGCCATGTCGGCCAGCATGAAGCGCAGCCCCTGCAGGTCGGCGATCGGCGCGCCGAAGGCCTGGCGTTGCTTCATGTAGGCCCCGGCGAAGTCGATGGCGCCCTGCGCAATGCCGATGGCCTGCGCCCCGATGGTCGGTCGGCTGCGGTCCAGCGTGTGCATGGCGATGGTGAAGCCCTGACCCTCCTCACCGATGCGGTGTGTGGCGGGGACGCGGACCTCGTCGAGCACCACCTCGCCGGTCGGACTGCCGCGCAGGCCCATCTTGTCCTCGTGCTTGGCGACGCGGATCCCCCACTCCTTCTCCACCACGAAACACGAGATGCCCCGCCCGCCCGCGTCGGGGTCGGTCTTGGCGAAGACGACGTAGAGGTCGGAGATCCCGGCGTTGGTGATCCAGTACTTCGAGCCGGTCAGCACGTAGTCGTCGCCGTCGCGCACGGCCCGGGTGCGCATGGAGGCCACGTCGCTCCCGGCGTCGGCCTCGGAGAGGCAGTAGCTCGCCTGCATCTCGCCGGCCGCCACCCGTGGCACGTACGCCTGCCTCAGCTCCTCCGAGCCCCAGTTCAAGATCGGCGTCATCCCGAGCTTGGAGATCAGGATGGTCAGCGCGGTCGAGGCGCAGACGCGGGCGAGCTCCTCCGTCATGATCGCCACCGTCACCGTGTCGGCGCCCGCACCGCCGTACGCGGCCGGCATGCCGAGAGCCGGCAGCTCCATCTCCCTGCATGCCTCGAATGATTTCCAGGGGTACTCGGCGTTGCGGTCGGCCTCCGCCGCGTTCGGGGCGACCTTCTCCTCGCAGAAGGTGCGCAGGCTCTCACGGAAGTCCCGCTGGACGTCGGTCAGGGCGAAGGTCGAGGTGCTCACGCCGTCATTCTCGCAGGCGTCACGAGGTCTGGTTCGCCCCGCCCTTGCGCAGACCCCGAACCTCATTCCGTCAGTGGGCCTTCAGGTGCCGGACCAGGAGCGCCGAGAGCTCGACCGGCGCCATCTCGGGGATCCAGTGGGACACATTGTCGAGCACCTCGAAGGTATAGGGGCCCTGCACGCACTCGGCCGTGTTCTGGGCCGCCGCCCACCCGAAGGCGATGTCGCCGGTCGACCAGACGTAGAGCGTGGGCATGCACACGGGGTTCAGGCCGGTGAGGGCGCTGCCGTCCATGGCGCGGTACCAATTGAGGGCCGCCGTGAGGGCGCCCGGCTCACTCAGGGCGGCGACATACATACGCGCATCCTCGTCATCGAGACCGGTCTCGGCCAAGAGCGTGGCGAGGCCGCCGCCGGCTCCGTCGGCCCCGAGCAGCAGGCGCTCGGGCACCTCGGGGGCGCGGAAGGCATCCATGGACGCGCCATAGGCGGCCTGGGCGGGATCGGCGCCGCGGAGCGCCTCGTGCAGCGCCAGCGGGTGCGGCGTCGACACGACGGTGAGCGTGCGCACGCGGCCGGGGTGACGCGAGGCGACGATCCACCCGAGCATGCCACCCCAGTCGTGTCCCACGAGATCGAACGTCTCCATGTCCATCGAGTCCGCCAGCGCGATGACGTCCTGCAGCAGGCGCTCGGTGGCGTAGTCGCCCACGTCGGTCGGCCGGGCACCCGGGCAGTAGCCGCGCTGGTCGGGCGCGATGGCGCGGTACCCGGCCCGGCCCAGCGCCCACAGCTCGTCGCGCCAGGCCCACGACGTCTGGGGGAAGCCGTGCAGGAGCAGCACCTTGCGCCCTTCGTGCGGGCCACAGGCCCGGCCCGTGAAGGTGAAGCCGCCGGCCTCGATCTCGAGCCGGTCGATCGCCCCGATTGCGTCCACTGCGGTCATGTGCGCCGCGCTAGGCGGTGGGACCGCCTGCAGCGCGGACCTCGTCCGGGCTCAGCCGGAGCGTCTCCTCGGGGACGGAATCGACGAGCGCCCGCTGCGCCACGTAGTCGTGCGAGATGGAGGAGAACAGCTCCCGGCGCGTCTCTTGCACGTCGGCCGGGACGTCATGGAGAAAGCCCCACAGATTGAGGGCGAGCTTCACGTCGTAGATGCACGGCGCCCGGCCGAAGAGGGCGGCCCGCCTGGAGGCCACGAGCGCGACGCCGAGCTCGACATCGTGCGCCGACTCGCCTTCGCTCAACTTGAGCTCGTCCCCGAACCGGTGGGCCAGGCGCAGTGCGAAGCCCGAGTCGGGCCCGGGCGTCCCGATGTTGGCACCCTGCCGCATCGTCGGCCCCCGGAGCTCGGCCGGGCGGTCCGTGGTCCACGCCCCCGGCACGTGCAGATGCCGTGCCGGACGGACCTGATCCGCCTCGGCGATGGGCACGAAAGTGGGCTGCGTCATGCGCGGGAGGTTAGCCCAGGGGGTCGGACGAACCCATTCCGTGCTCGCCCATGGAGCCGCCGTCGAAGAGCGGTACGACGTGCAGCGCGATGGATGACGGGCGCCCGGCGTCGTGGAAGAGCTCCTGGTCGGCCGAGCGCAGATTGGCCCCGGTCGCGAGGGGCTCGCCCGTACCGGCGTTGCGGTTGAAGAGCGGGTGGGCACCGCTGGAGACCTGCAGGCGGATGCGGTGACCGGCCCGGAAGGTGTTGGCGGTGGGCCACATGGCGATATCGAGCGTGCGCACGCCGTCCTCGTCCCGCCCGGCCGCGCCCGGCGTCAGCCGCACGATGCCGTCGCTCAGGTTGAACGACTTCCCCTTCTCCGTGACGTCACACAGCCGCACGAAGAAGTCGGCGTGCTCGAGCGACGAGCGCACGTGCAATGTGGCGGTCAGCGGGCCGATGACGGTGAGGTCGTCGGTCAGCACGGGGCTGGTGTACGTGAGGACGTCGCGACGCTGTTCACGGCGGCGCTGGTCCTTACGTCCCGCCGTGGTCATGTTGAGCGAAGGACCACCGACCGACGGCGTGGGGTCGCTCGGGTTGTAGTGGTACCGGTCGGGTGGGCTGTCGACGTCGCTGTTGCTGTCGCCCTTACCGCTTGGCGGCGCCTGCGTCAGGGTGCCGCCCCGCCCGAGAAACCACCGCTCGGTCTTGCCCGCCGGCGGCCACATGGAGAACTCCTGCCACGTGCGCGAGCCCATGACGAACACCCGCACCGGCGCATCCTGCCGCTCGTCCCGACCTGCCCGGCCGAACCCGAGCTGGCTGTCGAACCACCGGGGTCCGTCGCGCACGGTCTCGGCGAACAAGCCGGGACTGGTGTGGGTCCAGGGGCCGATAGTCAGGCGGGCGGTGCGCCCGGCGCGGCGCAGGGCCTCGTAGTCGGCGACCTGCGCCCGCAGGAAGAGGTCGTACCAGCCGCCGACGAAGCTGGACGGCGGCACCTTGTCGAGCCGACGCCCGAAGTCGACGCCGTCCCACCAGTGGTCGCCCGGGGGGCTGTGTTCGAGCCACTCCTGGTAGAAGGCCATCGGCTCGCCGATGGCGGCCGTGTCGCACTTTCCGAGGGGAAGGATCTGGCTGGACGCAGCCACCACCTTGGCGCCGCTCAGGTGGGCGCGCAGCACCGTGCGCCACCCGAGCTCCTGGTTCTTTATCTGGTGCAGCCAGGCCAACCCCGTCTCGAGCGCAAAGGCGCCGCCGGGGAACACGACCGAGTCGCGGAAGTTCGCCGCGGTGACCTGGAAGCTGAGCGCCCGCAGGAAGTCGGGCGCATCCTGTGCCACCGCCCACTGCGTCATGCCGAGGTAGCTCGCGCCCCACATGACGAGGCGGCCGTCGAACCACGGCTGCGCCGCCACCCACGCCAGCGTCGCCCGTCCGTCGGCCTCCTCGTTGCGCATCGGGACGAAGTCGCCGCCGGACCCGAAGGTCCCCCTGCAGCTCTGCACCACGACTTGGTACCCGCGTTCGGCGTACAACCGCCCGAGCGGGCCCATCATGGCGCGCCCGTACGGCGTGCGGATGAGCACGGTCGGCAGGTCGGCCGAAGGGTACGTCGGGTACCAGCGGTCGGCCACGAGCTCGACGCCGTCGGGCATCTTGGCGGTGAGGCTGCGCTCGACGGACACCGCAGTTGTGCGCGGCGGAGGGAGCTTGACGAGCGATGCTGCGATCCGGCTCCACACGGTCATGCGCGACCCCCTGTACGTCCTCGACTTCGGTACCGGCTCCGGCTCCGACTGCCACTCGGGCTTCGGCTCAGACTAAGTCGCCGTCCGCAGCGATGGGCTGCGATCCCCCTCGCCGCCCCTTTCCCGACCTCAGGAGGCGTGGAGCAACCCGAACACGATCGAATCGTAGAGGGCCTGCCAGCTGGCCTGAATGATGTTCTCCGACACCCCGATGGTGGTCCAGGTCCGCTGCTCGTCCGTCGTGTCCACCAGGACGCGTGTGACGGCACCGGTGCCCCGGCCCGTATCGAGGACCCGCACCCGGTAGTCGGTCAGGTGGATGTGGTCGAGCGCCGGGAACCTGGCCCCGATGGCCGCGCGCAGGGCCCCGTCGAGCGCGTTGACCGGCCCGTTGCCCTCGGCGACGGCCACGATGCGCTCCCGCCCCACGTGCACCTTCACCGTGGCCTCGGTCATGACGCCCGCCATGTCGCCGGCCTCTGTGGTCCGAGCCTCGCTGCCCTGGTCGTGATCCGTGATGACCCGGAACGACTGCACCGTGAAGAAGTCGGCCACCCAGCCGGTGGCCCGCCGCAGCAGCAGCTCGAGCGAGCCGTCGGCCACCTCGAAGTGGTAGCCCTCGTGCTCCAGTCGCTTGAGCTCGTCGAGCACACGGCCGATCACCTCGCCGTCGAGCTCCAGCCCGAGCTCGTCCGCCTTCATGGCCAGGGTCGACCGGCCGGCCATCTCCGACACGACGACACGGGTCCCGTTCCCCACCAGATTGGGCTCGACGTGCTCGTAGAGGTCGGCGCTGCGCGCCACGGCACTGGCGTGCAGGCCCCCCTTGTGGGCGAAGACCGAGTTCCCGACGTAGGGCTGCTGCGGGTTGGGCGCGATGTTCACCAGCTCGGCAATGTGGTGTGCCACCGGCGTGAGCCGCTCCAGGCGGTCGGCCGGGATCGTGCGGATATTGAGCTTGAGCGACAGGTTGGGGATGGCCGCAGAGAGATCGGTGTTGCCGGCCCGCTCGCCGTACCCGTTGATGCAGCCCTGCACCTGGGTGGCACCGGCCTGCACCGCGACCAACGAGTTGGCCACCGCGCAGCCGGCGTCGTTGTGACAGTGGATCCCGAGCTGCGCGCTCGTGCGCTCCCGCACGTCCGCCACGGCCTGGCCCACGTCGTCGGGCAACGAGCCGCCGTTGGTGTCACAGAGCACGAGCGCCTCGGCCCCCGCCTCCTCGGCCGCAGCCAGGACGGAGAGGGCGAACTCCGGATTGCGCCGGTAGCCGTCGAAGAAGTGCTCCGCATCGAGGAAGACACGCAGGTCGTGCTCGCACAGGAAGCGCACGGAGTCGGTCACCATGGCGACGGCCTCGTCGAGCGACGTGCGCAACGCCTCGGCCACGTGGCGGTCCCACGACTTGGCCACGATGCAGGCGATGGGCGCCCCCGCCTCCACCAGGTTGGCCAGGACGGCATCGGTCTCCGGCTTGACGCCGGCCCGCCGGGTGGAGCCGAACGCCACCAGCGTGGCGGTGTCGAGTGTCAGCTCCTTCTTGGCCCGCGCGAAGAACTCGACGTCCTTGGGGTTGGCCCCGGGCCAGCCACCCTCTATGAAGGTGACCCCGAGGTGGTCGAGCTGCTCGGCCACCCGCAGCTTGTCGTCGACCGTGAGAGAGAGGCCCTCCTGCTGGCTGCCGTCGCGCAGGATGGTGTCGAAGATGTCGACGGCCTCGGGCAGGTCGGGCATTGCGAAATCGTGCGCGTGCGCACTGTGGCCGTGCGCATGGGTGTGCCGTACGCCTCCGTGACTGTGGCTCCCTTCGTGCGCGCCGTCCGCGGCGTCCGCGCCGTCGCCGTCGCCGTCGCCGTCAGTCGACATGGTCCAACCATTCCTTGTACTGGTCCACCTCGCCCCGCACGGTGGCGAAGTAGGTCTGCTGGATCTCCTTGGTGATCTTCCCCGGGCGCCCGGTGCCCACCGGGCGGTCGTCGACGGCGCGAATCGGGACCACCTCGGCGGCGGTGCCGGTGAGAAAGGCCTCGTCGGCCAGGTAGAGGTCGGTGCGGATGATCGGCTCGTGGCGCACCTCGTAGCCGAGGTCGTGCGCAATGGTCTCGACCGAATCCTGCGTGATCCCCTCCAGCGCACCGGAGTCGGAGGTGGGCGGGGTGAAGACCACGCCGTCACGCACCACGAAGATGTTCTCGCCCGTGCACTCGCTGACGTTGCCGTTCGGCGCCAGCAGGATGGCCTCGTCGTAGCCCGCCTTCAGCGCCTCCACCTTGGCCAGCGAGGAGTTGGCGTACATGCCGGTGCCCTTGGCCGCCGTCGGGACCGCGTTGGGGTCGTGGCGCCGCCACGAGCTCACCTTGCACGACACGCCGTTGGCGATGCCCTCGTCACCGAGGTAGGTACCCCACGGCCAGGCCGCCACCGACACGTTGACCGGGCAGGGCAGCGGGTTGAGGCCCATCTCGCCGTAGCCCAGGTAGATGAGCGGACGGATGTAGCAGCCGTCCTGCAGCCCGTTGGCGCGCACGACCAGCCGCGTGGCCTCGATGATCTCGTCCACGGTGAACGGCACGTCGATCATGAAGATGCGGGCCGAGGCGAACAGGCGGCGGATGTGGTCGCCGAGCCGGAACACGGCGACGCCGCGGCTGGTCGGGTAGGCCCGGATGCCCTCGAAGACGCCGGAGCCGTAGTGCATGGTGTGCGTCAGCACGTGCACCGTGGCGTCGGCCCAGTCGACGAGCTCGCCGTCCATCCAGATCTTCTCGGTCGTGGTGATCGGCATGACAGCTACAGCCTTTCTGCGATGGCGTCGCCCACGGCGGTGGTGGAGAGCGCTTCGGTGGGGTTGGAGGACGTTGACATGGAATCGGACTGGGCGCTCAGCGCCTTGAGGATGCGCCCGGCGGCGTCGGTCTCACCGAGGAAGTCGAGCATGAGTGCGCCCGAATGGATGGCGGCCAGCGGGTTGGCGACGCCCTTGCCGGCGATGTCGTGGGCGGCTCCGTGCACCGGCTCGAAGAGGGATGGCCCGGTACGCGCCGGGTTGAGGTTGGCCGAGGCGGCGAAGCCGATGCCCCCGGCGACCGCGCCGGCCAGGTCGGTGAGGATGTCACCGAAGAGGTTGTCGGTGACGATGACGTCGTAGCGCCTGGGCTGCTCCACCATGTAGATGCAGGCGGCATCGACGTGGTTGTAGTCCCAGGTGACGTCGGGATACTCCGTGGCCACCTCGGTCACGGTGCGGTTCCACAGGTCGCCGGCGAAGGTGAGCACGTTCGTCTTGTGCACGAGGGTGAGGCGGTTGTTGCGCCGGCCGGCCAGATCGAAGGCGAAGCGCACGCAGCGCTCCGCGCCCATGCGGGTGTTCACCGAGCCCTGCGTGGCCACCTCGTGCGGGGTCCCCTTGCGCAGGAACCCGCCCTCCCCGGCGTACGTCCCTTCCGTGTTCTCCCGGACGACGGCGAAATCGGCGCCCTCGGCGATGGAGCCGGGCACCCCGCTGAACGGGCGCAGATTGACGTAGAGGTCCAGTTCGAAGCGGATCTTGAGCAGGAGGCCGCGCTCGAGGGTCCCCGGCGGGACGGTGGTGTCGCCGACGGGCGGACCGACGGCACCGAGAAGGATGGCGTCGTAGCCACGGAGCTCCTCGAGGGTTTCGTCCGGCAGGACGGTCCCGTCCCGCTGGTAGCGGGCGGCCCCGAGCTCATACTCGGTCGTCTCCAGATCCACGCCGGACGCGGCGACCACCTTGAGCGCCTCGGCGCAGACCTCCGGACCGATGCCGTCGCCGCCGATGACGGCGATCCGATGCCTGCTGGCCTTGTTCACTCCCGTGGTCCTTTCGTCGTGTCGCTCTACTGGTGCTGCGTCCTGACCGCTGATTCCGCCGGGAATTGAAAAACCGCCCACGCAGTGGACGGTTCGACGGCGCGCGGGGAGAGTGCGCGCCTAGTGAATAATGCCTACGAAGGTCTGGTGGCGGCGCATAACCCCACCAGTCTCTCGCAGCCGGGCCCTCCCGTCAACCAAGGGTGCAGGGGCGGCCGACGCCCCGCGTGGGGGCGATTAACCTTGGTCCCCGCCGGCGCAGTGCACTGCACCGCCCGCGATCCGCCTTCCGGAGGACATGCCGTGACCAACGCTTCCGCCAACCAAGCCGAGACGACCAAGTTGACTCAGGCCACCTACGACCGCCTGGTGGCCGAGCTCGAGGACCTGACGACCCGGGGCCGGGTCGAGATCGCCCAGGCCATTGAGACGGCCCGGGCACTGGGCGACCTGAGCGAGAACGGCGACTACCACGCGGCCAAGGACTTCCAGGGGAAGATGGAGTCGCGGGTGCGCCAGCTGCAGGCGATGCTCAAGGAGGTCGAGATCGTCGACGAGGCGGGCGCGGGCGACGGCTCCATCTCGCTCGGCAGCACGGTGACCCTGCGCTACGAGGGCGACGACGAGGACGACACGCAGCAGTTCTTCGTGGGCTCCATCGAGGAGCGCCAGGGCGATCTTCCCGTCGTCTCCCCCAGCTCGCCTCTGGGCCAGGTCCTCATCGGACGCGGGGCCGGCGACACCGTCGAGTACCAGGCGCCCGGCGGCATGCTCACGGTCCACATCACCGCGGTCGACCGCTGATGGCGTCGACACCCGCACCGCGCACGCTGACCGAGAAGATCTGGGACGCGCACGTCGTCCACTCGGCCGACGCCGAGCCCGACCTCCTCTTCATCGACCTCCACCTGCTGCACGAGGTGACCTCGCCCCAGGCCTTCGACGGCCTGCGCCTGGCGGGCCGCACGGTGCGGCGGCCCGACCTGAGCGTGGCCACGGCCGACCACAACGTGCCGACGACCGACATCGACAAGCCCGTGGCCGACCCGATCTCGGCCCAGCAGTTGAAGGTCCTCGACGACAACGCGGCGGAGTTCGGCATCACCTGCTACCCGATGGGGCATGCCAACCAGGGCATCGTGCACATCATCGGGCCCGAGCAGGGCTGGACGCAGCCGGGCATGACGATCGTCTGCGGCGACAGCCACACCTCCACGCACGGGGCCTTCGGCGCCATCGCCTTCGGCATCGGCACCAGCGAGGTGGAGCACGTCCTGGCCACCCAGACCTTGTCGCAGGTGCGCCCGAAGACGATGTCGGTGACCGTCGAGGGCGAGCTGGCGCCCGGCGTGACGGCCAAGGACGTGGCGCTGGCCATCATCGGCACCATCGGCACCGGTGGAGGGATCGGGCACATCATTGAGTACCGGGGTTCGGCCATCCGCGCCCTGTCCATGGAGGGCAGGATGACCCTCTGCAACATGTCGATCGAGGGCGGCGCCCGGGCCGGCCTGGTGGCGCCGGACGAGACGACGTTCGCCTACGTCAAGGACCGTGACCGCGCCCCGCAGGGCGGGGACTGGGATGCCGCCGTCGCCTACTGGCGCACGCTCCCCACCGACGAGGGTGCCACCTTCGACAAGTCGGTCGTGCTCCATGCGGAGGCCATCACCCCGCACGTGACGTGGGGCACCAACCCGGCGCAGGTGGCGCCGATCAGCGGGAGCGTGCCGGACCCCGAGACCATGAGCGACCCCGGTGACCGTGAGGCCGCCCAGCGGGCCCTGGTCTACATGGGGCTCCAGGCCGGGACGCCGCTGCGTGAGGTCAGCGTCGACACGGTGTTCCTGGGCAGCTGCACCAACGCCCGGATCGAGGACTTCCGGGCCGCGGCGGCGGTGCTCGACGGCCGCTCGGTCCACGCGGGACTGCGCGCCCTGGCCGTGCCCGGATCGCACCGCGTGAAGGCCCAGGCCGAGGCGGAAGGGCTGGACAAGATCTTCCTCGCCGCGGGCTTCGAATGGCGCGAGCCGGGCTGCTCCATGTGCCTGGCCATGAACCCCGACAAGCTGGCCGTGGGCGAGCGCTGCGCGTCGACTTCGAACCGCAACTTCGAAGGGCGCCAGGGTCGCGGCGGCCGGACGCATCTCGTCTCCCCCGCCGTCGCCGCCGCCACGGCGGTCGCCGGCACGTTCGCCACACCGGAGGATCTGCGCTGATGGAACCGATCGTGATCGTCACCGGGCGTGCGGTCCCCCTCGACCGCACGGACGTCGACACCGACCAGATCATCCCCTCGGACTGGCTCAAGCGGGTGGAGCGGACCGGCTTCGGCGCCGGCCTCTTCTCCGAGTGGCGCGACGACCGCAAATTCGTGCTCAACAACCCCGAGTTCGTGGGCGCCACCATTTTGGTGGCGGGCCACAACTTCGGCACCGGCTCGTCGCGCGAGCACGCGGTCTGGGCCCTGACGGACTTCGGCTTCCAGGCCGTCGTCTCCTCGCGCTTCGCCGACATCTTCCGCAACAACTCCACGAAGCAGGGGCTGCTGCCCGTGCAGGTCAGCGAGGAGCTCGACCGCGCCCTCCTGGACGCGGTCGCGGCGGACCCGACGCTCGAGATCACGATTGACGTCGCCCGGGGGACGATCGAGGCGCCGGCGGCCGGGCTGGCGGGCACATTCCCGCTGGACGAGTTCACCCGCGAGCGACTGCTCAACGGCTGGGACGACATCGGCCTCTCGCTGCGCCACGTGGACAAGATCACCGCGTTCGAGCGCCGGCGCCCCGCTTTCCTGCCTTCGGCCTGAGCGTCGACGTCGTCCGATGGTGACGTTCCGCCAGATGACGGAGGTCGACGTCCCCGCCGCGGTGGCGGCCTTCGAGAGCGGGCTGCTCGGCATTGCGGCCGGCCACGGCATGCCCGTGACCGGCAACTCCATTCAGGACGAGCGGCGACGCCAGGACCGCACCCGTCACTTCCTCGGGACCGACCCCGGCGGGTCGTGGGTGGCCGAGGAGGGCGAGACCATCGTGGGCATGTCGCAGTCCTTCGTGCGCGAGGACTACTGGATGCTTTCGCAACTCGGCACCGTGCCCGGTCGCCAGGGCCGCGGTGTCGGCCGCGACCTGCTCAAGCTCGCCCTCTCGCACGGCGATCCCCAGAGCCCCGGGACCATTCAGTGCTCGCGGGATCCCAAGGCGATGGCCCTCTACACCGGCTTCGGCTTCACGCTGCACCCGGTCGTGACCGCGTGGGGCGCCATCCGGCCGGGGACGGTGACGCGCCCCGGGGACGTCGACCGCTACGAAGCGGACCAGGTCGGCGAGCGGGAGCTCGACGTGATCGCCGCCATCGACCGCGAGGTGCGCGGCTCGGCCCGGTCGGTCGACATCGCGGCGATGCTGGCCCAGCCCGGGAACCGCCTGCTGCTGCACGGCGACCAGGGCTACGCGGTGGCGAAGGACGAGCGCATCGTGACCCTCGGCGCCCGCCAGGAGGAGTCGGCCGCGCTGGTGCTGCGGGCGATGTTGGCCGAGGCGCCGGCCGGCGAGACGATCGAGGTCAACTGGCTGACGGCGGCCCAGCAGTGGGCCGTGCGCGAGGTCGTGGCGGCCGGCATAGAGCTCCAGCCCTACGGGCCGGTCATGGTGCGCGGCATGGACGGGCCGCCCAGCCCCTACATCCCGAGCGGCGGGTTCGGCTGAAATTGCGAAGGCTCCGACCGGCGAGACGCCGGGCGACGCCGGGCATTCTGCAACCGGAGTGACGGTGCGGCTCGACCGTGCTCGGGTGCTGCGGGGACCCTGGCCGAGGCGGCAGGGCAGGCGGTGCGATCCGACGACATCGCCGCCTTCAACTCCCAAGCCCTCTCGAACGCATCGTTGAAAATCGACACGTTCTGCAAGCTGTAATCCCGCTGGCCGTCCGGCCCTCCGCACAAGGCTCCCGGCGAGTGGGCGCCTGCGTCAGCGCTGCCGACCGGGCGACGCGTGGACCTTTGCCACGACCTTCGGGTAGGCCGTGGCGAGACCCTTGAGCCCGGCGGTGGACGGGTCGAAGGCGAACGCGTGCCGGAGCTGTGCCGTCACCGCCTGGCGGATGACCGGCCAGGCCAGAGGCGGAGCGAGATCCGGCGCACTGCACCCGTCCGACGCCAGCGGCACGAGCGAAGCCGGGATCGGGACATGCAGGACGGCGGCGATGGAGAGCAGGCCACCCTGTGACGAGCCGATCTCGCAGAGGTCCGAGAACACGAGATGACCGGCGCCGCGCAGCAGGATCAGCCGCTTGGGGGCGTGCAACTTCCCGTAGGCCTTGATCATGCTGGTGTCGCTGACGACGTGATCGGACGTCCCGGACATCAGCAGTCCCGGCTGATGCGGGACGATGCTGTCGGCGCCGCTCGTGCTCTGGCCGAACGCACCGACCGTGGCTCCCGCCAGGCCGATGAACGTGGTCACCTGGGGATCGGTGGCGGCCAGGGCTTCGGCGGCGGCGCCTCCGGCCGAGTGGCCGACCGCGCCGATCCGCCCCAAGTCGATGTGGCGGTGCAACGGGCTCGTTCCCGACGCGTTCTGCGCCTTCATGAGCGCGATCGTCGCCTTCAGGTCCGCCACGTCGGTCGTCTTCTTCGTCGCCCCGGTCGCGGTATGGCCGCCGAGCACCTCGGTCAGGTCACGGCTGAAGTGATCGGGCGCCGCCACGACGAACCCCCAGGAGGCGAGCCGGGCGGTGAGGAAGGTGGACTGGTCGCGGAACCCGGCATACCCGTGGCTGAACACCACCAGCGGGTAGCGGCCCGGCGCGACCGGGACCCCGCGCACGCCACCGCTGGGATACGTGACCGAGGACCCGGCGGGGATCAGCTTCTGGAACGCGGCGGGTAACCAGGTGGCGACGTCGTAGGTCGCCACGGGCTTCCCGGCGACGCTCTTCTTCGTGGCTGGATACCACACCTCGACCGGCGCGCGGTCGGTCGGGAGCAACAACGTCGTCTCGCCGACGCCCAACGGTCCGGGCTTCGAGAAGCTCTTCGGGCCGAGATGCGCAACCTTCGGCACCGTGTCCCCGTGCATCACCGTCGTCCCGGGCACTGCGTTCGACTGCGCCGCCTCCGCCAGCGGTGCTGCTGTCATTCCGGCCAGCACCATGCAGGCAACGGTGACCACGCCGCCCCGGATGGCAGGGCTGCCCCAACGCGTTGCTTGTTTCACTCTTCCTCCATGGTTGCCGCGACGACGGGGCGCAACATCTTGGCCGATCAACGGGCGGCAACCGTGTCAGGTGCCGCCCTCTGCAGGAGTGCGGGACCGGCAAGCGCTGCGAGCTGACCCCAGTGGGAGGCGATGTTCAGAGGGATTCCGGCGGTGGCCAGCGCCATGCCGGCCACGATCCTCCTGGCCCTGGGCATCCTCACGATCGGAAATTCGGGGGCCACGAGCCACACGGCGGCGAAGAGGATGAGGAGGAAGCGTCCTCAGGCCTGCTTGTGCCTCGTTGCAGCGAGGGCAGCACTGGCCGACTGGAGCGCGGCGAAGTTGCCGGACGAGTGGCCACGCACTTCCTCCTTGGCTGCCTTGACGAGTGCGAACTGCCGGTTGAGCTCGGTACTGGGGACCTCATCGACGACCGAATCGATGCTCGTCTCGCCGAGCACCTCGCCCTTCGACGCATAGCCGAACGCGGCCGAGCCGATCACCGAGTTCTCGTAGGCATCGCTCTGCTCCGTCTGCGCATCGAGCTTCTCCAACGCTGCGACGAGCGACTGGCGGGTGGTGTCGGTCGCGTTGGCGAGATACGCCGCAACCGCCCGCTCAACGTGCGCGATCACGCGCTCGAGCGTCGCCTCGACCAGAAGGCGCTGCTCGCCGCCTGCCTCGTCTTCACGTCGACCAGCCATGTCGTGATGGCTCCTTGCCCGGGCAGCGGATCCGCCGAATGCCTCGAGGTTCAGAGCTGCGATCGATGATCACCGATGAACGTCACGATGGCCGCTGCACATTCGCCCGAGGTTGCGTCAGACGTGTCCACGACCACGTCGTAGTGGACCCCCAGATGGACCCGCTCGGCCTGGTCGCGCGCCATTCCGATCGTCCGGTCCGATCGCCGCATCTCGCGAGCTTCGGCCACCGCCGCCTCGCAGCGCACCCCGACCCAGATCACGGACAGGCCCTTCAACGCCGGCTGCAGGCGGGCCTGGGATGCACCGCCCCCGAGGAACACCTCGTCGATGATCACGCCGGTGCCGGCGCGGGCGATGGCCGCCAAGCCTTCGTACCAGGCCAGCTCGGCCACTCCGAACCCGTCGCCGACGACAACCGACCCGTCGGATGTGATCTCGAGCGTGCCGCCGGCCCCCGTGTCGCGCCGGCCGTGCGACAGGCCACGAATCAGATCATCGATGCCGAGGGTCAGCCACGTCCCCCCGAGGCGCGGCTGCAGGCAGGCGGCGAGTGACGACTTCCCGGAGCTCGAACCGCCGTTCAGGACGATGACGTCGGCGCCCACCGGAGCGACAGTAGCTCCGACGGGTCCGGGAGCTTCGCCAATGCGCCAGCACCGAGATCGTGCCGACACGGCCATTCGGGCGGAGCGCGAGCGGCTGACTAGATTTCTGCACGACCATCAGAAAGGGGAATCCCGTGGACATGGATGAAGGTCGCCCAATCTCCTACATGGCCCTGTCGGTCGGGACGCCAGTCCTGAGCTCGACGAGCTCCCAGTTCGGAACGGTCGAGCACGTGTTGCAGATCCCGGAAGAAGACCTGTTCGACGGCATTGCCGTGAAGACACACCACGGTCTGCGCTTCGTCGATCGCGACCAGATTGACGACATCACCACGACCCTGGTGAGGTGCTCCCTGACCGATGAGGAGGCGGCCAACCTTCCGGCGCCGCGGGGCAGTCTCGTCCTGCACCCCGATACCGCCCGCGACGAGGGACCTGCCCTGACGGCACGTTTCGGGCGACTGTTCGGACGTGAGAAGTGGAAGGAACTCGAGTAGCTCCCGTACCGCCGTCAGACCCCGAGTGATGCCGCCCGTAGTTGAGCGGCGAGCGCCGCATCACCGCTGATCTCGACCCCGGTCGCGCCCTGGCGGCCGGCGCCGAACATGGTCAGCTCGCCCGGGTCCCCGGCCAGGGTGAGCACCGGCCCGGTGCCACTCTGCTTGTCATTCCGCCCGGGTGAGCTGATCACGATGGTGGCGGGGACCTTCTTCGCCATGCCGCCCGGCCCCACCCGGGCCCAGAGGGCATCGGCGAGTTCCGGCGAGATCGCACGTGGCTCCCAAGCCTCCTCGGCGCGGCGCAGGTCCTCGACGTGAATGAAGAATTCGACCGTGTTCATCGGCCCGTCAAAAGGGCGAAGGAGGAACGGCGGCCCGCGCCGCACCGTCGCAACGAGCTCCTCCCACGACGTGCGATCCCGGACGGACCGGCGCACCTTGTCGGTGTAGTCGGCCATCCTCGGCCAAACCAGGCCGGGCCCGCTGTCGGGTCGCCGTTCGCGGACGACCAGGTGTGCGGCGAGGTCGGCCGCGCGCCAGCCCTCACACAACGTCGGCGCATCGGCGCCACGCTCGAGGAAGAGATCGCAGAGGGTGGTGCGCTCCTGCTGGGCGAGCCCGGGTTCCGTCATCGCCGCATTCTAGGGAGACGATTCAGACGCCAGCCCGATGAGGTACAGGTGACATCTTCGGGACAGAATGCCGCCATGGAGTCCATCCCGGCACGCGAGGTCAAGGGCATTCGATTCGACGAGACGGTCGATGTCGTCGTGGTGGGGCTCGGCGTGGCGGGTTCGTCGGCCGTGGTGGCGGCCCGCCAAGCTGGCGCAGATGTGCTCGCGGTCGAACGGGGCGTCGCCCCGGGCGGTACGTCGGCGAACTCCGGGGGCCTCATCTACCTTGGAGGCGGCACAGCGCTGCAGCGCGCCTGCGGCTTCGACGACTCGACCGACAACATGGTGGCGTTCCTCGAGGCGGCCCTCGGGCCCGACGCCGACGAGACCCGCATTCATGCCTACTGCGAGGGTTCTTCGGACCATTTCGACTGGTTGGTCGACATCGGTGTGCCCTTTCGGGCGGCCTTCTGCGACGAGCCGAACCGCGAATCGGCCGATGACGCAGGACTGCTCTTCAGCGGAGGCGAGGACTCCTACCCCTTCGACGAAGTGGCCGTCCCGGTGCCACGCGGCCACAAGCCGCAGTACATCGATTCCGCCGGCGGGTTCCTCATGCAACGCCTGGGCGCCGCCGTGGCAGAGAGCGCAGCTCGCGTCGCGGTGGAGACCGCCGCCGAGGCGCTGGTGGTCGACGGGGATGAGATCGTCGGGTTGCAGGTGCGGACGGACGACGGCCTTCGGACGATCCGGGCTCGGGGTGGGGTGATCCTGGCCGCCGGCGGGTTCATCCACAACGAGGCGATGGTGGCGGAGCAGTGTCCAATCGCCCATGTCCCCGACGCGGCCTGGCGGATCGGCACCCCGAACGACGACGGCCGGGGGATCCGCCTGGGTGTCGGCGCCGGAGCGGCGACAACGAGACTCCACTCCTTCGAGTGCGCGCTCCCCCTGGGGCCGCCCCACCGCCTGGCTCGGGGCATCCTGATCAACCGCCACGGGAAACGGTTCATCAACGAGGATGCCTACACCGGCCGCATCGGACTCCATTCTCTGCGCGACCAGGACGGATTCGTCTACATGATCACCGATGACGTGATCCACGAGCCCAACATTCTCGGACTTCGTGTCGCGTTCGCGGCGGCGACCCCCGAAGAGCTCGCAGCCGACCTCGAAGTCCCTCCGGAGGAACTGGCGCGCACCGTGCGCGAGTACAACGAAGGGGCCGCCAAGGGTGAGGACCCCGAGTTCCACAAGCGTGCACCCTTTCTGCAGCCCATCGGGGTGCCCCCGGCCAGCGGCATTGGCGCCATCGACCTGCGTGTCGACCACGGAGCGATTTACGCCACCTTCACGCTGGGCGGTCTCGTCGTCGACGCCGACGGCGTTGCACTCGACGGTGGCGGTGGGCCGATCGCGGGCCTGTACGCAGTCGGCCGGACTGCTGCGAGCCTGGCGGCCAGCCACTACGCCAGCGGCATCAGCCTCGGTGACGGGTCATTCTTTGGCCGGCGCGCCGGTCGTCACGCCGCCGCCAGGGTCTGAAACACGACAGCAGCGCCCCGCTTGCCACTGGCGGACCGAGGTCAGAGAAGAGCCTTCCCGAAGGAACCCTGGTTCTCTCGCCACCAGCGACGCCGACGATCAAATCGTTCCATGCCGCCGATGTCGGTCCACATCCTCATAAAGTTGGGGTCTCCGGCCTCGACCTTCCGGCGAACCCACTCGCCACCCCGGACGATCGAATCGTCGAGGTAGGCCAGAAGGTGCATCCGCTGCTCGGCCGACAACCCGTAGGCATCGGCAACGAGCCGCGATCGAACCGCCCGGTCGGCCGGCTCCCAACCGACGTTGGCAGCGCTCTGGCCATCGTCGGCAGGAACGCACATACGGATCATCGTCGCAAGGTCACGTACCGGGTCCCCGGGTGCAGCGAAATCGAAGTCCAAGAAGCCAACGGCATCGCCGTCACGGAAGACGACGTTTTCGAGACAGATGTCGTTGTGACACACCATGACGCCACCCGCGGGATCCGCCATCTCTTGGCTCCAAGGCGAGCCCGCAGGGTCGAACGAACGGGAGGCGTCGTGCAATTGCCGGGTGAGTACAGCCAGCGAGATGAGGGCCTCATCGCTTTGCACCCAATCCGGGTAGGGCGGCACAGCGACCTCGCCCTCGAGGAAAGTCAACCTTTCCCGGCCGTCCGCCTCTATCGCTATCGGCCTGGGGGCTCCCGCAAAACCAGCCTCGTGAAGGGCCCTCAGGAACCGATGCACAGAGGCGGTCGCGGGCTGGACCGGCCGAAGGACATGGTCGCCGACGCGAACGACGGAGCCGGCATTCGCGATACCGCCAGGGAGGACCTCCTCTTGCACACCTCTAGTCTGACGTGGGTCGCCGCGCCACATGGAGGGCAGTTCGTCCGCGCCCGGGCCAGAGCCAGGTCAGTCTCCTGCGCCCTGGAACTTGGCGACCAGATGCTCGAACATCGGGTAGGAGTCTCCCCCTCCGATCACGTCAATGGTCGGCTTCCACATCTTCCACATCTCCCACCGGTCGATCAGACGTCGACCCAGCAATGTCCGAATGAGCTCGAAGTCGAAGCCACCGTGCTTCTCCAGGGCGCCGAGCTGCTCGAAATAGTCGAGCTCGCGATACAAGACGTAGGCCCTTTCGGAGTTCTCCGCAATGAATCGCACCATGGCCTCGCGCAGCGCCTCCGGTGTCTCGAACTGGGCGACGAGGCGACGCGTCTCCTCCGGCGGGCCCTCATTCCAGCGCCGAAAAAACTCGAGCGCCGTCTCAGCCTGACGCCCGATCCGGGTCTCTCGTGCCTGCTTCGCGGCGAAGATCACCGCCCCGATTGCGCCGAGCAAAGCCAACGCGCTCACGACGGTCCCGATCGCAGTTACCTGTTCGGCCCAATTGGGCATCGGCCGTCCTCCAATCGAATCCCTGTCCGCTCGAAGGTACCTTCCCCTCAGGACCGGCGGTCGGAGCTCGCCTTCGATTCTTCGGCCCAGCTCCCGACCTATGTGAGCAGCCAGAAGTTCCCGATCACCGTCGCGTCGGCCGGAGTCGGGCCCTCCGCGCAGCGTTCGCCGATGGCTGCCTGAAATTTCGCAAAGGCCGATGACGACGTCAACGGGTTCACCTCCCCGTCGGTCACGGCGACGTGCACGAAGGTCACTCCATCGTCGAGACGGAAGGTGGCGTAGTGCAGCCCGTCGGGACTCTCGTCGGCCAGCTCGGCGAAGACGTCACGGACCAGCCGCTCGTTCTCGTCGGCGTGCTCGGGCTTGGTGCGGTATCGGATCACCTTGGTCGTGGACATTGTCCTCTCTTCCTCCTCGTGAACAGGCGCTCGTCAGAGGGCGCGCATGCTGTTGTTGCGTGCCTCATGGGTGACTTCGGCCAGGCCGAGCTCCTCGAGGAGCGGGGGAAGGTACAAGCCGAATCGACCCCGGTAGCCCTTGCGCTGGCCGTACCAGCCGCCGACCGGGTTGCCGGGAGAGCGACCCCAGGCCTCCACCGTCCCGTCTGCTGCATCCTTCTTCTCGTCGGCCGCCCCGAGCGCCACCCAGTCCCCCTGGCCGCTCAGCCAGTGGTGCAAGTCCTGAATCGCCCGCACGTCATAGGTGAGCTTCGTCGAGCCCACCTGGCAGACCAGCACAGGTGGCTCCGCATCGTCGTCTCGGTACATCGTGTACTCCGAGCTCCCCGGGGGGGTCGTGAGCACCCACGGATCGTCTTTGCTCCCTGTCGCCATCAGTCACTCCCCTTCCTTCACGGCAGCCATGAAATGCGGCAGCAGTGCATCCCATCCTCCGCTGTTCTTGTCCCGCCATGCGTCCGCCTCGTCGCCCAACGCCTCCCACCCGCTGTGCTCGATCTCGACCCGGGTGCGCGCTCCACCATCGTCCACGAAGGTGATCTCCACTTCGGTCGCCGTTACCCGCTCGCGTCCGATGTGCCATAGATAGGACAGTCGACGTGGCGGCTCCCAGACGGTGACCTCACCCCACTCGTGCTGCACGCCGGCAGCCGTGCGTTCGTAGATGCGCCCACCCGGGCCGCTCTCGAGGACGATCTCCTCGGGGTCACCGCTCACCGTGTGGTCGCGGGGCCACCAGGTCCCCAGCCTCGAGGTCCAGACGCTGAACGCGTGGTCCCGTGGGCAGTCGACATCGAAGGTGATGCGGAGGGGAGCGGTCACGATGTCGAAGGGGGGACTGTGTTCTCGGCCAGCAGTCGAAATCGTGCCGCGGCCTGACCCCATACGCCCTCGAGATAGTCCTGCACCGCCCGCACTCCCCCGGCCTCCAGGTGGTATATCCGCCGGTTCCCCTCGGCTCGCTCGGCCACCAACCCGGCGTCCTTCAACAGCCGCAGATGACGGGAGACAGCGGGTCGGCTGATCGGGAGCGCGGACGCGATCTCGTGGACCGGCTTGTCGCTCTCACTGAGGAGGCGCAGGATCTCCCGACGGGTCGGATCACCCAGGGCGTCGAAGGGATCGGCACTCGGCATCAGCCGAGCCGATCCGCCGGGGCGGGCGCAGGTAACACGTTGGTTACCGTAACAGAACGGTTACCAAGCGGCCACCGGCCACCGGCCACCGGCCACCGGCCACCGGCCCTCGGCGACGAGGCCACCCGGCCCGGCCGCCGGGTGCAGTTCAGGCTGCGACCAGCGTCCCCGACTCCGCCCTCGAGGCGATCGTCTGCCGGATCTTCTCGGCCACTGATGGGGCGGCCTCCATGATCTGGCGGAACTCGCTCGGCGAGCCGGCGTAGATCTCGCAGTCGGTGACGGCCGTGACCGTGGCGTTGCGCCTGCCCGAGCCCATCGGCTGCAAAAGGGCCATCTCGCCCACCAGCGCGCCTCGGCCGATGGTGGCAATGCTGCGGCCTCCTTGGGTTACTTCGGCCATGCCACTGACCATGATCATGAACTCGTTGCCGATGCCGCCTTCACGCACGAGGACCCGCCCGGCCTTGACCTTCAACCGCGTCAGCTGCCTCCCGATGACCCGCAACTCCGCCTTGCTGGCCTCGGAAAACAGATCCAGTTCCCGCAAATCACCCTTGAGCAATCCCATGGTGCTCCTTCCAGTTCGACTCTTCCCACAGCCAGAGTGACGTCCGCAGGTGCAATCTGTCAAGCAGCTTGGGGAGATTCCTTCTATCTCTATTAGAGATTAATGGGAGTCATCCCTCGAACCAGCGGTATCGGGTCCACCCCGCCATGGGCCGAGCGCCCAGGCGCTGGTAAAAGTCCAGGGCCGGAGCATTCCACTCGAGCACGTCCCACTCCAGCCGGCCCTCGGTCTCCCGCCGCAGCCGGGTGAGCAGTTCCGTGGCGTAGCCCTGCCGGCGGTGCGCCGGCCTGATGTAGATGTCTTCCAGCCAGATGCCGGTCTTGCCGAGAAAGGTCGAGAACGTCCGGTACCAGAGAGCATGGCCCACCAGCACCCCGGCTTCCTCCATGACCCAGTCGTGGGCAACGGCCTCGGACCCGAAGAGCGTCCGGAAAAGGTCGTCCTCGGTGATCGACACCTGGTCCGCCAGGTTCTCGTAGTCCGCCAGCTCGCGGATCATCGCCACCAGTTCCGGGACGTCCGCCTCGACCGCCGGTCTGATCATCCCTGGCGGGCCCGATTCGCGGCCGAGACCACGGCGCCCAGCGAGGCGTCGAGGATGGACGAGTCGCGGCCCACGCCCCACCAGGTCGAACCGTCGGCGCCGGCGCACTCCACATACGCCACTGCCGACGCGCCCGAGCCCTCGGTGAGCGCGTGCTCGGAGTAGTCCTTCACTTCGAGCACGATACCGAGGTCGGCCTTCAGCGCCGTGACCAGCGCGTCGATCGGGCCGTTGCCCCGGCCCGTCACCGTCTGGTGCTGGCCGTCGAGGAGCAGCTGGGCCGTGACACTGGTCTCACCCTGGCCGGTCGACACCTCGCTGGTGATCAGCCGCAGGCCGGCGTCCTCGGGCAGGTAGATCTCCTCGAAGACGTCGCGCATCTTCCCCGACGGAATGACCGTGCCGCTGGCTTCGGTGATCTCCTGCACGCGCTTGGAGAACTCGACCTGCAGCCGGCGGGGCAGGTCGAGCCCGTGGTCGGTGTCCATCAGATAGGCCACGCCGCCCTTGCCCGACTGGCTGTTCACCTGAATGATCGCCTCGTAGGTGCGGCCCGTGTGCTTGGGGTCGATGGGCAGGTAGGGCACCTCCCACTCGTCGTAGTCATCGCCTACGGCCGCCATGCCCTTCTTGATGGCGTCCTGATGCGATCCGGAGAAGGCGGTGTAGACCAGGTCGCCCGCGTAGGGATGGCGGGGGTGGACCGGCAGCCGGGTGGCGTATTCGGCCACGCGGCGCACCTTCTCAATGTCGCCGAAGTCCAGTGCCGGGTCGATGCCCTGCGAGAACAGGTTCATGGCCAGGGTGACGATGTCGACGTTGCCCGTGCGCTCGCCGTTGCCGAACAGCGTCCCCTCCACCCGGTCGGCGCCCGCCAGCCCGGCCAGCTCGGCGGCCGCCACGGCAGTCCCGCGGTCGTTGTGCGGGTGCAGGCTGAGCACGATGGCGTCGCGGTCCTTGATGGTGCGTCCGAACCACTCGATGACGTCGGTGTACACATTGGGGCTGTACATCTCGACGGTTGCCGGCAGATTGAGGATCATCGGCGACTCGGGCGTCGGTTGAATGACGTCCATCACCGCCTCGCAGATCTCGACGGCGAACTCCGGCTCGGTGCCGGTGAAGCTCTCGGGCGAGTACTCGTAGCGCACGGCCGTGCCACTCAGCTGAGTTTCGTGCTTCTTGCACAGCTCGGCAGCCTTCACAGCAATGTCGATGATGCCCGGCTTGTCGAGGCCGAATACCACGCGCCGCTGCAGCTCGGACACCGAGTTGTAGAAGTGCACGACGGCACGCGAGGCGCCGGCCAGCGATTCGAACGTGCGCTCAATGAGCTCCTGCCGGCACTGCACCAGCACCTGGATCTCGACGTCGTCAGGGATGAGGTGCTCATCGATGATGAGGCGCTGGAAGTCGAAGTCCGTGTGGGAAGCGGAGGGAAAGCCGACCTCGATCTCCTTGAACCCGACGTCGACCAGCGTCTGGAACAGCGCCAGCTTGCGCTCGGGGTCCATCGGGTCGATCAGCGCCTGGTTCCCGTCACGCAGGTCCACGCTGGCCCAGCGGGGGGCCTGGGTGAACTGGCGGTCGGCCCAGGTGCGGTCGTGCAGCACGAGCGGCACGTGCGAGCGGTACTTGTCGAAGGGCATCGGTGACGGGTCGCAGGGCAGGGCCAGGTGACCCCGCTCCATGTCGTCACCACGCCCTTTCTGTCCCTTTGCCATCGGTCTTCCTTCCCTTTCTCCGTTGTCGTGTCCAACCCGTCCATCCGGTTCCGGCTCAACAAAAAACCTCCTGGCCTTGCGGCGCAGGAGGTTGCGAGCGAACGCGATGTGGCGTTCGCCGTCAGGTAAGCAGCAGGATCGACTCGGGTGCCTTCACGCCCACAGTGTAACGCACCGGTCCGCTGCGGGTGGGCGGCTCGTCACGAGTGGGGTCACGGTACGGGGTCGGCTGCGGGCAGAGGCGAGCCGAAGCGCAACAGGTTCCCGTCGGCGTCGGTGTGGGACGCCTCCCAGACGCCGAAGCCGGGGTCGAACAGGTCGGTGGTCTCGCCCACGCCCGCCGCCCGCCATTCGGCGTGCAGTGCCTCGGCGTCGTCGACCCCTATGTAGGCGGCGCCCCGCTCGGCCGACTCTTGGCCCTCAGCCGGCGTCGCCCGATCGGGCGCCAGCATGAAGTGGATGCGAATGCCGTCCCGGGCCGCCGTCCCGTACCCGCCCCCGTGCACGTGGACGGCGAAGCCGAGCGCCTCGTAGTGGGCCCGCATGGCCTCCATGTCAGCGGTCGGGAAGATCGGCGCGACGTGTTGGAAGGTGGCCATGGCGGGTCACGCTACCGTTGTCGTTATGCGCCGGCTCCTCTCCACCCTCTTCCGCGCCGCCCTGATCATCGGAGTGCTGGCGGTGGTGCGGGCCGTCCTGCTGGACCGGGCGCCGCGGCGGGAGCTGCACCGGGGCGAGCCCGTCATCGGCAGCCTCGACACCTGGCCCGCCGTGCCGCGCAAGCCGCAGGCCTGAGCAGCGCTGACCTCGCTGACCTCGCTGATCCGACCTGATCCGATTTAGAGCGTGACGCGGTGGATG
>DATAXG010000044.1:0-14300 GCA_036273055.1 Acidimicrobiales bacterium | reverse complement strand
TCTCGCCATGCTCTCACCAAGGTAGCCGCCAAGACCCTGAGATCCCCGATCGCTCAATGTCAGGACTATTCCCGTACCTTGCAGGAACGCGGCGCCATCCCTTCGATCGGGCGCCGTTCGCTCCACTTTCTCGAAACGATTACCTTTCGATGTAGATCGTCCGTGGCAGAAGAACCCCATGGCGTTGCATCATTGCGACTAACTCAGCCGGAGGCGATGCGAGAACTGCCATCACGGCCGCCGGGTCGTCAGTGTCGGCCATGACGGCGACAGTGTTACTGCCATCTTGGGCGGGTAGGTCAACTGGGTTGCGGCCACCTACAGCGGCGATGGATTCAGCGCGCTCTTGCTTGAAGCTCAACCAGGTCTCGACGTCTGTCACGCCGTAAGTGATCACCATCTTCGGCAATTCAACTCATCTCAACAAGGCTTCGCTCCAGATGCGACGCTGCAATCCCGGTATAGCCTAAGCGGCATCATCCGTGGTTGAGCAGCACTGGAATGCTCGACACCGCCGAGGGCGAGTCAGTCGCTTTTCGATGCCGCGGGAAGAGGGTGTCGCCGATTTGTCCGGCATCCTTCATGGTCCCAGACTGGCAGGAAAGCCCGTCCGCGATTGACTCGGCGTCGGAGTATTGGCACTCACAAGCGCGTTGTCATCGCCATCCCGCTCTCGAGCCCGAGTGCCCCCGAACAGTGACGCCGGGTCGTGGGCAGTTACAGCGCCGCGCTAGGTGCCTCAGACATTGGCTTGACGCCTGCCGAAGAGAGGAACATCCAAATCTCGGCCAACTGACCCTGTGCGGCTAGTGCCGCCTCCATCTGCTTGCCGCCCCATTGACCCGTGATGAGGATGCATTCTCGATTGCGAGTGTTGCCGAACCTGAGGGTCGCTGCTCACATCTCCGCGACTTCGGCATCGAAGTAATCCCTGAATGCTCCCCTAAACCTAAACGGAGGAGCGAGTCCGAAATCAAAGGATCGGCTTCGGATATTGAGATCGGAGCCTCCCTTCAGAAACCCCGATCGTTGCGTTGCAGGGTTCAGTTGCACTCGGATCTCAGGGAAAATCCTTACGACAGGGTCCGCAAGAACTCTCTCCCTGATCGGCCCCATCTGCCGGTCGGTGCGCACCTTCTGAATGATGACGCCTCCAAAAACGACTACCACCACGCCCACCAAGACAAACACCCAGACGCCATTCACGCTTGCCAGCTTGCCATTAAGACAGGACGCGCCCGCCCCATATCGCACCGGAAGTGAGATGGTTGACGAGGTTCGTCTTGACGGACTTCGGCGGCGCTGAATCAAGGGAGATAATGGGCTCCAGTGACAAAGAACGGCTACGAAGATTCGGCCCCATACGATCGCCTGGGCGCCGGTTATCAATATGTGCGGCGACCGGATCCTCGCCTAGGGAGGATGATTGAGGAGGCGCTCGGCGATGCCGAGACGATCTTGAATGTGGGGGCCGGAACCGGCTCGTACGAGCCCGCGGACCGGCAAGTCGTCGCGATCGAGCCTTCTGCCGTCATGCTTGCGCAACACGGCGGTACCCGTCGGGTCCGCGGAGAGGCCGAGAGTCTGCCCTTCTCCGATGTCAGCTTTGATGCGGCGATGGCGATTCTCACCGTCCACCACTGGCGAGATCTCTTGCGAGGACTCGGGGAGATGAAGCGCGTCGCCCGGCGTCAGGTGATCTTCACGTGGGACCCGGATCACGATCGGAGGCTCTGGATCGCCACGGAGTACGTCCCCGCGATTATCGCGATGGAGGCGGCCCGCTTCGCTACAGTCCCGCGAATAGTCGAGGCGCTGGACGCCCACACGGTGCACCGATTTGAGATCCCCCACGATTTCACCGACGGCTTCCAGTCGGCGTTTTGGCGGAAACCAGAGGCGTACCTTGATCCACGAATCAGAGCAGCCAGCTCGACGTTCGCGTCGTTGCCGTCAGAACTCGTTGAGCCTGGAATCGCTCAGCTTCGCCGCGACCTCGAATCAGGCGTGTGGGCCAGCGAGCACAGAGATTTGTTGGGGTTGGACAGCATGGACTACGGCTACCGAGTCGTCGTGGCGGGCTGATTGTGTACTCAGATTGAGGTGCCCCAGAACCGGGAGCGTGTCGCGACGGAGACGCAGTGGGATGGCTCAGTACCGAAGGTCAGCAAGGACTCCGTAGTGATCGGAGAGTTGCAGCTGGTCACCTGGCACGACACCGAGCAGCTCGCAATGTGTCGGGTGTCCGACCCCACCAAGTCGCGGCCATGCTGACAGCACGTAGTCGAATCGGCGATCGGGATACAGTGCGACAGCCGCCAAGGGATTGTGGTTGGACCAGGTGATGCCGGCTGTTCCGTCTCCGGCTACTTCCCAAGCGTCGTAGAACACCAGATCCGGAGCCGCGGTGGCGCTTCGCCCGGTGAGGATGCGGATCTCGTCGGAGTCGGGTCCGGCATTGAAGTCACCGCAAACCACTATCGGGTGGCGCCGGTGAGTGGTCGTTGAAATGAACTGGACAAGCTGGCGCACTTGCGCCTGTCGCACGTCGCTGGCACTGAGTGGGTAGTCCAGCATCACGGCGAAGAACTGAACAGGCCCCCGGTCGCCTTCAACCGTCACCGCCAGTACTTCTCCGACTCCCGAATCGCCCTCTCCTCGGAGCCTGCGTCTTTCGAGGATCGCGAGCGGCCAGCGGGATATCAGGCCTATTCCTGAAACCCAACCGTCTTGCTCCCAGTCCCCGGCAAACAAGTGATGATCTACGCCCAGCCGCTGGGCGGTGCGCTCTGCTTGCGTCGATTCAGCGCTCGACCAGGACTCGACTAGACAGACGATGTCGGGATCCGCTGCAGCGAGGGACTCTTCGATCGCCGCCTGTCGCTCTTGCCAGCTCCCATAGCGACCCCAGACATTCCAGGTCACGACTCGCATGCTTGACTCAACAACAGGCCCGTACGGTGCGTACTGATCGAAGGTCACATCGGTATCTTGCCCGGTCTGCTGGGATCCGCGCAGCGAGATTCAGCCATAGGAGCGATAGCTGCAATCTCGGTTCACGGTGTCCCATCTGCGCCGGCTGAACGCTGCGACGCTCGTCCTCGAGGGCATCGACGTGAAGACGGCGCAGACACGGACTCGGCCACGCTGATCCGAGAACGACGTTGGCGGTCTACGCTTCGGCCCCGGCGTCAATCGACCGGGCCGCAACGGGCGTCTTTGGCGAACGCTTCTTCGGCGAAAAGGCCAAAAGGGCCGCAGGCACGAAATCTCCGCGCCACTTCCGCGCCAATCCTTCCGAGGGTCAGGCACCGCAGGATAGTGAGGCCCTGACCAGGGGTTTTGAGTCGGGCTGCCCGGATTTGAACCGGGGACCTCTGCGTCCCGAACGCAGCGCGCTAACCAAGCTGCGCCACAGCCCGTCCGCTCCCCGGGGGGAGCAACGAGCAAGACTACCGCGGCGTCAACCGGCCGTTTCCCCCGAGCCGTTCGCCGAGGCGTCGCCGGACGGGGGGCCGTCGTCCGGCGCCATCGGCCCGGGGCCCGACTCGTCCCCGGCGAAGGTGGCGACGACCTGCGCCACCCTCCGCTTGTCCATTTCGACCACCCGCATATCCCAGTCGCCGACCCGGACTGCCTCGCCCTCGGCCGGTATGTGGCCGAAGCGCTCGAAGAGCAGGCCTCCCAGGGTCACGTACTCTCCGTCGGGGATGTCGATGCCGATGCGCTCGCGCACGTCGTCGACGTTGGTCTGCCCGTCGATCAGCCAGCGCGTGTTGTCGACCCGGACGATGTGCGCCTCCTCGACGTCGTCGAACTCGTCGTGCAGATCGCCCACCAGCGGCTCGAGGAGGTCCTTCACGGTCAGGAGCCCCGCTACCCCGCCGTACTCGTCCACGACGACCGCCACGGCCCGCCGGTGCTTGCGCATGTCCGCCAGCGCCTCCAGGACGCCGAGTGTCTCGGGAAGGAGGTAGGGCTGGCGCACCTTCCAGGAGATCTCCAGCGGGCTGGGGTCGGTGGCGTCCCTGGGCTCGTCACCGTGACCGGCGCGCGACCCGGGGCGGTTGGTGCGGAAGATGTCGTTGACGAAGAGAATGCCGATGAGGTCGTCGAGGTCGTCGTGCACGACGGGGAAGCAACTGTGCCCGGATGTGCGCACTGCCTGTGCGATGTCCTCGGCCTGCACCGGGATCGTGAGGTAGGTGACGTCCACCCGCGGCGTCATGACCTCGCGCACGTCCATGTCGCGCAGGTCGGCCAGGGCCTCGGTGATGAAGCGCTCCTGTTCGGAGGCCTCAGCCTCGAGCGTCTGGTTCTGGCGTTCCGCCCCTCCGGGCACGGTGGCGCCGGTGGAGCGCCGCCACAGACGTCGTGATCGTTGCGACACGGCGACGCCGGGTCAGCTTCGCGGCTCGGGTCCCGCCTGCAGCTGGGGTCCGCCGACCAGCACGGGTACGGGCGTGAAGGAGTCGTCTGCGAATGTGCCGCCGTTGAGCAGCGCGGCGACGGCGCGCCGGAGCCGGAGCGGGTCGAGCGGCTTGACCAGCCAGCCCTCGGCGTCTGATCGGCGGGCCAGGAAGACGTCGGGCCGCCGGTCGAGCAGCATCAGCACGGACACGTGGTCGAGGGCGTCGTAGGACTCCTGCAGGCGGAGCTCCAGACAGACGGCCATCCCGCCCATGTTGCCCATCTGCATGTCGACGATGAGCAGGTCCGGGGATTCCTCGGCAACGAACGCCACCACCTCGGGGCCCGAGGTCACGGAGCGCACTTCGATGTCGGGCCCGCTGATGACCGCCTCCACGTCCTTGCGGAGCGTGGGTGCGTCGCTGGCGACCAGGATGGTCTGCACCGCGGGGACACTATCGGACCGGTCCCGGCCGCCGAAAAACGGCTGGGCTCAGGAGAAGAGTTGGTCGGCCGCCCGCTGCAACCCGAGGAGCTCGTGCACGTCCTCCCCGAAGAGGGGGATGCGTCCCACGGGGGCGGGGGCGACCTGGTCGGCCAGCCCGGAGAACGCGTGCTCCTCGCGCTCGGCCAACGCGTCGAGCGCGGCCAGGTTGGCTTCCAGCGCCTCCAGCTCCGGCGCACGCGCTGCTGCGTCGCTGGCGGCCACGCCGAAGGAGGGTGCGATGCGGTTCACCACCAGAGCGGCCACGGCGACGTCTCGCTCGGCCAGCTTCTCGGCGAAGAAGCCGGCTTCAGTGACGGCGTCCGACCGGGCCGAGGTGACCAGGACGTAGGCCGTCGCCGGATCGGCCAGGAGCTCGTGCACCGCGCTGGCCCGGCTGCGGAAGCCGTCCTCCATTCCCTCGAAGGCCTGGAAGAAGCCGACCGCGTCCTGCACGATCTCCGCGCCGGCCACCTTGGAGATCGTGCGCAGCAGCGCCTGGGTCGCCACGCCGACGGCGCGGAGCGACATGCGGGTGGGCACCAGGAGCGCCCGGAAGAGGCGGTTCTCCAGGAAGCGCGTCAGTCGGCGCGGCGCGTCGAGGAGGTCGAGCGCGTTGCGCGTCGGTGGCGTGTCGACGACCACGATGTCGAACTCCTCGGAGTGGACGAGCTCATAGAGCTTCTCCATGGCCATGTACTCCTGGGTGCCAGAGAGCGCGCCGGCCAGGTTCTGATAGAGCCGGTTGGCCAGGATGGACTCGGCCTGCTCCGGTGTGCGGGCGTAGCGCTCCACGAGATCGTCGAACGTGCCCTTCGAATCGAGCATGAGCGCGTGCAGATGACCGGGCCAGTCCCCGTGTACCTCCGAGGGCGTGTTGGGTAGCGACTCCACGCCCAGCGCATCGGCCAGCCGCCGCGCCGGGTCGACAGTGACGACGCACGAGCGTCGGCCGGCCCGGGCCGCCGCCAGCGCGAAGGTGGCCGAGACCGTGGTCTTGCCGACGCCGCCCGACCCGCAGCACACCACGACCGAGCGCTCGGCCACCAGGTCGGCCAGTGTCTCCGGCACGGCGCCCTCGGGCCCGCCCGCATCCTCCGTCGTGCTCACGACGTCCCCTCGGCCACGAGTGTCGTCACGGCGTCCGCCAGGGCGACGGCCAGCATCTCGGTCTCGGCCGGCCCGACAGAGGCAGCGTCGAGCGCCGGCACGAGGAGGTGGGGGAGCGGCAGGTCCCGGCGCAGGCGCTCGATCTGCTCGGCCGAGACGGCGTGGCGGGCCAGCCGGAAGGAGCGTGCGGCCTCCAACGCGGCCAGATGGTCGGGCGCCAGGGTCACGCCGGCCGCGGCCGCCACCTCGTCCGCCCGCCGCTCCAGCCCGACTGGCTCGGGGTCACAGGCGTTGACGATGACCGGGCCCAGCTGGACGCCCGCCTTGTCCTCCAGGGTGTAGGCGGACTCGATCGTCTCGGAGACTGGCAGCTCCTCGGGCAGGGTGACCAGGATCACCCGGCAGCGGGCGGGGTCGCTCAACAGCTCGACGACGTCCTGGGCCTGGGTGCGCAGCGGGCCGCCCCGGGCCGCGCTGACCATGCCACTGGCCGAGGTCAGGAAGGTGATGGCATGGCCCGTGGCGGGGGCGTCCACCACGATGAGGTCGGCCGCGCCGTCCCGCTCCAGCTGCTTGACCTTGCCCAGCACCAGCACGTCACGGATGCCGGGAATGGCGGTCGAGACCACGTCGAGGATCCCGGAGTGAGCCAGCCGCTTCGACACCCGTTTCAGGCCGTGGTCCTCGAGATACTCCACCAGGGCGTCATCGGGCGTGAGCCGCCGGGCCCGGATCGGGGCTGATCCGCCCGTCCCCGCCGGCGCCAGGAGGACTTCTTCGTATCCCAGGTCCCCGTGGCGGCCAAAGGCGGCCGTGATGCCCGACTTGCCCTCGAGCTCGACGATGAGCACCGACTTCCCTGCTCCGGCAGCCATCTTGGCCAGCGCGGCGCTCATCGTCGTCTTGCCCACGCCGCCCTTGCCGGCGACGACGAGGACGTGGCTCTGTGCGCAGAAGGTACCCACGTCCATGCGGGGCCGAGCGTAGTGGCCGGGCCTCGACCACAGATCGACCGCCGGCCAAAGATCCTGGTCACACCCCTTGAAAGCGCCAACCCCCAGCGGTAGCTTGACCCTGTCGGGGGGGATCCGATGTGCCCTATCGGGGGGTTTTGATGCACCAGGGAAAAGACATGTGGCAGTTGAAGGCAGCGTGCCGGGGACCGCAGGCTGCGGTGTTCTTCCCCCCGTCCCACGCAGAGCGCAAGGAGGAGAAGGCCTCGCGCGAGATGCGGGCCAAGACCATCTGCGACCAGTGCCGCGTCCGCGGCGATTGCCTCGAGTACGCCATCCGGATTCGGGAGCCGCACGGGATCTGGGGCGGCATGAACGAGTTGGAGCGCAAGCTCATGCTCGACCGCCGGGCCAGCTGAGCGAGGCTCGGCCCCAGCGACCCCGTCCCCTCCGCCCTTAGCGCGGAGGGGAAATCTTCAGCACCTGGTCGGCCGCCAGGACGCCCTTGCTCTCGCACACGGCGCCGGGCTTGTCGCCGTCGACCGCGCAGATGCTGGCCGTGATCTCGTTGGCCGCCGACACCACGGCCTGGGTCAGCGGGCTCGCCGGCGTGTTCAGGTTCCCGGCGATCTGGCTCTGCGTGAGCCCGGCCAGGACGCCGGGGGCGAAGCTGGCGCCGTTGAGCACGTAGCGGTTGGCCACGTCGGTCAGCGCGAACGTGGTGGCGTCCGCCCCGTAGCTGGCGATCGCCGCGGCCTGCCGGGCGGTCGGCCGCTGCAGGCCGAGATACCGCCCACCCGTGGGGTTCAGTGAGCTGTAGCGCTCCACGGATTCCAAAATGAGGTACTTGCTCGTATAAGAGACCTTCCAGAACGTGAAGGTCGACAGGTCGGCGAAGGCAGTGGTGCCGCTCGACTGCATCACTCCCAGCTCGTTGAAGGTGCCGAAGCGTGAGAGCGCCAGGATCAGCGGCCAGCGCTGGACCGCGGCGTATGGCGCGAACTCAGCGCCGTAGAAGAACACGACCGGCTGGGGCGCCCCACCGTTCGTGGCCAGCCACATCGGCGCGCTGGCGTTGCCGGCCGGCTGCGGCGCCTGCACCGGGTTGTCCGGCGAGCTCACGCCCACGGCGTCGTAGACCGAGGCCGGGACGGACGTGAGGGTCGAGAGCAGAGAGGACGGGGCCGGGCTGAACGTCTCCACCGTCGACGTCGTGCTCGGACCCGAGTTGTCCCGCACCAGGACGAGCGCGCCGAGCAGGCAGATGGCCACGATGATGAGCCCGAGAGCCAGATAGCGACGTGGGATGTGGCGCAGGGCGGGCGCCGACGCGGGCTCGGAGGCGGGCTGGCTCATGGACCGGGTCAGGTTAGTCAAGGGGTGCCGCTGTTTCGGGGGCGCCGCCTCGTACTGCCGATACCCTCTCCGGCGTGCCTCCATCGGCCCCACCTCCATCACCGGCCCCGGCGGACGCGTCCGACCCGGCTCCGGTGGAGATCCGACCCGCCGCCACGGTCATGCTCGTGCGTGACGCGCCGGTGCCTTCCGGCGGGACCTCGCTCGAGGTGCTCATGGTCCGCCGCAACCTCCGCTCGGACTTCGTCGGCGGGGCCTACGTGTTCCCCGGCGGCGCCGTCGACCCGCTCGACGGGGGCACCGACGCGGAGGCGCTCTGCTCAGGCCGGACCGATGCTGGCGCCAGCGCCCTCCTGGGCTTCGGCTCGGGCGGCCTCGCCTACTGGGTAGCCGTGGTGCGCGAGACCTTCGAGGAGGCGGGCATCCTCCTGGCCCACCGTCCTGCTGGTCCCGACCTCCTGGCCGGCGACCCCGAGGAAGAGGCACGCTTCGCTGCCGAGCGGGTGGCAGTCAACGAGGGGACGCGCCGCTTCCTCGACCTCTGCCGCGACGAGAGCCTGCGCCTCTCGGTCGGTGACATCCACTACTTCGCCCACTGGATCACCCCGCGGGGTGCGCCGCGCCGCTACGACACGCGCTTCTTCGTGGCCGCGGCTCCACCCGGCCAGATTGCGGCGCACGATGCCGGAGAGACCATTGCTGACGTCTGGATCTCGCCCCACGATGCGTTGGCCCGTCACCGTGCCGGCGAGATCGAAGTCATCTTCCCGACCATTCGCAACCTTCAGGTGATCGGCCGGTTCGCCACGAGCGCCGCGCTGTTGGAGGCAGCGGAGCAGGCATCGAGCGCGGTCCCGGCCATCGAGCCGCGGGTGGTGCCGGACGGCAACGGCATGCGCATCGTGCTTCCCGGCGACCCTGGGTACGAGCGTGGCGCCGTGCCCGATCCCGGCGCTGGCGGCGCCCGCGGGGACTTCAACGAGGCCGTGCGCGAGGTGTCCATGCGGGCCAACGAGGAGGGCCCCGACGCTGCTCCCGGGCCCCGCCCCGAGGGAGCATCACCGGGCCAGCCGTGATCCCGGCGGTGCCGGACTTCGGCATCGGCCGTGCCCCCGAGCCGGGGCGCCTCGACGAGGTGGCGCCCGGTGTGCTGCGTCTCACCGCCCCCAATCCGGGCCTCATGACGGGGCCCGGCACGAACACCTATCTGATCGGCGCCGCCGAGCTGGTCGTCGTCGACCCAGGTCCGGCCGATGCGACGCACACCGACGCCATCGTGGCTGCCGCCGCGCCGCTCGGCCCGGTTCGCGCCATCCTCGTCACCCACACCCACGTCGACCACGCGCCCGGTGCCGTTGCGCTGGCCGAGGCGACGGGAGCCCGTGTCGTCGGCTACGGGCCCGCCGAGGGCTTCGCCCCCGATCAGTGTGTCGGCGAGGGCTGGGCGCTGTCCTGCCCCGGCACCGCGTCCTCGGGTGCCTTGACGTTGCGGGCGCTCCATACTCCGGGCCACGCCTCCGACCATCTGTGCTGGCTCGTGGAGGAGCACGCCCTTCTGCTGACGGGCGACCACGTCATGCACGGGTCGACCGTGGTGATCCGCCCGCCCGACGGCGACCTGCGCCAGTACCTGGCCAGCCTGGCCCGGCTGCGGGACGCCCGGCCCGCCATCCGTACGCTGGCGCCCGGGCACGGACGCCTGATGGAGCGCGTGCCCGAGGTGGTCGACGCCTTGGTAGCCCACCGTCTGGGGCGCCACGAGGTCATTGCGACCGCACTGTGCGAAAGGGGCGAGGGGACGGTCGACGACCTGCTCTCCGAGGTCTACGGCGATGTCACCGAGCAGCAGCTCCCCGTGGCCCGCTTCTCCCTGTGGGCCCATCTGCGGGCGCTGGAGCAGGAGGGCAGGGCGATCCCGGCAGCTGGTGCCGCCGGAACCGGGGACACCATCGAGGCCCGCTGGGTCGCCGCCTGAGGGGCGGGCCCGGGCCGCTCTTTCAGCCGGCGCCGCTGTCGGCCTGGGCCACCGCGGCCTCGACGCGATCCATGAGACGGGCCGAGCATCCCTGCACGTCGACGATGGGGGCGACGTCCTCGGCGATCACACGGGCCAACTCCAAGAACACGGCACCGAGCTCGCTGTCGGCGCCCGCCATGGCCACGGGCCTTCCGGCATCGCCGCCCGCAGCCAGGTCCGGGTGCAGCGGAATGGAGGCGAGCAACGGCACACCGAGACCCTGCGCCAGGCGGTCGCCGCCGCCGGACCCGAAGAGGGCGTAGGTCGTGCCGTGTTCGCAGGTGAAGTCGCTCATGTTCTCGATCACCCCGGCCACCCGCAGGTAGCCCCGGCGCGCCATGTCGGCCGCCCGTGCCGCCACCTTCTGGGCCGCCACCGGTGGCGTCGTGACGACCAGCAGCTCCGTGCGGGGCAGCAACCGGGCCAGTCCCATCTGCACATCGCCGGTCCCGGGCGGAAGGTCGATGAGGAGGTAGTCGAGATCGCCCCAGTGGGCATCCTGGAGGAATTGCTGCACGGCCCGGGTCAGGACGAGCCCGCGCCACATGATCGCCTGCTCCTCGTCGGCGAGGAACCCCATCGACAGCACCCGCACCGTGCCCGATCCGACGGCGCGCTCGAGCGGCACCATCTTCCCGGCCCGGGCCTCGACGTCGCCCTCCATGCCCAGGAGCCGGGGCACGGAGAAGCCCCAGATGTCGGCGTCGAGGATCCCGACCGTCAGGCCCCGCGAGGCCAGCGCCACCGCCAGGTTGACCGTGACGGAGGACTTGCCGACGCCGCCCTTCCCCGAGGCGATGGCCAGCACCCGGGTCGAAGGGGCGATCGCCGTGTCCGGTGCGTCCTCGCGCGCCTTCCAACGCGCCCGTGCCATGACGGCGGCCCGCTCCTCCGCGTCCATGGTCGCCACCCGTACGTCGACGGAGCGCACCCAGTCGAGGGAGCGCACGTGGTTGACCACGTCCTGTTCGATCTGGCCCCGAAGCGGGCAGGAGGCGATCGTCAGGGCCACGTCGACGGTGACGGCGCCACCGTCGACGGCGATGGCCCGGACCATCCCGAGATCCACGATGGTGTCGCCGAGCTCGGGGTCGACGACCGCCCGCAGGCGGTCCCTGACCTCTTCCTCGGCCTCCCGCGAGGACTCCCCCGGGGGCGGCATCAATGCGCGGGGAGGCGTCACAGTGGGCATTGTACCTGCGTGGCAGGGAATTCCGGCCCAGATCGCATGGGGTACTGGGGTCTGTTCGGCGCCGGTAACATGGTGCTCGTCGCGGGCGCACCGTGCACCCCGGCGGTCGGTCGCCAGGCGCAGGCGTAATGAGGAGGATCCAGTGACGACGATGTCCACTTCCGTCAACATCGGGAAGAAGCCGGCACCGGTGACGCTCAGCGGTGACGCCGCGGCCAAGGTCGCCGAGTTGCTGGCCCAGGAAGAGGGCGAGGAGCTGGCGCTGCGAGTCGCCGTCAAGCCGGGTGGCTGCTCGGGCTACAGCTACGAGATGTTCTTCGACACCGAGGTCATGCCCGACGACGTCGTGCGCGAGTTCGGCTCCGTCCGGGTCGTCGTGGACTCGGCCAGTGCCGAGCTACTGACCGGCTCGACCCTCGAGTACAGCGACGGGCTGCAGGGCGCCGGCTTCAACATCATCAACCCCAACGCAACCCGTACCTGCGGTTGCGGCTCTTCCTTCAGCTGAGCGCCGGCCTCCCCGCCTCCTGAGCGGAACCGGCACCACTCCCGACCAATCCTCCGGCATCGGCGCGCCCGCGCCCGCTTCCGTCGCGTTCGTCCTGAACGGGGAGGCGGTGGCGGTCGAGGACGGGATCAGTCTCCTGGACGCGGTGCGCGACGAGCTCGGCTGCCGCTCCGTCAAGGACGGATGTAGTCCGCAGGGCCAGTGCGGTTGTTGCACGGTCTGGGTCGACGGCGCTCCGCGCGTGGCCTGCGTGACGCCCGTACGCCGCGTTGCCGGCCGCGACGTCACCACCCTCGAAGGGGTCGCCGAGGAGCGGCGCGACCGCTGGGCCGCTGCCTTCGTGGAGCACGGGGCAAGTCAATGCGGCTTCTGCACGCCGGGCATCGTGCTGCGGCTCGCCGCGCTCGAGGACAGCGGGACGACACCCCTGACTCGCCGGGACATCGAGTCCGCCCTGCGTGCGCACTTGTGCCGGTGCACGGGGTGGCAGTCCGTCGTCGAGGCAGCGTGCAGTGCGTTGGGAATCGACGGTGCGCCGAGCCCATCCGCCGGCGATCCGCGCGACCAGGTCCTCGCTGCCTGGCGCGCCCAGCTCGAGGGACCGGCCTTTCAGACCTCAGGGGTGGATGTGGTGCTCGGGGGCGGTGGCTTCGCCGACGATTCGGCGCCACCCGGTGCGTTCGTGCAGCTCGGGGCGGATGGGGTCCTCGCCGCGAGCGTGCGCGCCGCCCGAGCCGGGAGCGGGCGCGTCCAGGGCAGGAACAGCACGGTCCCGCTGGTGCACCCGGTGGCGGTGCCGGAGGGTGGGTGGGCCCTCACGCTTCAGACGTCGTGGCTCGAGCCGGCCTATGTCGAGCCGGACGCCAGTTGGTGCCGGCCCGGGCAGGCCCCCGCCTCGCCGCTGGCGAACGGTGGTGCGTTCGGGGGCAAGCGCCACAGTCCGGCGCCGGCGGCCGCCCGGGAGCTCGCCGACGCCTCCGGGCACGTGGTCCGAATGCTCTGGCGCCGTGAGGACGTCGTGCGACACGGGCCCAAGCGCCCGCCGGTGGCGGTGGCGCTTCGCCGGGACGGGACGGGCATCGTCCGCGTCGGCCGCACGGAGCGCGCCGCCGACCTCGCACCGCTGACGGCCCGCGTACAGGCGCGCGCACCTGGCGTCGAAGTCGAACTGGTCGATGTCGCAGGTCCACCGGTGTCGTCCGACCTGCGTGGGGCCGGCTGGGCCGAAGTGCTGGCGGCGCAGGCGGCCCTCAATGCTCCGGACCGTGCGGCGGGCGTCGGCGAGGCGCACGTCGCCGTGCCCGGTGCGGGTAGCGCCCGGGTCGAGCTGCATCTGGACGGCGCAACGCGCGGCCGCCTGGAGGTCGACGTGTGGGCGGGAGAGGTGCTCTGCCCTGTCACGCTGCGCTCCTACGCGCTCGGCGCAGTGCACCAGGCGCTCGGCATGGTGTGGAGCGAGGGGATCGCCCTCGACGGAGCAGGCACCCCCGTCGACCTCACCATCCGGTCCTTCGGCATCCTGGCGGCGCGTGACATGCCCGAGGTGACGGTGCGCCTGCACGAGGAGGACGGGTGGCCCGTCAATGGGTCCGAAGCGGTGTTCGTCGCCACTTTGGCAGCGGCCTGGGTCGCCGAGGGGCTGCCGGGACGCTGGCCGACGCGGCGCGATGCCGTGCGGGCTCCCGCGCGTGACGTGGCACCATCAGGGGGCTGAGAGGAGCGCGCATGAGTCCTGCCGTTGGTCCCTATTCCCCCGTCCGTCGTGTCGGTGACTGGGTCATCACCTCAGGTCAGGTCGGATTGGCCACCGATGCCACCGGAAAGGCGCGGCTCGTCGAGGGCGGGACGGTGGCCGAGCTCCGGCAGGTGTTGGACAACGTGGCCGCGGTGCTCGCCGTCGAGGGGGCGACGCTGTCCGACGTGGTCAAGACGACGGTCTTCCTCCTCGAGATGTCCGAGTTCGGCGCCATGAACGAGGTCTGGGTCGAGTACTTCACCGAGAACCGGCCGACGCGTTCGGCCGTCGCCGTGGCTGCGCTCCCTATCGGCGCCCGGATCGAGGTCGAGGCTTGGGCCTACGCGCCGCTGCGTTGAGGCGACGGCTCTGACGCCGTTGTCGTCGTGCTCGGCGTGCCGTTGCGCTGGGCCACCCCGGGGTGCCAGGCCACCTGCCCGAAGCGGTAGCCGACCGAGCGGACGGTCTGAATCAGGTGCGCGTGCTCCTCGCCGAGCTTGGCCCGCAGGCGCCGGATGTGGACGTCGACCGTGCG
>DATAXG010000043.1:0-25660 GCA_036273055.1 Acidimicrobiales bacterium | reverse complement strand
CTATCTGGGGACCGACACGCGCTCGCAGTGCCTCTTCATCGGCTGTGCGCTGGCGGTGGGACTGGTACTTCTCACCCAGCGCCACGAGGGCGGCCGCCTGGTGAAGGGGGAGTTGTGGCGGCCGGAGAGCCCGACCGGGGTGGCACTGTGCGGCCTACTGGGTGTCCTCGGCGCGGCCGGCGCTGTCACCTTGTGGGTGCTGACCACGTCGGCATCGCATTTCCCGTACCAGGGCGGGTTCTTCCTCATCGGGCTCTCCGTGGCCAGTGTGATCCTGGCCGCGGTGGCGGCGCCCCGCAGCGTGGTGCCGCGGGTGTTGTCGCTGGCCCCCGTGCGCTACGTCGGTCGGATTTCCTACGGGCTCTACATCTGGCACTGGCCCATCTTCATTTGGCTCGACCACTCCCGGACCGGGCTCTACGGGTACGAGCTCTTCGGGTTGCGGGTCCTCGTCACCTTTGCGGTCTCGGTCGTGTCCTTCCACCTGATTGAGCGCCCGATCCGCATGGGGACGTTCGTCAGCCAGTGGCGGGCCTGGCTGGTCGTGCCCGCCGGTGTCGCCGCGGTGCTCGTGGCCGTGCTCGCGGCGACGACTGGGACGTCGGCCGTGGCCAGCACGGCGCTGCCGCTTGGTACCACCGGGAACACGGGATCCACGTCGGCGACAACGAGCACGACTGCGCCTCCAGGGTCGGCCGCCGGGCCCCCCGTCAAGGTTCTGCTCGTCGGCGACTCGATCGCGGAAACCTTGGGAGAGGGCCTGGGCGAGGTTCCGGTCCAGGACAAGTACGGCTACGTCCTCTACGACCGTGCCATTCTCGGCTGCGGGGTGGCAGACGGACCGGCAGTGCTGGTGATGGGCCAGATGGATTCGATCGTGCCAGCGTGCGGCGGGCCGCCTGCGCCGAGTGACGGCCCGAGTGAAACCACACCCTGGGCGACCCAATGGGCCAATGAGATCTTCCAGATCCGCCCGAACGTGGTGGTGGAGGGTGCCGGTCGCTGGGAGCTGGTCGACCGCCTGTACCAGGGGCAATGGACCAACATCCTGCATCCGCAGTTAGCCGCGTACATCAAGTCACAGCTCGAGAAGGCGGCCGCGGTGGCCAACAGTGCCGGACTCCCCATGGTGTTCCTCACCGCGCCGTGCACCCAGGAGCCCGAGCAGCCAGACGGCGACGCCTGGCCCGAGGACAATCCGGCTCGGCGAGAGGCCTACAACCGGATGCTTCGTGAGATCGCCGCCGAGCATCCCGGGACCGTCTTCGTGGACGACCTCGACAAGGCGGCGTGCCCTGGCGGTCAGTACGCCAGCACAGTGGACGGAGTGGTGATCCGAACCGTCCTCGACGGCGTGCACTTCACGCCGCAGGGGGGCGTCTTCCTCGCGCCGTCACTCATCCCGCCGATCGTGGCGGCCGGACGGGCGCAGATGGCGGGTGACATCAAGAGCACCGCCCCCAGCTCAGTCGGCGGGTGACGCCGGCTCCGGGTTCACGTTCTGGGGTGTTGTGCTGGTGCTTTCGCCGTTGCCGTTGCCGCTCTTCCCACTGGTGCCGCTCGGCGACTGGGGGTTGACGTCCGGGTTGGCGTTGGCGACGACGCACTGCGCTCGCAATGAGGGAACGAGATGGCCCTCGTCGACGGTGGCGCCCTCCGAGATCGTCGTCATGAGCGCGTTCCAAGATCCGTCGTCGGAATTGGCGTCGGCCGCCAACGGAAGGGCGACGCGGAGCTCCTGATCGGCTTGGTTCTGGAGCTGCGCGGCGGCGGCGGCCGGGGTACCGGGGCTGACGGCGCGCAGGTAGTCAGCGATCGACCGGTGCACATGGACGCACGCCTGCTGCGCGAGGTCCTGTCCGTTCTGCGTACTGCAGGCGCTCAGGCCGAGGGCCGCTCCGGCCGCCAGCACCAGCCCCGCGGCTCGGGCGGCAGCGGGGCGCCCGGCGCGCCGCACGTCAGCCCAGCCAGCGTTCGGCGGACTCGAGCAGGAACCGGCTCACGGCGAGGGCCCGGTCGAAGACGTCGCAGAGGAGCTCTTCGCCGCTGAGGACCCGGGCCAGCGACACCGGATACCGGGCAACGATGCTCAGCCGGCGCTCCGAGCCGTCGGTTGCGTTGGCGAAGGAGTCGATGGCCGAGACCTCGAGGGGGAGCTCGATGCCGCCCACGCCGGCCAGGTCGATGGCGAGGCGGAGCAGGTCGGGCCCGCTCGGGAGGGGCGGGAGCGCCCAGGTGAAGGTCAGGGGGAAATGGAACTCGTCCGGCGGCTCCTCGTCCTCGGACAGGAGGACGACGGCGTCCTCGAAAGAGAGGAGGACCCGGGGGTCGACGTCCAGGGCGAGATGCAGGTCGAGGGGCCCGCCGCACCCCTCTTCGGGGTGCAGGTCGACCTCCCAGACCTGGCGCAACGAATAGGTCTCGACGAAGTGCCGCTCGTCGTGCACATGGAAACCGTGGTCGACGGAATGATCCTTCAGGTCGGCCACGTATCCGGCAACGTCAATGGCAGCCACAGCTGGGTAAGCCTAATGGCCGTGGACGGGCGGGCGGCCAGGTGGCGGGTCGCCCGGGCAGGTCACCCGGCGGGGGAGACGCCGGCCGGTAGGGTTCGTCACCCGTGGACGACGTTCGGCTCCTGGAAGTGCTCGATGAGGCGGTCCACGCCGTTCGTGGCGCGCTCGACGTGCTGGAGGATTGGGGGCCGAGCGGAGGGAAGCCGGGTCAGTACCGGCTCGACCTGGCCGCCGACGCGGCGGCGCTGCCGGTGCTCCACGGGGCCGGGCTGGCCGTGCTCTCGGAGGAGTCGGGGCTGACGGGCGACGGCCCTTCCGGGCTGCTCGCCGTGATCGACCCGATCGACGGCTCCACGAACGCGCACCGGCGTGTGCCGTTCTATTCCACCAGCATCTGCGTGCTCGACGCCGAGGGGCCACTGGTCGGAGTCGTCACGAACCAGGCGACCGGCCAGCGCTATGCCGCCGTGCGCGGCGGCGGGGCAGAGAAGGACGGGCGAGCCATCGCCCCGTCAGGATGTGAAGACCTCGAGCGGGCCATTGTGGGGATCTCGGGCTTTCCCGGCCTGCATCCGGGGTGGGCGCAGTTCCGTGCGCTCGGCGCCGCCTCGCTGGAGTGCTGCCTGGTGGCCGAGGGGGTGCTCGATGCCTACCTGGTGGTGGGTCGAAGCACCCTCTACAGCTGGGACTACCTGGCAGGACTGCTCATCTGTCGCGAGGTCGGCGTGGCGGAAGGTGAGCGCGAGGGGAGGGATCTGATCGTGCGTGACGACTTCAGCCGGAGGCCCATCGTGGCGGCGACGCCCCGGTTGGCCGAGAGGCTGGCTCGAGAGGAGCGCTTGTGAGAGACGACGGTGGCGTGGACGCAGCCGAGGCGTTGCTGGCGCGCAAGACGTGGCGGACCCTGGAGCCGCTGCACGGCATGATCTATTTCGTGCCCGAGGCCGCGGAGGCCTACGCCCGCCTCGGCATCAATGGGCAGGCGGGGTACTTCGCGTCGAGAGCGGCGCCGATGGGCGCGGTGACGGCCGATGTGGTCGTCTCCACCTTCTTCAACTTCAACCCCGAGTTGGTGCACGCGGCGATCCCCGCGGTCTGGGAGGTGGCGACCCCGGTGGCGCTCGTGCGGGCCCGGTTCACCGCGGTCGACGCGACCTTCCGACGCCTGCTCGGCGAGGACGTGCTGGTGTCGGAAGAGATGCAGCGGGCCGCCGAGCTGGCGCGCCTGGCCGCCGAGGAGGCCGGACGGCGGATTGAAGGACGGCCTTTGGCCGCCGCCCACGCCGATGTGGCCTGGCCCTCGCCGCCACATCTGGTGCTCTGGCATGCCCAGTCCATCCTGCGCGAGTACCGCGGCGACGGCCACATCGCGCAACTCGTGGTGCGCGGCCTTTCGGGCCTGGAGGCGCTGGTGACGCACGCCGCGGCCGGCGACGTGCCGGAGGGCATCCTGCGCTCGACGCGGGGATGGCCACGTGAAGCCTGGGACGGCGCGGTCGACGCGTTGCGGGTGCGCGGCTGGCTGGAGCAGGGCGACGAGCTCCGCTTCACGCCGTTGGGCGAATCACAACGTCACGCGCTCGAAGATGGCACGGACGCACTCGCCGCGGCGCCGTATGCGGTGCTGGGTGAAGAGCGCTGCGCCGAGCTGCGAGCCCTGGCCCGGCCCTGGAGTACGACGCTCGCCCAACAGCTGCCCTGACGGATGTCGTTATCGGTCCTCTTCCTCCGTGGCGGGGACGAGTCCGGAATGGGTCAGAATGGCTGGGCGCTCGGGCGCTTAGCTCAGTTGGTTAGAGCAGCTGCCTTACAAGCAGCAGGTCGGGGGTTCGAGTCCCTCAGCGCCCACTGCTACCTGCCGGTCCGCTCCCGGTGCGCGCATCCGGGCCAGCAGCAGGGCCGGCGCATGCCATCCTCCAACTCCTCCTTGGTGCGGCGGATGCGACGCTCCCGCGTCTTCTGCTGCTTGGCGTCCTCGACCCAGCAGATGAACTCGTTGCGGGCCAGTGGCGTGATGTCCTTCCATGCCTCGAGTGCGGTGGGGTTGGCGATCAGCGTGGTGCGTAGATCTTCCGGAAGGTTGTGTACCACCCCGCCAGGAAGTCGTTGGCCGCTCACGGTGTCACGGTAATCCGATCGAGGTCGGGTCGACACCCACGCCTCCGTCGGCGCTGCTGGCGTACACGGCGAGCGCGAACCGCAGCACGTCGACGGCCTCTTCGGCGCTCCACATGAGCGGCCCCTCGCCTGTACGGAGCCAGCGCAACCAGTGGCGCCCCGAATCCCGGAAGCTGCTGGCCCAGTCGTCGTCGAGGGCGTGGAAGGACCGCATTTCGCCGTCGACGTAGGTCTCGAGGCTCGGTTGCTGGATTCCCCGTCCGGTGCAGCGGTTCACGCGGGTGTAGCCCCGGCTGCCTGTGACCTCCCACCGTTCGTCGTTGGTGTAGTAGTCGGAGCGGAGGTACATGTCGGGGGCCAACGCGATGTCCCACACGCCACGGACTCCGTTTTGGTGCTCCCATGTGACGGTCGTCGGCGCGTCGACCTGAATCGTCGGTATGACCTCGGTGGAACCAACCCACGCCCGAACCTCTCTCAACGGACCGAAGAGCCAGAGCGCCGTGGCGAGCTTGTGCCACCCGTCGTCGAACACCAGGACGCCCCGGCCACGGCGCATCTGCTTGAACTGCCACTCGTAGCTCGACATGGGCACGTCCCAGCCCCCTTGGCCGCTCCCCACCATCTTCATGTGGTAGCCGCTCACGGTCCCGATGGTGCCCGATTCCACGGTCTCCTTCAGCCTCCGCAACGGCTCGTAGAAGATGTAGTTCTCCATGACCCGGAGGACGCGGTCGTTGGCCCGGGCGCCCTCGAGCATCCGCCGGGCCTCATCCAGGTCGCTGCACATGGGTTTCTGGAGGTTCAGGTGCCACCCGTACCCAAGCATCTCGCAGACCCCCTCGGTGTGGAGGGGGATCGGCAGCAGGACCTCGGCGGCGTCGACCGCGACGTCGCTCGACGCCAGTTCGGCCGCGGTGGCGAACGTCCGTGCCCGGGGCCATTCGTCTTGTCGTTGGGCCCGACGTTGCGGATCCGGGTCCACGAGCGCAACCACCTCCACGTCCGGGTTGTCCACGTAGGCGCGGATGTTGAGGTCGAAGATACGGCCGAGGCCGACGACCGCCGCGCGTACAGGCCGGTCGTAGGGAACGAACGTCATGGATGCTTGCCCTCTCTCGTCGAGGTGGACGGGCGTCCGTTCTATCGCACCCACCACGCAGCGCCCTTACCGGGGGTCGTCGACCTCGTCGACCTCGTCGAGCCGGAGAAGGGCCTCGTGGAGCGCACGCAACTGCTCGCGTCCGATGACGGCCTCCATCTCCGCTTCCAGACTGGCGACGGTGTCGTCGATGACGCGCGCGGCGCTGCGGCCGCGGGGCGTGAGGTGCAGGAGGGTGCGACGCCGATCGTCGGGGGCGGGGTGCCGGGCGACGTACCCCGAGGTCACGAGAGTGTCGACGAGCTGGCTGACCGCCTGCTTGGAGATCCCCATCCGTGTGACCAGATCACGGCCGCTCAGACCCGGCTCGGTCCGGGCCAGGGCGCTGACCGCCCAGACGCCCCGTTGAGGGAGGTCCCCGAACCCTCCGGCGTCCAGGGCGCGGGCAACGGGTGCCGCGTAGCGGCGAACGGTGCGGCGGAGGAGCCAGCTGAGCGCCCGGGGGTCGTGCGCAGGCGGCAGGCTGGTGCCCGCCCGGGTGCGACGGAGAGAGGGGGTCACGTCCCCATAATAGGTCAACTTTTCGGTCGGTCAATTTACTTGACTTTACTGGGCGGCCCTGCCACGATGCGGCCATGACCGCGGACAGAAGAGCGCGGAGGGGATGCCGGAAGCGGAGACGACGCGGGGCCGCTCTTCTCGCTGCTGCGTCCGGCGGATTGCTCGCCAGCATGGTGATCACAGCCTGCGGGGGAGCAGCCACCCCGCCGCCGGTCGGGTCCGACACGGCAACGGTCACCTGGTTGTGCCAGCCCGGAATGGCCGGCGATCCCTGCTTGTACCCGCGGGGCGCCAACTCAGTGGCTGCCGACGGAACGACGACCGTGATTCCCGTCACCACGTCGCCGCAGCGATCAGCCTTCGACTGTTTCTACGTGTATCCCACCGTCACGGCGTCTGCGCCCACTTCCAACACCTCGGCGACCGTCACCCCAGCGGTCGAGGCCGCGGCAGTGTCGCAGGCCTCTCGCTTCTCGCAGGTCTGCAACGTGTGGGCACCGACCTATCGTCAGCGGACGAGCGCGTCGCTGGCCAAGGGCCTGGGGAACGATCCGACCGCGGACGAGATCTCGTACCAGAGCCTCCTGACGGGCTGGAAGGCATTTCTGGCGCACGACGACCACGGCCGGCCGGTGGTCTTCATCGGGCACTCTCAAGGGGCGGCCAATCTCATTCGGCTCCTGCGCGCCCAGGTCGACGACGCTCCGGCACTGCGCGACCGGATGGTGTCGGCCATCATCCTGGGGGGCAACGTCCAAGTCCCGGTTGGAAAGACGGTGGGCGGAACTTTCGCGCACATTCCCGTCTGTACGAAGGCGAGCGAGACCGGATGTGTGATCGCCTATTCGTCGTTCTCGTCCCGGCCGCCGGCCAAATCGTTGTTCGGACGGCCGGGCCAGGGTGTCAGCCTGCAGTCGGACCAGAAATCCTCGCGGGGTCAGCAGGTGGTCTGTACCAACCCGGCGGCGCTCGGCCAGACGACGACGGCCCCCTTGACCCCGTTCTTCACCGTGTCCGCCAGCTCGACCGGGGACCCTTGGGTGACCTACCCCGGCCTCTACACCGGCTCGTGCGAGAGCACGGGCGGCGCCACCTGGCTGCAGATCGACAGTCGCGCCGGGGACACCCGGCCCATTGTGACGCAGACGCTCGGTCCGACCTGGGGGTTCCATCTGGACGACGTCAATCTCGCTCTGGGCGACCTCGTCAACGACGTGGCAGCCCAGGAGGCCGCTTTCTCGGCCCACCACACGACGGGCTGACGCCGCTCGGTGCCGACGCGTTATCCGCTGCGTGCCCCGCTGGACTCCTCGTCCGGGACCTGTGGAAGCGGCCGCCTGCGTTCGAGCACCCGGGCGGTCCTCTCGGCCAGCGGTGAGACGACGAGGAAGAGGAGCCACACGAACTTCGCCAGCTGAGGAGTCTCCCACCCCAAGGCCAGGGAGATCGCGACGATGCCGAGCACGTAGATGACGCGCACCCTGGCGATCCGTTCATCGCGTGCGGACCTGGCTTCATCTTTGATCAGGTCGTGGTGGGCGGCATAGAGGAAGATCCACTGTGTTGTGAGACTGATAGCCACCAGGTTCAGCCCGAACAGCGTGATGGCGACAGGGTTCGTGCCGTAGCGGCCGATGAGGTCCGAGGTGAAGGGCATGAGGGTAAGCGCAAGGAGGAAGCCGAAGTTGCGCCACGCCAGGCCTTCGCTGTGTCCACGCATCCCCTGGAGGACGCGGTGGTGCACCATCCAGAACTGGGCGATGACGAGGAAGGAGACCAGGTAGCTCGTGATCTCCGAAGCGTCGGGGCTGAGGGCGTGCCACAGTGCGCCCGCCGAGTCGGGGTTCTCCTTGAGCGCGTGGGTGACGGGAACCTGGAGCTGCAGGACGAGGAGCGTCAGCGCAATGGCGACGACGCCGTCTGTCAGGGCCAGGAGACGGTCGATACCCGGGATGTCCTCGTCGTCGCCGTTGGTCGCCACCTTCAAGAGCTTGGCAGACGCGATTGCGCGAAACGGGTGATAGCGGCCACCCACGCCGGCGGTCCGCCACCAGCGCGAGCCCGCATGCCACCATGACCGCAGGGCCGCATTGAGGCAAGAGGGCTCGTGACGGCTCCAGAAGAATCGACGACGGCGTCCGCTCTCGAAGCCGTCGAGTCAACGCAGTCACCGCCGCCGCGAATGAGTCGGTATCTCCTGGCGATCGGCCTCGTCGTGATGTTGGCCGGGCTCTTGTTCGGTTACGACCAGGGTGTCATTTCCGGAGCCCTGTCCGGGATCGACAGGAAGCCGCTTGCCGTCGCCGCGCTACTGGCCATCCTGCAGCAGCTGACGGGCATCAACGCCATCATCTACTGCGCGGACACGATCTTCGCCGCCGCCGGGTTCAACAATCCGACCTGTCAGAGCCTCGCCACTCTGTGGGCGGTGGGCGCGGTCAACGTCGTGGCCAGGCTCATCGCGGTGTTCTGGGTCGACCGCTTCGGGCGCAAGTCGCTGTTCCTCCTGGGATCGGCGGGCATGTGCGTCGGGGTTCTCATTGTGGCCGGAGCCTTCTTCGAGTTGCAGAAGGTGACCTCTTCGGAGCGGGCGACCCCTGCTCCAGCCGGCGCCGGCGTGCTTGCCCTGATCGGGCTGGTCGTGTTCATCGCCTCCTTCGCCTTCTCGCTGGGACCGTCGTGTGGACGGTCATCAACGAGGTCTTTCCGTCTCACGTGCGTGGTAGGGGCGTCGCCGTCGCGACGGCCATCAACTGGTTCGCCGCCTGGGTGGTGGCCCAGACCTTCCTGACGCTGGTGGACGCGATCACCACCGAGGGCACGTTCTTGCTCTTTGCGGCGTTCTGCCTCGTGACCTTCGTCTACGTCCGCTTCTTCATACCCGAGACGAAGGGGAAGACCCCCGAGGAAGTGCAGGAGATGTGGGCGGACCGCGCCGAGATCCACCGCGCCATCCACACCTGGAGGTGATCAGACGAAGTCCGAGCCTCCGTCGACGTTGACGCAGGCACCGGTCACGTACCCGTTCCGGCGGGAGACGAGGTAGGCGGTGAGCGACGCCACTTCGTCGGGCAGGCCTGCTCTGCCGAGGTCGGCAGGCTGGTGGAACGTCTGCTCGATCCACCGCATGACGTCGCAGGGATCGGACGGATCCAGACCCTCCGCCGCAAAGATGTCCCGGAGGTTCTCCGTAAAGCTGGCTGTCACGATGGACCCGGGGCACACCGCATTGACGAGGATGCCGTCGGGCGCCAGGGACTTGGCGAGGTTCTTGGCGACGCTCGTCACGGCGGCCTTCGAAGCGGTGTATGCCACGAGGATGGGGCTCTGTCGCTGCACCGAGTGGGCCGAGAAGATGGCGACGCGGGCCCATTCGGCGGCACGCAGCAGGGGCACCGCCTCGCGGACGCTGCGGACGGCGGACATGGTGCCGAGGGCGAAGGCCTGGTCCCAGTCGCCGTCGTCGAGGTCCTCGAACCGCCCGGCGCCGGGTCCGATGGTGTGCACCAGGACGTTCAGCGAGCCCCAGCGATCGCCCACCTCGCGGAAACCCAGGGCAATGGACGCCGGATCCGTCATGTCGACGCTGATGCCGACCGCATCGGGACTGCCCAGTGCCCGCAGGGCGGCAACGGTCTCGTCCAGGGCGTCGCGCCCCCGGGCCATGATGGCCACCCGGGCCCCGTCGGCGGCGAGGACCTCGGCCACCGCCCGTCCCATCCCCTTGCTCCCGCCGGTCACCACGGCCGTCGCGTCAGCAAATCCGAGATCCATCTCAGCCCACCTCTTTCTTTCCCGACACCGCCGACACCGCCGTAGTCGTCATCGGCAGAACCGCTTGCTCACTGCGAGGCGTCGTGCCGCCAGGGTGGCCTGACGTTCCTCGGGCGTGACTCGGCGGATCGCGGCCGGCACGGCGCCGTCGATGTCCGAGAACGCGACCAGTCGTGTCGTCGGGACCGGCGCCGTCTCCGTGCGGACACAGCGCAGGATGATGGGCCCCGCGCTGTGCCCGGCCGTGTCGAGCCAGTTGGCCACGCCGGGGTCCTGATGGGCGATCACCGTGCGCAGGACGCCATCGTCGTCCACTGCGGCCTGGTGCCCGTTCAGGCTGCTCTGATGCGAGCCGTAGTCGATCGTCTCCCACCAGGGGTTCCCGAGCGAGTAGCTCCAGTACAGGCCGTCCGGCGGTGAGACCTCTACCACCAGCGCCTCGTCGGGGGCCAGCTCCCAGGACCCGATCACCGGGCGGTTCTCGGCCGCGGCGCCCATCGCCGTCCCGTCGAGGGGAGGCAGGAACGTGTTCGGCGTCTCGGGCCGGGAGAACTGCAGGAAGAACTCGAGGTTGGCCACGACGAAGTCGCCCAGCGCGATCAGCTGCCCGGCCACCACCGCCCGCGGATCCTCCGCTGGACGCGCCGCCTTCTCGCTCTTCGCCCCGATCCGCTCGATGGAGAGCGAGGACGCCACCTCGGTGTCCCAGTCGTAGAAGAAGTGCCGGATCACCAGCGCCGTGGCATTGTCGGCGATCTCAAGCCAATTCCCCTCCTGGGACTCGGCCGACAGGACGAGGTCCACCTCCCCGTTAGGGCCGAGGTCGAGCTCGTCCAGGAGGACGTTCGCCGACGAAGCCATGCCGGCCATCGACTGCAGGCCGACATAGCGGGCCGAGCCACGGTTCCCCCAGAGGCGATAGGTCTCGCCGCCCCGGAGGCCGGCGCCGGTGTAGATGCAGTCGGGGCAGTCCATACCCCACTTGTAGATCGAGTCGACGCTCGAGGGCTTGACCGCGAGCACCGTGCCGGACTCCTCCCGCAGGGCGTTGTCCAGTCCGATGCCGAGGAGCACGAGCAAGTGCCGGAAGCCCGCCGCCATGTCCGCCGCGTTGTGCCGGTCGTCGGCAGCGAGCACGACGCTCGATGCCTGGCGCAGGGCGTCGAGCATGTGGGACCACGCACGGCCCGACACGAGATCGTCCGCGGTCGCATCCCCGGCGCGAGACGCCTCGCCGACGGAATGCGGCATCCACGACGGATTGACGAAGGCGGACGTCATGCGGCGCTGGCCGCCGCACGCGTGCAGGCCAGTGACGAACTCCTCATGCGCGAACCCCCGGACCGAGTAGGTCCGGCCATGCTCCCGCACGCCCGGGGGGTCGTCAAACCTCCGAGATCACCCGGATGCAAGGACGTGGCGCGTAGCGTGTGCCCGGGAGGTGGCGCGGCGTGCCACAGCGGGTGGTCACGGGGCGGGTGAACGACACATGATCGAACAAGCCATCCCGACACTGGTCCTCATCGGGATCGCAGCCGTCCTCGCGCCCATCGTCGCCGAGTGGTCACGTCGGTTCATCGCCATCCCCGAGGTCGTGATCCAGATCCTCTTCGGCATCATCCTCGGTCCGTACGTGCTGAACCTCGCCCACCCGAACAGCATCGTCACGGCGCTGGCCGACTTCGGCCTGACGTACCTGATGTTCCTGGCCGGGACCGAGCTCGACCTGGCGACCATGCGCCAGGGCCATCTCGGCAGGGCGGCCGGGTCCTGGGGTACGTCGTTGATCCTGGCGCTCGGCGTCGGCGTCCTCTTGCGTGCCACCGGGCTCGTCCTCGACCACAGGGTGGTGGCGCTCTGCCTGACCACGACAGCGCTGGGCACGCTCCTCCCGATCCTGCACGACGCCGGAGTGCTCAGGACCCCGATCGGTCCCTCCATCCTGTCGGTGGGTGCGCTCGGCGAGTTCGGACCCATCGTGGCGGTCGCCGTCGTTCTCACGAACCGCGACGCGCGGGTCACCTTCCTCCTTCTGGCCCTCTTCGTCGGCGTCGCCGTGATCGCGGCCCTCCTGGCCACGCAGGTCCATCCACCCCGTTTCATCGCGCTGATGCGCAAGCACCTCCATTCGACCGCGCAGCTGCCCGTGCGGATATCGGTCCTGCTGGTAGTCCTCCTCGTCTACCTGGCCGAGAAGCTCAGCCTGGACGTCCTGCTCGGCGCCTTCGCGGCCGGCGTGGTGGTCCGCCTGTTCATCAAAGGGGAGGACAGCGCGCCGATCACGAGCAAGCTCGAGGCAATCGGCTTCGGCTTCCTCATCCCTATCTTCTTCATCGAGAGCGGCATCAAGTTCGACCTCCATGCGCTCATCCACATGCCGAAGGTCCTGCTGCTCGTGCCGATGTTCACCGTCATCTTCCTGTTCACCCGCGGCCTGCCCACGTGGGCGTTCTTCCGGGGCGCCGTCACGAAGGTCGAGGCCCGCACCCTCGCTGTCCTCGCCTCCACGGGTCTACCGATCATCGTCGTCATCACGACGTTGGGCGTCAGCGAACACCGGATGAAGCCTCAGAATGCCGCAGCCCTGGTCGCGGCCGGCATGCTCTCAGTTCTGATCTACCCCTTGATCGGGCTTCGTTGGCTCGACAAGGGCTCCGGCTCGACCGGCGTGCCCGGCGTGACCGAGCACTCAGACGGCCCGTGACCACCGTGCGTGGACGCGTGTCGGCCCCGCACGGATCGCGGCGGGTCAGGCGTCGTACCCGCCGGTGAAGAAGCTCGGGATCGGTCGTGCAGGCGCCGTCCGGAAGAACGGGCGGACGTGGACCTCCATTATCTCCTCCACGGTGGCGGCCGCCGCCGGATCGGGCAACAGGTTGTGGTCCTCGGCGGCGTCCTCGAACAGGTCGAAGAGCTGGCACGGCTCCAACGCGTCCTCGTCGACCACCAACTTGTAGCGCTCCGTCTCGAACGCCGCGAAGCCCCAGTTCTCACTCACCGTCAGCGATCGTGCCGGAGCGACTGTCGGGTCATGCACGCTGGCCAGCAGCGAACGTCCCTCTGACCCCGCCACGTTCGGCGCACCGGCGATCTCCCGCATCGTGGCTGGCACATCGACATGCTCCACCAGCGCGCCGACCACTTGCGTCTCGCACCCGCCTGGTGGACGGACGATCAACGGGACCCGCACAGCCGGCTCGTACAGCACGCACTTGGACATCATCCCGTGGTTGCCGCCCATCTCACCGTGGTCGCTCGTGTAGATGACCCAGGTGTCGTCGAGGACGCCCTTGCGCTCCAGCGCCCCGACGATGTCGCCGACGGCCTGGTCGATGACCGAGATGTCGGCGGCGTACGACGTCCGCATGCCTCGGATGGCGTCGTCGGTCATCGTCTCGGAGTCGGAGAGCCACATGAACGCGCCCAGGAGTCCGCCGTAACGACCCGTGCCTTCCATGTTCGGTCGCCGGGTCGAGCTTGGCATTGTGATGTCGACGTCGCGGTACCGCCGCACGGCCTCTGCCGGCGCGTCCCAGGGATCATGCGGACCTGGGAACCCGACGAAGAGGAAGAAGGGCTCCTGGCGGTCGTAGTGCTCGATCCACTTCACCGCCTGCTGGCCGTGCCATGCATCGACGTAGGAGTCCAAGGGGATGGGCGTGGGCGTGGAATCCCACATCGGCACGCACTTGGTCGCGTTCTGCCCGTCCTCGTTCTCGCCCTGGTAGCTGCGGTCGGCGATGTGCTTCTTGTAGGCGTCGAGCAGGCCGCGGCTGGCCAGGTAGTCGGTGTAGCGGGTCGGGATATTCCCGACGAACTTGTCACCGGTCTCGAAGACCTCGGCGAATCCCAGCGCCTCGAGGCGCCCGGCCATGTCGTCCATGTGGGGGACGGTGAGCTGCTCGTCGAGATAGAGGTGTGCCTTGCCCAGGAGCGCGGTGTGGTACCCGGCCTCCCGCAGGGCCCAGGCATACGTCGGGCTGTCGGCCGGTATCTCCGAAGAGTTCGTGTACACGCCGTGGTCGCGCACGTAGCGCTCCGTCATGAACGAAGCCCGCGCCGGCATGCACAGCGGACCCTGACACGACACCCGCGAGTAGCGGACCCCCTGTGCGGCCAACGCGTCGAGCGACGGGGTGAGCGCGCTCACGTCGCCAGCGCACCCCATCATGTCGGCCCTGTGTTGGTCCGACATCACCAGCACGATGTTGGGTGCACCGTTGGCCATCGCCGTCGCCCTCTCCGTCCGATCGAATGTTGGTATGGGTGGGTCGCACAGGATCATCGCATGAAACCGCGCACGCGGCCGTACCTGTGGATGAGGTGAATGAAGCGCACCGCTAACCTGTCGCCACCGCCGAAGCGACCCCTGGAGCCACTGCATGCCCTTTGATCTCAAGAAGGTGTTGGACGATCGCAGGGGTGAGAACTTCACCCTCCACTCGAAGTACATCAATCCTCAGCTCCCCAAGATTCTCGGCCAGATCGAGTTCGACCGCTTCTACGAGAAGGGCGAGGGTTGCTACCTCTTCGACGACAAGGGGGATCGGTACCTCGACCTCCTGTCCGGCTTCGGCGTCTTCGCGCTCGGGCGAAGTCACCCAACAATCGTTCGGGCGTTGCACGACGCCCTCGACGCCGACCTGCCCAACCTCGTCCAGATGGACTGCTCCCTCCTCTCCGGCGTCCTGGCCGAGGAGCTCGTCGCCCGCTCGCACCCTGGGATCGAGCGTGTGTTCTTCACCAACTCCGGAGCGGAGGCGGTGGAGAGCGCCATCAAGTTCGCCCGTGCCGCCACGAAACACACACGCATCCTCTATTGCGACCATGCCTTCCACGGGCTCACGACCGGGGCACTCGCCCTCAACGGTGGCCGTGAGTTCCGCAGCGGCTTCGGCCCGCTGCTCCCCGGCGCCGACATGATCCCGTTCGGCGACGCGGCCGCTCTGGCCCGCGAGCTCCGGCGGGGTGACGTGGCGGCCTTCATCGCGGAGCCGATCCAGGGGAAGGGGGTGAACCTGGCTCCGGACGAATTCTGGCTGGAGGCACAGTCGCTCTGTCGCCGCCACAAGGCGGTCATGATCCTCGATGAGGTGCAGGCCGGTCTCGGGCGGTCGGGCACCTTCTTCTGTCACGAGCAGTTCGGCATCACGCCCGACATCATCACTGTGTCGAAGGCGTTGTCCGGCGGCTTCGTGCCGGTCGGGGCCATGCTCAGCACGGCGGCGGTGTCCGATGCCGTGTACAGCTCCATGGACAGGGCGGTGGTCCATTCCTCCACGTTCAGCACGAACCAGCTGGCAATGGTGGCGGGACTGGCCACGTTGGCCGCGTTCGACGACGAAGACATACTCGACCGGGTGCAGCGTACCGGGAAGGCCTTCACCAAGGCCCTCGAGCCTCTGGTCGAACAGTACGAGTTCCTCCACGAGGTACGGGGGAAGGGACTGATGATCGGGTTGGTCTTCGGTGAGCCGTCGACGCCCGGCCTGCGACGCCGCTTCAAGATGGTCGAGGCGATCCGGCCTGCCCTCTTCTCCCAAATGATCGTGACACCGCTGTTCCACAGGCATCAGATCCTGACGCAGGTGGCTGCCGACAACATGAACGTCATCAAGCTGCTGCCGCCGCTGATCGCGGGGGAGGAAGAGGTGGACCTCTTCGTGGAAGCGCTGGACGACGTGCTGGCCAGCGCCGAGCGAGGCTCCAGCCTGATCTTCGAGTTCGGAAAGACGATGGCCAAGGGCACGTTGCACCGGGCGCGGCTGTGACGATGAAGCTGTCATCGGGAGATCGGGTGCTCGTGACCGGCGCCAGCGGTTTCATCGGCTCGGCGGTGACGCGCCAGCTCCTGGCGCGGGACCAGGAAGTGATCGCACTGGTCGAGCCCGGAGCCGACACAGCGAATCTCGACGGGCTCGAGGTCAAGCAGGTCGTCGGCGACCTGCGCAGCCCCGACAGTGTCCAGAGTGCGGTCAACGGCTGCCGGGCCGTGTTCCATGTGGCGGCGTTGTACCGCTTCTGGGCACGGGATCCCGACGCGTTCTATGCCATCAATGTCGAAGGGACGCGGAACATCCTGAGGGCCGCTCGGGAGGCCGGCGTCGAGAGGCTCGTGTACACCAGCACCGTCGGCACCCTTGGCCTCGAGCACGTCTCGGGCTCGCGCTCGGCCGACGAGCAGTCCTTTCCCGACATCCGCCATCTCTACGGCTCCTACAAACGGTCCAAGTACGTCGCTGAGCACGAGGTGCTGCGCGCCATCGCCGAAGGCCTGCCGGCGTCACTCGTCCTGCCGACCTTCCCGGTCGGGCCGGGTGATCGGGCCCCCACGCCGACCGGCAAGCTCGTCCTCGACTTCTTGAACGGCCGCATGCCGGCCTTCGTCGACACCGTGTTGAACGTGGCCCACGTCGACGACTTGGCCGCCGGGCAGGTCTTGGCGCTCGAGAAGGGTCGGACCGGGCGGAGCTACATCCTGGGCGGCGAGAACATGACGTTGGAGCAGGTGCTGGCCGCGCTGGCTGTCCTCACGGGACTCCCGGCCCCCTACGGCAAGGTGCCCAACTCGCTGGCCCTGGCCGTCGCCGCCGTCTCCGAGCTGGTCGAGGGGCGGCTCCTGCGCCGCCACCCCTCTGTACCGCTGGAGGCGGCACGGATGTCCACCTCCCGGATGTCATTCGACATCAGCCGGGCCCGTGAGGAACTGGGGTATGCGCCCCGGCCTGCCATCGAGGCGCTCGAGGCCTCCGCCCGCTGGTTCGTGGATACGGGCATGGTCCGCGAGAGCAGGGTGAGCCGGATCCGCTGGGCCACCGCCCGCTGACCAATGCGTCGGTACGGCTGCAGGTCCCGCATCGGGCACACTGGTCGCCGTGGCTCCCCAGTTCATCTACACCATGCGCGGCCTGTCGCGCTTCTACCCACCTGACCGCGAGGTGCTCAAGGGCATCAACCTGTCGTTCTACCCGGGGGCGAAGATCGGCGTCATCGGCTCCAACGGTTCGGGCAAGTCGTCGCTGCTCAGGATCATGGCCGGCGAGGACGACGGATTCTCCGGAGAGGCCCGGCTGACTCCAGGATTTACGGTCGGGTACCTGGCCCAAGAACCGCAGCTCGACGAGTCCAAGGATGTCGCCGGCAACGTGGCCGACGGCGTGGGTGAGGCGAAGCGGTTGGTCGACCGCTACAACGAGGTGTGCGCCGCCTTCGGGGATCCCGATGCGGACATCGACGCACTGCTGGCCGAGCAGGCCGACCTGCAGGCCAAGATCGACGCCGCCGGCGCCTGGGAGCTCGACCGCACTTTCGAGATCGCCATGGATGCCCTCCGTCTTCCCTCGGGGGACTCCGACGTCAGCACCCTGTCGGGAGGCGAGCGACGGCGGGTGGCGCTGTGTCGGCTGCTCCTGTCCAAGCCCGACCTCCTCCTTCTCGATGAGCCCACCAACCACCTCGATGCGGAGTCCGTGGCCTGGCTCGAGCGGACGCTGCAGGTCTATCCGGGCACGGTCGTCGCCGTGACGCACGACCGCTACTTCCTCGACAACGTGGCGGGGTGGATCCTGGAGCTCGACCGCGGTGCGGGCATCCCCTGGGAGGGCAACTACTCCTCCTGGCTGGAGCAGAAGCAGGCCCGCCTGGCGGCCGAGGAGAGGGCCGACCGCTCCCGCCAGGCTTCACTCGAGCGTGAGCTCGAATGGATCCGGATGTCACCCCGCGCCCGGCAGAGCAAGGGGAAGGCGCGCATCAGCGCCTACAACGAGCTCGTGACCGAGGCCGAGTCGGCCGAGCGGCGAGACGACCGGGTCGAGCTGTCCATCCCGCCCGGTCCGCGACTGGGGGATCAGGTCGTCGATGCGGAGGGCGTCGTGAAGGCGTTCGGCGACCGTCTCTTGATGGACGGCTTGTCGTTCACCCTTCCCCCCGGCGGGATCGTCGGCGTCATCGGGCCCAACGGAGCCGGCAAGACGACCCTGTTCAGGATGATCGTCGGCGAGGAGAAGCCCGACGCCGGCAACCTGACGACCGGGGCATCGGTCCAGCTGGCCTATGTGGACCAGTCGCGCGAGTCGCTGGCCCCGGACGCCACCGTCTACGAGGAGGTCACCGGGGGGGTCGATCGGATCATCGTCGGCGGACGTGAGCTGCACGGCCGGGCCTACGTGGCGGGCTTCGGCTTCAAGGGGAGTGACCAGCAGAAGAAGGTAGGCCAGCTCTCCGGGGGCGAGCGCAACCGCGTCCTGTTGGCCAAGGTCCTGCGCAGCGGCGGCAACGTCCTCCTGCTCGACGAACCGACCAACGACCTCGACGTGGACACGTTGCGCGCCCTCGAAGACGCGCTGTTGGCGTTTCCCGGCTGCGCGGTTGTCATCAGTCACGACCGCTGGTTCCTCGACCGCATCGCCACGCACGTGCTGGCCTTCGAGGGGGAGTCCGAAGCACGATGGTGGGAGGGCAACTTCAGCGACTACGAGGCGGATCGGCACAAGCGTCTCGGCATCGACGCCGACCAGCCGCACCGTCTGCGCTACAAACCTCTCGTCCGCGACTGAGACTGGGCCGGCGGCGAACCGACGGAGAGGTCCCACAGCTCAGTGACGTCCTGGTACGGCGTCGTGCACGGAGGGCCGTCGGCCACCCACATGCGGGGCGCACCATTGCCGGACGGAATCCGCACAATGCAGGACGACCGCGTCCCGAACGTCTCGAGGTGTACGCAGTTGGCCGCGTTGGGCCGCTCCTCACCCTCGGGGTTCCGATGGTCGGCCAGGACACGGCGGAAGGCCTCGGCCATCTCGTCACCGTTGAGCTCGACGTCGAGCCCCGTCCGCACCAGGTCGACCTTGGGCGAGGTCTCGCCGAGTGCCCGGTTCTCGAGCACATGGATCCCAGGGGGCAGGGCGATCGCCACACCCTCACCCGTTCCCGTGAAGTCGACGAAAAACAGTGAGGCGCGGTCTCCTACGAGGAGCCAGGAGCCGTTGTAGTCGCCCGGGCGGAACGAAGACACGAGCGCGCCGACCGCATCGGATGCAGTGGCGTGGCGGGCCAGCTCAAGCGGCAGGGCGCCCCGGGACCGTTTCGACGGGTCCTTGGCATCGCCCAGTGGTTGGTTGGTCAGTCCGGCGCAGACGCCGTACTCGTTGACGGCCAGCCACGTGCCCCCGGACAATTCGTCCCGGCCGCCCAGCACGCGCGGCGGCCCCTCGTCCAGGAGTGTCACCGAGGTGGACGGTCGCTCCAGGAGCTCGTCGCGGTTCGCCCCGACCAGCAACGGCTCTCCGGCCACGACTCGCGACGCCACGACAAGGAGGCACATGTCGAACACCCTACCGAGCGCCCACACGGCTACGGCCCGTCATTACCCCTATGGCAGGCGGCGGGCTACCGTGCCCAGCATGCCGATCCGCTGCACCGTCGCCACGGCGACCGTCGTCTGACGACGACGTGGCCGATCGTTGGCAGGAGAGCGACGTCCCGCGGGGTACCGACTACGACAGGCGCTTCGAGGACCTGGCCGCCACCGGCATGGACATGCACGGTGAGGCGACCCTCGTCGCCTCGTACGCACCGACGTCCGTCCTCGACGCCGGGTGCGGCACCGGCCGGGTGGCTCTCGAGCTCAGCCGCCGCGGCCATTCGGTCGTGGGACTCGACGTCGACGAAGCCATGCTTGACGCGGCCCGCGCCAAAGCGCCCGACCTCACGTGGATTCGCGGCGACCTGGCCGATCCCCGACTCGACCTCGGAGGCGAAACCTTCGACCTCGTTGTCATGGCCGGCAACGTCCTGATCTTCGTCCCGGCCGGCTCCGAGGGTCGGGTCATAGGCAACGCGGCACGATGGCTACGTCCCGGGGGGCGCCTCGTCTCGGGGTACTCCATCCGGCCCGGTGCCTTCGATCCCCGGCAACACGACACCCTGGCCGCCCGATCGGGGCTGGTCCTGGAGGACCGCTGGTCGACGTGGGACAAGCGCCCGTTCTCCCCGGATGACGCCTACGTGGTCGCCGTGCACAGGCGGGAAATCTGAGCCCGCTCAGGGGTCTCCACGCAACGGAGCAGCAACTCTGTGGCCCTCTGGTGCACTGAACGTGCAAGGCAACCCCCTTTCGTTAGGCTTCCGGCATGGGAAATGAGGACCTCGACCCGATCGATCACCACATCATCGAATTGCTCTCACAGAACGCCCGCCGGACGATGGCCGACATCGGTGAGCAGGTTTCGCTGTCCGCCTCCGCCGTCACGAGGCGCATCGAGCGGCTCGAGCGCACGGGGGTGATTGCCGGCTACACCGTCGTCGTCGACCACCGCAAGGCCGGGCGCCCGATCCAGGCCTTCACCGAGGTGCGGTTCGCCGGGACGGCCGACCTGCAGGAGATCAAGGAAACGGCGATGCAGCTGTCCGAGGTGCAGGCGGTGTTCACCACCGCCGGCGACCCGGACGCGCTCGTCTGGCTCCAGGTGCCCGACGTAGAGCGCCTGGGTCAGGTCATCGAGCAGCTACGCCGTCGCGGCCGCGTCACGGGCACCAAGACGCTCATCGTCCTCGATACGTGGTCCCGCCACCGCGCCCTCGAGGCGAACGGCCTCCCCGCACGCTCGTAGTGACGAAGCGAAGGCGAGGAGGACCGATCGCGTCGACGCTCGGCGCGGTCGTCGCGCTGGCGTTCCTCGCTGCCGGCTGCAGCCAGAGCCCGAGCTCTTCGTCGAGCGCCAACACGACGACGACCCGTGCCGTCCCCGCCACGACCACCACCACCGGCCCGGCCGGCACGTGGTCCAAGGCGATCAAGGTCGGCCCGAACGCCAACCTCTCCGTCGTGTCCTGCCCCGCACCGTTGTCGTGCCTCATGGGCTCGACCACCGGGCAGACGTACCGACTGTTTCTCGAGAAGGTCAGCGCGCTCGACGCGCCCGTCCCGTCCCCCTCGCCCCAGGGCGACGCCTACCTGTCGTGCGCCGTCGGCGGCTCCGGCTTCTGCGCCGCCGCTCCGAATCTGAACCAGGTCGCCTTCCTCAGCGGCTCGTCCTGGCAGATGCCTGCCACCATCCCGGCCGCGCAGGGCATCACGGCGATCGACTGCACCGGCCCGACGTTCTGCATCACCATCGACGGCGAGGGGAACTCGTTCGCCTACGACGGCCGCGGCTGGTCGGGCAACATCGGGGCCTGGGGCGCCGCCAACGGGATCTCGTGCGTGTCCCCGTCCTTCTGCATCGCCGCCGAGGGCGGCCCGTCGGTCTTCGACGGCCACACCTGGACCCAACCGGGCGACATCGACAGCCAGGGCCAGCTCAACTCGGTCTCCTGCGCCACCACGACGTTCTGTGTCATCGTCGACAGCAACGGCGCCGTCCTGACCTGGAACGGGGCCACCTTCTCCGCTCCCACGCCCATCGCCACCGAGCCCCCGCTGACCGGCACCAACGCCTCGGGCCTCACCTCGGTCTCCTGCCCCGCGACGACGTTCTGTCGCGCCGTCGACTCCCTCGGGAGGGTCTTCGCCTGGAACGGCACGACGTGGAGTGCGGGCACCCTCATCGACAACGGCCACGCGCTCACGAGCATCTCGTGCCCCACGGTGTCCTACTGCGTGACCGTCGACCGCTCCGGCAACGCGTTCGTCTCCGCATCCACCTGACTACCAGGGAGCCAGGACGGGCGGCTCGCCGCGCCCGATGATCCACGACAGCAGCGCGGCGGGGTCACTCCGTTCCGCCAGACGGGGCAGCTCTCGCGGCAGCCAGACCGCGACCAGTTCGGGCGGCAACGGGACTGGGCCCAGGCCGAGATCCCCGTGGTGCACCACCACCTCCCGCCAGCGTGAGAGCGCCGCATCGCGCGACGTCTCGACCACGCCCCTCGACGTCCGCGAGAGCGCGTCCCACCCACCCGGGGAAAGGTCGGTCATCACGCGCTCCACGGCGCGCGAACTGTTCTCCACGTCGCGCGCCAGCTCTACGGCCGGACGGCCGGCGCCCTCTTCGATGTCGGCCGCCCGCTGCTCCAGTCCGCCTGGATACTGATCACGCACCTCACCCTCCGCCGGGCCCTCCAGGCGCCACACGAGGCTGTCGCCGTTGCGGGCGATATGGGTCAGGACGTGGCCGATGGTCCACCCGGGCAGCAAGCTCTGCTGGCGAGCCACGGCGTCGTCCAATCCGGCGAGAGCCAACAACAGCGCAGCCTGCGCCGACACGCATCCCTCGACCAATACGGTCGGCGAAAGCTCGGTCACGAGGGCGGGATGGTGGACTGCCCGTCGAGCATGTCGGCCATGACGGCGCGGATGAATTCGTCTGCCTCTTCGGTCATGCCGCCGGCCACGCCACCGTAGATGGCGCCCGAGCGCGGTGCCTCGTTCGCGTGCTCCTTGGCGTACGCCACCGCATCGGCCAGGTCCGCCGCGAACTCGGGCACCACCTGGGGCTGGGTCTGGGGCCTGGTCACCGCCATGTGCAGCGCGTTCGGGTACTGCTGCCCGTTGAAGCGCCAACCCCTTGTCCGCATGAAGTCGTTCACGTGGTAGATGTCGAATTCGTCGGAGGTGAACGAGAAGAGGAAGGTGGGCTTTCCCACCAGGCGCAGCTCGGGGTGCGCCGTCACAGCCTCCTGCATCGCCACCGACGTCTCGAAGATCTCGCGGGCGTACTTGAGGTAGCCGGCGTGCCCGTACTGCACCATGGCGGCCCAGGTGGCCGCGATGAGGCCCCCGGAGCGGGAGCCCTCCATGCCGGGCGACGTGTACTTCCCACCGCTCCAGTCGGTCAGGTAGAAGTACTGCGCGTTGCGCAGGGCCTTGGAGCGGAAGCTGAGCACCGAGGATCCCTTGAAGGCGTACCCGTACTTGTGGGTGTCGGCTGACATGGACGTCACGCCCGGCACCGAGTAGTCGAACGGCGGAATGTCGTAGCCGAGCTCGCGGCCGAAGGGCAGGATGAACCCGCCCAGGCAGGAGTCGACGTGCAGCCCGACACCCCGCTCGAGGGCGACGTCGGACAGCTCGGTGATGGGGTCGACCGTTCCGTAGCCGTAGTTGCACGCCGACCCGATCAGGGCGACGGTTTGGTCATCAATGTGATCTCGGACCCAGTCGACGTCGACCTGGGTTGTCAGCGGGTCGATCGGCGACCGCCGCAGCTCGACGCCGAAGAGGTGACACGCCTTGTCGAACGCAGGGTGAGCAGTCTCGGGCTTGATCACGTTCGGCCGCGTCACACCACGCGTCTGGGCGGCGTGCTCTCTGTAGGCGAGGATCGCATGCAGGATGCTGCCCGTCCCACCCGTGGTTACAAGCCCGCAGGGATCGTCAGCTTCGTCGCCGCAGAACAGGTCGAGGGTCATGGAGATGATCTCCGCCTCGAACTTCGTCGCGCTCGGGCACATGTCCCGCTGCAAGACGTTCACGTGGGCGAAGAGGCCGAAGGCCTCGTTCATGAAGTGGTAGTGGTCGTGGTCGCCGCAGTACATGGTGCCTGAGCACTTGCCCGTCTCCCAGAAGGCGTCCTCCTCTGTGGCCATGGTCCGGAGCTCGCTGAGCACGTCGTCGCGGCTCATGCCCTGGTCCGGGAGCACGCGGTTGATGGCGAAGCGGTCGGCGTACGGGTAATCGCTCATGAGGGTGTTGCCTCCTTGGGTCGCGGGAGCTGGTTCTGGGCTCTGAGAACCTCGGGCGTCCGCTCCGAGACTATTCAATTGGTCAATTGGGTCAATCTGGCGAACACGCCGGTGGGCGATGATGGCGCATGCGCCGACCCCAGGCTTTCGTGTCGCTGCATGGCTACCAGCGCTCCTGGGCCAGCGCAGATCTGATGGCGGGGCTCATGCTCCTGGTCATCGCCGTCCCCGAGCAACTGGCCACCTCCCGGTTGGCGGGCATGCCGCCGATCACCGGCTTCTACGCCTTCGTGGCGGGAACGGTCGTCTTCGCGCTCCTTGGCTCCAACCCCCAGATGTCGGTCGGGGCCGACTCGACCATTGCCCCGCTCTTCGCCACCGGAGTGTCCGCCCTCGCCCTGACGGGCTCTCCGCACTACGTCCAATTGGTGGCGATCCTGGCTGTGATGGTCGGGCTCATGGTGATGCTGGTGAGCATCCTCCGGCTGGGCTGGATCGCCGAGTTCCTGTCAACACCCATCGTGGCCGGGTTTCTCTCCGGCGTGGCGGTGATCATCGTGATCCATCAGCTGCCCGACTTGCTGGGTCTGCCTGCGACCACGGGATCGAACGGCCACCGCATCGCCTCCACCTTCAGCCATCTCAGCCAGGCGAACGGCTGGACGGTGGCCATCGGTGCCGGGGTACTGCTCGTCATGTTCGTCAGTGCGCGCCTCGACCGCCGCATTCCTGGTGGGCTCATCGGCCTGGTCGGCTCCACGGCGCTCGTGGCGGCACTCGGGCTGCAAGCGCACGGGGTCGCCGTTCTCGGCACCATCCAGAGCGGGGCGCCGCACGTCGGGCTGACCGGTCTGTCCTTGTCGACGCTCGGGAGCCTGGCACCCCTTGCAGCGGTGGTCGCGCTTGTCGTCGTGACCCAGACCGCGGCGACCACCAGGGCCTTCGCCGAGCAGGGTGGCTACGACGTGGAGGCCGGGCGGGACTTTCTCGGCGTCGGTGCGGGAAGCGTGATCGCCGGCCTGGTGGGCTCGTTCCCCGTCGACGCCAGCCCGCCCCGGACCGGTGCGGTCGCTACGGCGGGGGGCCGCACCCAGGCCGGGGCGCTGGGAGCGGCTCTGGCCATCATCGTCCTCATCCCCGTGGCGAACGTTCTCGAGGACGTACCGCTGACCACGTTGGCAGCCATCCTCATTTACGTCGCGATCCGGCTGTTCAAGCCGCGCGACCTGCGCGCCATCGCCCGCTTCGACCTCTTCGAGTTCGGTCTGACGTCGGTGACACTGCTCACCGTCGTCCTCGTCGGGGTGGAGCAGGGTATCGGCGTCGCGGTCGGCCTGGCCATCTTGGACCGGGTGCGGCTGAGCGCCCGTCCGCAGCTGCATGTGCTCGGCCGTATCCCGGGGACCACCAGTTGGGCGCCCCTCTCAATGGACCTGCCGGCAGCTCAGATCCGGGGTGTCCTCGTTTTGTTGTTCGCCACCCCGCTCTGGTACGCCAACGCGGTGCATTTCCGCGACGAGGTGGCCGGCGCACTCGAGCGGGCCCCCGACACGCGGATCCTGATTCTCGACACGCTCGGAATGTCAGACGTGGACTTCACCGGATCGCGGGCGCTCGGCCACGTTCTCGATGCCTGCGCCCGCTCGCACGTGGCCTTCGGCGTGGCGCGGGCAGGCGACCACCTGCACGACACTCTGCAACGCAGTGGCCTCGAGGAGCGGATCGGCGAGAGCCACTTCTTCCCGAGCGTCAATGAAGCGGTCACTGCTTTGGCGGACGAACCGCAGCCGCCATCCTGAATCACCTGACCGCTAAGGCTAAGTGGTCAGCGCCGGTCCGTCACCCTGGTCCAGCGTGGGTCGGGGCGCGAGGTCATGACCCGGCCGGTGGGACCGACGATGGTGAGCTCGCCATTGGCGTTGCCGGTCATGGACCAGCCCTTGCGGTGCACCCGATGGTGGTGGAA
>DATAXG010000042.1:0-9494 GCA_036273055.1 Acidimicrobiales bacterium | reverse complement strand
GCCAGAACAGGTAGCCCACGAGCAGGAAGGTCAGGTGCTCCGCGTTGTGCACGTTCTCCTGCGTGAGCGTGTAGTTGTACCAAACCGTCAGGTGGCTGATCGGGATGACGACGGCGTACAGGATGAACGCGACGATCGGATTGCCCAGGAACGTGGCCGCACGCGAGCGCAATGCCTCGGTGACGACCAGGTGGGCCGTTCCGGAGGTGGCACAGAAGGCCAGTCGCAGCGGGGACGCGATGGCGAACAGCGGCGCGGCCACCATGATGAGGATCAGATGCTGAATCATGTGGTCCCAGAACAACTCGCCGTCGTAGACGCCGATGAAGCTGAAGATCGCAATTCCCGTGGTGATGAGCGCACCGACCCAGGCGATCGTCTTGCCGACCGGCCAGGGGTGGCGAGGGTGGAGGGCGTTGTTGCTCCGCACACCCCACAGATAGAGGGCCAGGGCCGCGACGATCATCGCCAAGGGGACGAAGTCGAACTGCGTGGAGAAGAGTTGCGAACCCCCCAGTGGCGGGAGCCCCGCGTCGGCGAGTGCGGCGATCACCTCAAGACGGTACCGCCAGTGTCAGCCGTGCTGCCAAAAGCGCTGCTGGATGGTCCGCGTGCCGTACAGCGACGCCTGGGTGAGGAGGTTCAGCTCCTCTGCGGTCAGGTGCCACCCAAGTGCCCCCGCGTTCTGCCGGGCCTGCTCACCGTTCTTGGCACCGGGAATGGGCACCGCTCCCTGCGCCATGAGCCAGGCCAGTGCCACCTGGCTCGGCGTGCGGTCGCCGTGGGCCTCTCCGATGGAACGGAGCAGCGCCACGATCGTGTCCACCTCTGCCATGGGATGGGCCGAGAACGAGCGCCCCTTCGGAGGCGGATTGGCCGCCGAGTACTTGCCCGTCAGTCGCCCCTGCCCGATGGGCGAGTACGCCAGAGGCACGACGCCGAGCTCGCGGCAGGCGCTGATGAGCCCCGCGCGCAGTGGCATGGCACGGAGCAGCGAGAACTCGATCTGGTTGCTGGCCAAGCGGAGGTCGCGCCTGCGCAGGGCGACGTCCATGGCCCGGGTCTCCTTGGCCGAGTAGTTCGACACGCCGACGGCCCGCACGATCCCCTCGGCGTGCGCCGTGGCCAGCGCCTCGGCCAGCGCGTCGTGGGAACGGAGCGAGACCGGACCATGAATTTGGTACAGGTCGATGACGTCGGTCCCCAGCCGCTCACGCGAGTCCCGCGCCGCCGACAACAATGCGGCGCGCACGTTCACCTTCCACGGGCTCGGCATGAACTTGGATGCGATGACGATCCGGTTGCGCACGCCCGGATCGGCGGCGAGCAGGCGGCCCATGATGCGCTCGCTCTCACCGCCGCCGTAGATCTCAGCGGTGTCGAAGAGGACGACTCCCGCCTCGATGCTGGCCTCCCAGGCTTCGCGGATCGTCGACTCGGTGAGGGATTGGTCGTAGCCGCCCATCCCCCAGGTCCCCTTGTCGCCCCAGGCCCACGTCCCCACACCGAGGGGTGGTATGGCGACCTCGGTGCCGGCGAGATGGATGCGATCGCCGGCTTGGGGAGGCGAGGCGTCGCTCACGACGTTGCAGTCCAGGAAAGGTGGTTCTGGACGGCCGCGCGCCATTCCGACGCGTGCGTGAGCTGTGGAGAGTGGTACGCCCCGGGAATGACGCTCAGCCTGCCCTCCCCCACTTCGTCAGCCAGCGCGGGCGCCTGGTCGACCAGAGGATGGTCATGCTCCCCCACGATCACCGTCGTCGGGCACGCGATGGACGGAAGCTTGGCCCGCAGGGAGGTGTCGTCGTCCGCGGCATCCCCCATCAGTGCGCCCCCAAGGGCCTTGACGGCGTAGGGGTCCATGCCGGCGAAGATGGCGTCCTTCTCCTTGCGCCACTCGGCCGGGGTGCGTTCCTCGATGAGCACGTCCTCGGGGCCACCCATGCTCAACGTCGCAGGCATGCCCCCGGCAGGGTCGAACGAGCTGATGAAGCCGTGGACGAGTGCACGGATCTCCTTGTCGGGCGGGAGGAACGACCACGCGCTGGTGTCCATGAGGAGCAACGACCGCACGAGGTCGGGTCGGGCCACCACCAGGCCCAGGACCACCCGCCCGCCCATGGAGTGGCCCAGCAGGTCGACGGGCCCTTCCCCGACGACCTCGAGCAGCCCCGCCAGGTCGGTCGAGAGCTGCTCGATGGTGTACCCGTCGAGGTGCCCCGTCTTGGTCGAATGGCCGTGCCCGCGCTGATCGAGGGTGACGACGCGCCGGTCGACCGCCAGCGTGTCGACCTCGAGCGCGAAGTCATGGGAGGACCCGGTGAAGCCGTGACAGAGGACGAGCGTCGGCGTCCCCGCCGGACTGCTCCCCCGCTCGGTCCAGACCAGGTCGACGCCGTTCACATGGAAGGTCTCGGCCGAAGCCGCCGTCGGTGTCATGGCTCTTGTCTAGTTGCTCACCCGGTTCGTTCGCTGGGCCGGGTGGGCGCTCTGGTGCTCAACCCGAATCGGTCGAGAGCGTCTGCACGGCTGACGCCGGTGCCGGGGAGCTCTCGGTCTGCACCGACGACACCGGGGCGCCGGGCGTCACCGAGACGTTGGTACAGGCCCGGGCCTGGTTCCACGCGGCCAGCGCGTTCGAGGCGGCATCTCCTGAGAGCGGCTGGGGCAGATCGTTCACGATCACGGCCGGACGCCAGGTCACCTGGTTGACGTGACGGCCGGTGGCCGAGATCACCAGCGAGCCGCTCGCGTTCTCGGGCGGCGAGTTGTCGTAGAAGGCGAAGTTGCCCAGGCCATAGTCGACGTAGGCCGAGCCGAGGTAGCCGCCACCGAGCAGGACGTGCGCATGGGTACCGACGATGATGTCGGCACCCGCCTGTACCAGCACCTGGGCCAGGGGTTCCTGCAAGGGGTTTGGGCACGCGTCGAGCTCGGTGCCCCAGTGGAGATAGACGATCACCGTGTCGGCGGTCTTGCGCGCTGCCTCCACCGCCCCCACGAGGTCGTTCACGTCGTAGGCCGACGCCAGTCCGGGCTGCGTCGCCGTCGCCGTCCAGGCTGTCTGCAGATCGGAATCGATGACCTGGGTGGCGGCGATGATGGCGATGTGCTGGCCGTTGATGGTGGTCGTGTACGGGGTGAAGGCCTGCGCCGCGTTCTGCCCGATGCCGAGAATGGTGTACCCCGTCTGGGCCCTCGTGGTCAACGCCATCTGTAGGCCCGGCGCGCCGCAATCCTCGCCGTGGTTGTTCGCCTCGGTGATGAGCGTCACTCCGGCGCCCTTGAGCGCGCTGATGGCGGAGGCCGGTGCGGAAAAGACGAACTGCTTCGACTGCGGCTGGGGGCAGGTGCCGTCCGTCAGCGCGGACTCGAGGTTCACCATGGAGAGGTCGACGCCGGACAGCAGCGCGGGGACCGTGGGACCCAGGGCGTCGTCGGGGTCCGCGGCCAGCCGGTCCCCCAGGGTCGTGCCGGCCGGGAAGTGCACGTCCCCACCGAAGGCGAAGGTGACGGCCTTCCCGTCGCCCTGCCAGTCCGGGTCGAGGCGGGGGTTGCCGGCCTTCGGCGGTGGCGAGCTGTGGGGGTGCGCCGCGCCGCTGTGACTCTGGCCCGCGGCGGTGGGGTGGCCACCGCCACTGTTGAGCGCCAGGACCAGGGCGAGGGCCGCCACCACGAGAAGGCCCAGGCCCCAGAAGCGACGGTTGCGCTTGACCCGCCGCGACGTCAGGACGGGCAGGTCCGGCGGCGCCGGCGCCGGCGAGTCCGCCTCTGGGATCGGGCGTGTGAGCAGGTCGGTCGGGGACGTGCGGCCACTCTAGAGACCGGGGCTGTCCGGACCCGGGACAGAGGCCAACTTCCGCAACCTTCTTGACTGTCTAATTTCTTTCCTTTAGGGTGCCACCCATGCCGGACGAGCTCTCCCATCTCCCCACTCCGACCCTGATGCGGGCCGCCCGGGGCACCTACGCCCGGTCGATCCGCGCCCAACTCCAGGAGATCGGTGTCGACGACCTGCCCAAGAATGGGGCCTTCATCCTCTTCGGCATCCATTCCGGCAACGGGACACCGGCAGATCTGCCGTTCGGTCTGGGCGTGAGCCGGCAGGCGGTGAGCCAGGTCATCGACGTCCTCGTCCAACGCGGCTACGTGGAGCGCCATCCCGATCCTGGTGACCGGCGCCGGATCAGCCTGGAGTTGACCGAGCGCGGGCAGGAGGTCGTGGAGGCGGTCTGGCGCGGGACGGAAGCGATCGACGGCCAGTTGGCCACCCGTCTGTCGGCCGAGCAGATCGAGGCCATGCGATCCGGGCTGATGGCGCTGGCCGACATCAAGGCGGCGAGCACAAAGGCCGGGAGCGCCGTGCGGCGCCCGGCACGGCACTTCCGGCAATTCAGCCCGATCTTCCCGGTGCGGGACATGGCCGCCGCGCTGAGCCACTACGCCTCACTCGGGTTCAAGTCCTTCGCCTATGAGGGCGGCGCCTTCTACGGCTTCGCCAACCGCGATGGGCTCGGCATCCACCTCGCCCTCGAGCCCGGGCAGGATCCCGCCTCGACGTACCTCTACGTCCGTGATGCCGACGCGCTGTTCGACGAATGGAGCCAAGCCGGGATCGGCGGGGTCACCCACCCTGTCGAGCCCACGCCGTACGGGCTGCGCGAGGGCTCCCACGTCGACCCTGACGGGAACGTCATCCGATTCGGGTCCCCGCTGCACGAGTAGCAACCGGGCGCTTGGGCACGCCGGTTGCCTCGCAGCGCGTCAGTGGGCGTGCGGCATGCAGAGATCGTCGTACTCGGCGATGACGATCTCACCCGCGTCGGGCCCGCAGGCCGGGCACGCCGGGTCCCGGCGCACCTTGAAATTGCGGAAGGACTCTTCGAGCGCGTCGTAGGCGAGCAGGCGCCCGATCAGAGGATCGCCCAGCCCGAGCAGGACCTTGATCGTCTCGACGGCCTGAATCGACCCGATGATGCCGGGCAAGACGCCCAGGACACCGGCCTCCGAGCACGACGGCGCCAGTTCGGCCGGTGGTGGCTCGGGGATGAGGCAGCGGTAGCAGGGCCCGTTGTAGGGATCGAAGACCGTGACCTGTCCCTCGAAGCGGAAGATGGATCCGTGAATCACGGGGATCCGCTTGAGCAGCGAGGCGTCGTTGACCAGGTAGCGGGTCGGGAAGTTGTCGGTCCCGTCGACGATGGCGTCGTACCCGTCGATGATGTCGAGGACGTTGTCCGCGCCGAGGCGGACGTCGTAGGTGACGACGTTGACGTCGGGGTTCAGCGCGGTCAGGGTCTTCTTGGCCGAGTCGACCTTGCGGTCACCGATGCGGTCCATGTTGTGCAGGATCTGGCGCTGCAGGTTGGACTCGTCCACCACGTCCATGTCGATGATGCCGATCGTCCCCACGCCCGCCGCAGCCAGGTAGAGGGCCCCGGGTGATCCCAGTCCACCGGCCCCCAGCAACAGGACTTTCGACCCGAGCAGCTTCAACTGTCCCACCTCGCCCACCTCGGGCAGAAGGAGGTGGCGCTGGTACCGGTTGCGCTGAGGTGGCGTCAGGGTCAGCGGGGCCGCCCAGGGGCGGTCGTCGTCCTTCCACTTGTTGAAGCCGCCGATCATCGACTGCACGTCGGCGTAGCCCAGGTCGCCCATGGTCTTGGCGGCGAAGGCCGAGCGGACGCCCCCGGCGCAGTAGACGACGATCGGGGCAGCCTTGTCGGGGAGCTTGCCTTCCACCTGGAACTCGAGGTGGCCGCGGGGCAGGTGCACGGCGTTGGGCAGGGCTCCCTGCTCGTACTCGTCGGGCTCCCGCACGTCGAGGAAGGTCACGCCGCCCCCCTCCAGAAGCGCCTGCGCGTCCGCCTGGTCCACCTCGCGGATGGACGCCTTGGCCTGGTTCAGCAGGTCTCGGGGAGTGGGCACGATCGAACCTCCGGGGTCGCTCCAGCCCGTCGTACGGCTGGCATCGAACTCTAAAACACTACCAGCGGGGTCAACATTCCCGGAGCACGACGGGGCAGCCAAACCACACCGAAAACAGCTGGCCGGGATGCGAGAATGCACCGACATGGAGCTGGACGAGGTGATCCGCCGGCGCACGATGGTACGAAGCTTCTCGGCGGATCCGATCGAGCCGGCCGTCGTCGACCACATCCTCTCCGGAGCCCTCCGGTCTCCGACCGCCGGCAACTGCCGGGGCACCGCGTGGATCGTCCTGGAGGGACCGGAGCAGACGGCGCTCTACTTCGATGCGACGACAGATGAGGAGTGGCGCCGGCGGAGCACCCGATGGGAGGGACTGCGCCGGGCCCCGGTGATCCTGTTGGCGTACTCGTCGCCCGAGGCCTACCTCCATCGCTACGGCGAACCGGACAAGGCCGCATCCGGGCTCTCGGACGGAGTCGACCGGTGGCCTGTCCCCTACTGGACCGGCGATGCTGCCTTCGGGGTCATGACGACCCTTCTCGGCGCCGTCGATGCCGGACTGGGGGCATGCATCCTCGGCGCATTCCGCGGGGAGGCGGCCCTGAGCGCGAAGCTCGGGGTCCCAGGCGGGTGGCGCCTGTTCTGCGCCGTCGCGCTGGGCCATCCCGACGGACTCGACCACCGCTCGCCGTCGCTGGCCCGACCGGGGCCGCCGGCCTCGCAGCGAATCCACCGGGAACGATGGGGATGACCAGCGGGCAGTCGGGCCCCACTGCCGTGTGGCGATCGGCGTGACCCCGACGCTGCCGCGAAGCTCCGAAAATTCCTGGCTGGCGCCAACGCCACCACCCTGTCTCTGCTGCTCCATCGAGAGATATGTGAGAGTGTCCCGAACGTGACTGATGCGGCCAGCCAGAGCGGCGTCGACCCCGTCGTCGGAACCCCGCCCTTGCCTCCCGATCTCCCCAGAACGCAGCCGGGCGCTGCGCAGGCAGGCACGCCGGCGCCGACAACGGACCGCATCGATTACACCAACAGCCAGCACCGCTGGCGCCATGTGATCACCCGGTTCAACATCGCAGGACGCAAGAAGTTCTACCAAGCCTTCATGGACGAGATGGCGCCGGCCTCGGAGGAGTCGATCCTCGATGTCGGGGTCACGCCCGACCAGAGCGCAGCAGACTCCAACTTCTTCGAGAAGTGGTATCCGCACCCTGATCGCATCACGGCGACGAGCATTGAGGACGCCTCGCATCTGGCCGCGTTGCACCCCGGCCTGACCTTCGTGCAGACATCGGGCGACGGCCTCCCCTTCGAGGACGGTCAGTTCGACATCGCCTTCTCCACCGCCGTCATTGAGCACGTGGGCGATCGGGAGCAGCAGCGGCGCTTCGTCGCCGAGCTCCTCAGGGTGTCAAAGCGCTTCTTCATCACGACGCCCAACCGCTGGTACCCGGTGGAGCTGCACACGTACGTGCCGTTCGTGCACTGGCTCCCCCAGCACCAGCACCAGCGGGTCCTGCGCAGGCTGAGCAAGGATCAGTGGGCCACGACAGAGAACCTCAACCTCTTGGACCGCCGAGAGCTGCGTGCACTGTTCCCGGCCGGGGTCGCCCCGACCATCGGCGGCACCAGGCTGTTCGGGATGCGCTCGAACCTGCTCGCCTTCGGGACGTCGGCCGCTTCGATTTAGTCGTCGTCCTTCTTGGCGAGGACGTGCTCGGGCCCTTCCTGCCAGCGCGCCATGGCCCACAGCACATCCGACAAGCGGTTCAGATAGGCCACCACCAACGAACCGTCACCGATGGGCTCGGCGACGGCGAGGCGCTCGGCCCGGCGCACGACGGTACGGGCGAGGTCGAGCGAGGCCGCCACGACGTTCTCCCCCGGCACGGTGAAGTCACTCGGCATGTCGAAGCGCTCGAGCAGGTCGTCGATCCCGCCCTCCAGCGCGGTCACCATGTCCGGCGTCACGAGGCTGGACCCCGCCTGGAGCTTCGAGCGGTTCTCCGGGGCGGTGGCCACCTCCGCCATCAAGACGTAGAGGTCGCGGGCCAGCGTGATCAGCCGGTCGTTCACCTCCGAGCCCTCGGGGGTCCGGGCCCGCGCCATGCCGATGGCGGCCTGCGCCTCGTCGACCACGCCGTTGAGGTCGATCCGCCACGAGTCCTTGGGCACCCGGCCGCCGTAGAGCAGGCCCGTCGTCCCGTCGTCACCCCGCTTGGTGTAGATCCGTGGAGCCATGGGCGGGATGCTACCGGGGCCCGTTCGGGGAACCACGGGGGTCACCGGTACGCTGGTGGGGTGCCAACCCCCTCCCCCGAACTCCTCGGTCGGCTCGACCCGTCGGCCTCCACCTACCTGCAGGCGCTGAGCGAGCGCGTCGTCATCTTCGACGGCGCCATGGGGACGAACCTGCAGCTGCTCGGCCTGGAGGCCGACGACTTCGGCGGGCCCGAGCTCGAGGGCTGCAACGAGTGGCTCGTCGAGACCCGCCCGGACCTCGTCGCCCAGGTGCACCGCTCCTTCTACGAGGTCGGTTGCGACGTCGTCGAGACCGACACCTTCGGCTCCACCTCGGTCGTCCTGGCCGAGTACGGGCTGGCCGACCGCGCCCGTGAGCTGACCCGCCGGGCGGCCGAGCTCGCCTGCTCGGTCCGCGACGAGTTCTCGACGCCCGAGCATCCGCGCTGGGTGGCCGGCTCCATGGGGCCCGGCACGAAGTTCCCCACGCTCGGGCACATTTCGTATGCGGAATTCAGTGCCGCCTACGAGGAGCAGGCGCTCGGACTGCTGGAGGGCGGCGTCGACCTGCTGCTGATTGAGACACAGTTCGACATGCTCTCGATCAAGGCCGCGATCAACGGGTCCCGGCGCGCCATGGTGGCGCTCGACCGCTACGTCCCGCTGCAGTGCCAGGTGACGATCGAGCTCACCGGCCGCATGCTGCCCGGCACCGAGATCGGCGCCGCGCTGACCGTGCTCGATGCGATGCAGGTCGACGTGGTCGGGCTCAACTGCGCCACCGGTCCGGTGGAGATGAGCGAGGCACTGCGCCACCTTTCGGGGGCCAGCCGCGTCCCCATCGCCTGCGTCCCGAATGCGGGCCTCCCGTCGGTGGTCGACGGCAACATGCACTACGACCTCACTCCCGAGAGCCTGGCCGAGCACCTGCACCGCTTCGTGACCGAGTTCGGCGTGTCCGCCATCGGCGGGTGCTGCGGGACCACGCCGGAGCACCTGGCCGCCGTCGTCGGGCGCTGCGCCGACGCGGTGCCGGCGACGCGGAACCCGGTGCACGAGCCGTCGGCCGCCTCCATCTACACCTCGGTCCCCTTCGCCCAGGACTCGTCCTACCTGGCCGTCGGCGAGCGGACCAACGCCAATGGCTCCAAGGCGTTCCGCGAGGCCATGCTCGACGGCGACTGGGACACCTGCGTCGGCATGGCGCGGGACCAGGTCAAGGAGGGCTCGCACCTCATCGACGTCTGCGTGGACTACACCGGCGCCGACGGGGTGTCCGACATGACCGAGATCGCCAGCCGCTTCTGCACGCAGTCGAG
>DATAXG010000041.1:0-2720 GCA_036273055.1 Acidimicrobiales bacterium | reverse complement strand
GACCGGTGTGCCTGACGACATGATCGCAACGATTGAACGTCAACTGGCGCGGCTGCAATCATGAATTCGAGCTGCTCGTACTCGTACCGCGCTCAAAGCATGATCGCCGATGGTTGCAGAAGGGTAAATCCCGACATCGCCAAGAACGTTCGTGACGGATACGACACGATCGCTGAGCAGTACTGGAACTTGTAACGCCACCCTGGTAGGGATCACCGAATGCTCCCCAGACTCGATCACCGAAATTCCCCAGGTCTTGAGCGGGGCGGCGGGCTTGTGGTGAGTGTAAGTCAGTTGGCGGCGACCACCTCCTCTTGAACCCCGGCGACGCACGTCCGGGCGACGACCTGGGTCGTCATGATCCGGCCACCACGGCCTTGCGGGCCTTCTCGGCCCGGGCCCGGTGACTGCGCATCCGGTAGCTGTCTCCGGTGATGTCGATGACGACGCTTCTGTGCAGGAGCCGGTCGAGCATGGCCCCGGCGACCATGGCGTCGCCGTTGAAGACCTTGCCCCAACTGGCGATACCCAGGTTGGTGGTGAGAACGATGCTTCCTTTCAGGTATCTCTGGCTCACAACCTGGAACAGCGCGGCAGCGGCCTCGGCCGGAAGCGGCAAATAGCCCACCTCGTCAACGATGAGCAGGCGCGGTCCAGCGTAGAAGCGCATGGTCGTGGCCCACCGCCCTTCCAATGCGGCCCGATGGCACCGCGCCGCCAGGTCGGCGGCGGTGGTGTAGTGGACGCGCATCCCCGCCGCCACCGCGCCATGGCCGAGCCCGACGGCCAACATCGTCTTGCCCACGCCGGGCGGGCCGATCAACAGCACGTTGGTGGCGTCCTCCATGAAGCGCAGCGTCCCGAGCTCGTCTATGAGCTTCTTGTCGACCGACGGCTGGGCCGAGAAGTCGAAGTCGGCCAACGTGAACGGTGACGGCAGCGAGGCGAATCGGGTGAGGCTGGCCCGGCGGCGTTCGTCGACGGCGTCGACCTCGACGGCCAGCAGCCGTTCGAGGAACTCCTGAGTGGTGAGCTTGGCCTTCATGGCCTCGTCCAAGAGCCCGGGCAGCGCCTCCGCCGCCGCTGTCATCCTGAGGAAAGCCAGATGGGCCCGCAGGCGCTGGTAGTCCGATCCCGCGGTCATGCCGTGGCCTCGGCATCAAAGGCGTGCTCGGCGCCGGGGAAGGCCAGCAGGATGACCTCGGCCATGGCCTCCAGGTCGACGGTCGGCTCGGCGCCCCGGGGGCCGAGGAGCTTGGCCCGGGCCTCGAGGGCGGCGTCACCGGGCGGCTTGTTGGCCTTGCGGTCACAGGGCCGGGCCGTCGAGAACTGGCTGAGCACGGCGGCCTCGAGAGCAGCCCGGTGCTCGGGGGTGCGCACCATCGACCCCGCCCCGGACGGGGCCAGACGGTGGGTGACAAGCACGAGCCCGGCGGGGCTCACGATGTCGAGCGCCCCCGATCCGAGCCGGTGGCGCAGGGTCGTCTCCAGGCCCGTCATCCCCGGCGGCGTCGAGTAGCGGTTCCCCCGGAAGGCCACCGACGCCCGCTCGTCGACGGTGCGTTGCGCTTCCACGACCGCCGGGTAAGGCATCGGCGGCAGCGCCATGAGCACCTCGGCGTCGGCCAGCTGGCCGACGGTCGGCCACATCGCCCGCTCGTCGGGCGCCACGGCGTCGGGCTCCGCGTAACGGCCCCGGGGACGCAGCCGGGCGTCACCCGTGGTCGACCAGAAGTGGTCCAGGCTCACCTGGGCCTCCTCGGGGTTGGTCGCCGTCATGGTGCGCCACCACCGGCCGCACATGAACTTCACGCCGCACTCCACCGCTCCCTTGCGGTTGCCCCGCCGGGGCGGGCACGGGGCCACGATGGCGCCATAGTGCTTGGCCACCGGAGCGAACGACGCCTGGACGTCGGCCGAGCCCGGCACGATCACCGTGGCCAGCCGGTCGGTGCGCCACACCCGGGCTGTTCCCCCCAGGCGGCGCAGCACCCCGTCGATGGCTTCGATGAGATGAGCCTGGTCCATCGACTCGCACAGCACCTCGCGGGTCCGCCCCGAGTGCGACAGGGTGCCGAGCAGGCCATAGGACGTGGCGCCCCACGGGGCCCGGCGGCGCTCGGCCCAGTCCCACTGAATTTCCTCGCCGCTCGGATGCTCGATCTCGACGGTCTCGCGGCCCTTCACCCCCGAGCACGCCTCGCAGTGCGGGCGCAGCCCGGCGGTGCGCAGTTGCCGGGCGAAGCTCGGATACGCGCAGGCATACCCGAGCGGGACGACCTCGTCGTAGAGGGCGCTCGCCCACAGGTGCGGATCGTCAGTGAACCGGGCCTTCACGTAGTCGGTGAACGGCACCAACGGGTCGGGCCGAGATGACCGGCGGACCCCGGCGGTCCGCTCGCCGGTCAGGTGGGAGCGGACCGTTTTGCGGTCGATCCCCAGGTGGCGGGCGATGGCCGAGATCGACCATCCCCTCTTCTGCAAAGCATGTGCTTCCACGTCTTCACTCCTTGAGAACATGGAGGGGGGCTCCTCACGCTGGTTGGCTGGAACCATCAGCGTCGGGGAGCCCCCGACCCGTTTGGTGGACCCTTGTAGCGGGCCCACCACCCTGCTCAAGGGTGGGGAATTTCAGTGATCGTCAGTGGGGAGTTTCAGCGATCCGCAGCAGCGGCTCGATCTCGGGCCACGTCTTCTGGCGGATGGACCGGTTCACCAGT
>DATAXG010000040.1:0-1857 GCA_036273055.1 Acidimicrobiales bacterium | reverse complement strand
TCTCCCCGACCACGCGATCACCCGGGACGAAGACGTCGTCGAAGAAGGTCTCCGCGAATTCGTTGCGGTCGCTGCTGGCCCTGGTCGGCCGCACCTCGATGCCGGGAGAGTCCAGGTCGATGAGGAACATGCTGATGCCCCGGTGGCCGTCCGGCCCGGTGCGCACCAGGGCGGCGGACTTGTCGGACAGGCTGCCGAAGCTGGACCAGAGCTTCTGTCCCGTGACGCGCCACCCGTCGCCGTCCGGCACGGCCCGGCAGCGCAAGGCGGCGAGATCGCTCCCTGCTTCAGGTTCGGAGAACCCCTGGCACCACACCTCGTCGCCCCGAATGCACGCGCCGAGGAAGCGCGCGCAAAGCTCGGGTGCAACCAGGACCATCACCGGTCCCAGCACCTCGAGCGTGCTGAGAGGCAGGGGGACCCGGTACCCCTCGAGCGAGAGGTGTTCGTAGATCGTGGCCCTCAGCTCGGCGCTGCCGCCGCTCCCGCCGACGGACTCGGGCCAACCGTGGCGGGTGAACCCGGCATCCCAGAGCGCCCGCTGGAAGACGCGGTCGGCCCGCATCGCGTCCTCGATGGCCACCGGTTCGTTCTCGGCCCGGGCGGACGCGTACTCTTCGCCCTGGGCTCGCAGCCATTCGCTCAGCGCCTGGCGTAGTTGCGACGCTGCCCCCGGGCCGGCCAGCGTCATGGCGCCTCGGAGGTGCGAAGGCCGAACAGACCGCGAGATCCACCCGTGTCGTCCGTCCCGATCCGGTACCTCGTGGTCATCCTCACCTGTGCCCCCCGACGACCGTCGACTCCGATATCGTAAGGCTCACTATAACGAATGGTCGGCTCAGCCCACAACCGGCGCGCTCACGGCCACAGCGCGGCCAGGGCAGTCCGACGTCTGGACCGGTCCAGACCCCGCAAATCAGCCACGCCACGCTCGGTCACGATGACGTCCACGTCGTGCGACGGCGTGGTGACCGGTGCGGCGAGGCGCTCCACGAGGGTGCAATGAGGCCCGCGCCGGGTGGGGAGTGCCACGACGCTGAGCCCTTCGGCCGACCGGGCGGCCCCGAAGGCATAGTCGGGATGCCCGCCAATCCCGGCCACGGCGGAGCCACCGACGGCCTCCACGTTCACCTGTCCGTCCAGATCGATCTCGAGAGCCGTGTTCACCGCCATCAAGGGTGGCGCACCGGCGAGGCGGACGGGGTCGTGCGTACGCTCGACGCGATCGACGACGGCGCGCCCGGGGGCCCAGTCGTAGAGCACTCGAGTCCCGCCGCTGTACGGGGCGTACGCGCGGCCGAGGAGGAGCCCCCGCCGGTCGAGCCCCACGACGGCGTCCGAGAGCATCCCGGTGTCGATCTGCACGGGGCACGCAAGGGCGTCGATGACGGCGGTGCCCACGGGCCCGGGGCCGTACTGCACACGGGCGCCTCGCGGTATCAGGGGCACGACGCGTTCGGCTATCGCACGGTGGATGTCCTGAGGCTCCCCCCACCTGACCTCCGTCGGTGGAACGGTGCTTCGCCCGACCACGCGGACTCGATCGGCAGGGATCGGGGGCCCGGCGTCGAGCACAGGCACCTCGCTACGTTCGACTCCGAGCACCTCGGCGCCGGCATCGATGGCGGCTCGGAGCCAGGCCGACTCGGTGGTGAGGAGGAACCCACCTTCGACCGGCGCGACGGGAGCAACGAGCACGTCGGGTCGGAGCGGCCCTCGCAGCAGCGCCGGCACGGCGCCCAGGCGCACCGTCACGTAGCGCACGGCGCCGGCGTCGATGGCGCCGCGCAGGGCGAAGCCGCCCATCACGGTGGCCACGTCGGTGAAGCGCTCGAGCCCGGACAGCAACTGGCCCTC
>DATAXG010000039.1:0-7669 GCA_036273055.1 Acidimicrobiales bacterium | reverse complement strand
CGGGCACTCCGCGGCCCTGCTGCAGGCCTACCCCGACCTGCGCGTCGTCGGGCTGGACCGCGACCCCGCGGCACTGGAGGCGGCACGGGAGCGGCTCTCCACCTACGGGGACCGGATCACGCTCCTGGCGGCACCCTTCTCCACGCTCGAGTCCGTGCTCTCGCAGCCCGGGTTCGGGCCCCTGGCCGGCGTCCTGCTCGATCTGGGCGTCAGCTCCCCGCAGCTCGACTGGTCCGAACGGGGATTCTCGTTCCGCGTGGACGGGCCGCTCGACATGCGGATGGACCCGACCTCAGGCCCGACGGCCGCCGACCTCGTCAACTCCCTGCCGGTGGAGGACCTGGCGGCGCTCTTCCGGGAGAACGGGGAAGGGAGGCTCTCCGGGCGCATCGCCCGGGCCATCGTCCGAGCCCGGCCACTGGCCTCCACGAGGCAGCTGGCCGAAGTCGTGGCGTCGGCCGTGCCGGCGCCGGCCCGCCGGAAGGGTCACCCCGCCCGTCGGGTGTTCCAGGCACTGCGCATTCAGGTGAACGACGAACTGGGCCAGCTCTCGGCAGCACTGCCCGCCGCCCTGTCGCACCTGGCGGTCGGGGGCGTGTGCGCGGTGATCAGCTACCACTCGGGGGAGGACCGGCTGACGAAGCAGGTCCTCGCTGATGCCGCCACCGGCGGATGCGTCTGCCCCCCAGGCCTGCCGTGCGTCTGCGGTGCCGTGGTGCGCCATCAGCTCGTGTTCCGGGGTGCGCGCAAGCCGTCGGCGGCGGAGGTCGCGGCCAACCCGCGGTCCGAGAGTGCCCGCCTGCGCGCCATCGTGCGAACGGAAGCGCCGGACGCTGCGGACGAGGACGGAGCAGCCTGATGGCTCCTCCCCCCGCGGCCGCCGCAACAGCGACCCGACGACGTACCGCCGCAACAGCTGCGGCACCGAGCGCTGCGCCCCGCCGTGCGGGACGTGGCGCAGAAGCTCCATCGACTCGGCGCGCCCCGCTCCGGGTTGTCCCGACTCGCACCCGGCGCGGCATTCGAGGGGGCCGCACCGCGGCGAATCCGGGAAGGCTGCTCACCATCATCTCGGTGAGCATGGTGGTGGCCGCCCTGCTGGCGGTCGTCGTCGGGCAGGCGGCCATCGCCAACGGTCAGGTCAGGCTTGCGGGGTTGCAGCACGAGCTGTCGCGGGAACAGAGCGCGAACCGCCAGGCCGAGTCGGCCGTGGCCAAGTTGGAGACCCCGACGCGGATCGTGACGGATGCGACGACCCAGCTCCACATGGTCGCCCCGGCCAGCGTCATCGAGTTGCCCTATGTCTCCTTGTCCGTGCCCCTCCCCACCCCGAAGGTGACGCCCGCACCCGCTCCACCCCCGCCGACAACCTCCTCGGCGGGTGCGGGCGCGCCGCCGGGGGGTGGGACGAGCGGTACCAGTAGTACCAGTAGTACCTCGGACTCCACGTCCGCCGGCACGACGACAGCGACAACCACGCCGTGAGCGCGCCGACCCGACATGACCCTGGGCGCGCGCGCGCTGGTTCGGGCCGTCCGAGCGGCGCCACAACGGCTTCGAAGCGGAGTCAAGGAAGCACGGCGCGCACAACGAACTCGTCGGGGCGGGCGTCGTCGACCCGGACGCGGACGCCGCCGCGGACGCGACCGGCGCGTCCCGCTGCGCCAGGGCGGCGTCAGCCCGCCGTCCCTCGCCGCTCCGCCGCCGCGGCCCCGGCGACGCGGCCCCGACAGCGCCCGCACCGCGCACCGGCCAGGGTCTCTCCCTTGCGGCAGCGGCGGGGCTGGGAGAGTGGCACCTTCACGCGTCGGGTGCGGCTCATCCGTGGCCTGCTGCTCCTGGCGATGCTGCTGGTGGTGGCCCGGCTGATCGACGTCCAGGTCTTGCATTCGAACTCGTACCAGGCGGCTGCGCGGGGGGAGTCCACCATTTCGGTGTCGTTGACTCCGTTGCGCGGCGGCGTCTACGACCGCGACGGTGCGCCGCTGGCCCTCTCCGTTCCCACCGATGACGTCGTGGCCGACGACTTCCAGATCCCGCATCCGGTGCAGACGGCCAAGGTGCTCTCGCCCATCATGCATGTCCCCGTGGCCACCCTGGCCGCCGAGCTGCACCGGAAGACGGGCTACGTGGTGCTGGCCCGCCAGCTCCCGCAGTCGACCGGACAGACGCTGTCGGCGGACGCGGTCCCCGGAATCTCGCTCATCGCCGATTCCAAGCGGGAAGTGCCGAACGGGAACCTGGCCGCGCCCGTCGTGGGGTTCACGAACGCCGCCGGGAAGGGCGCAGCCGGCCTGGAGTACGGCGACAACAGCACCTTGGCCGGCCGCCCCGGCAAGGAGACGATCGGACAGTCGCCCGCCGGCGTGACCCTGCCCCAGTCGCCGGTGACCCAACAGGTGGCCTCGAGCCCGGGCACCGGACTCGAGCTGACACTCGACTCCAAGCTCCAGTACGAGTCCGAGCAGGCGCTGGCCAAGGCGATCGAGACGTCCAACTCCACCAGCGGCACCGCTGTCGTCATGGACGTGAAGACGGGCCAGATCCTCTCCATGGCCAATCTCGTGGCCACCCATCCGACGGCACTGGGCGCCACGCCCGCGACGGCTCCGTCGGACCCCGGTGGTGTGGTGCCCATCGGGCCGAACAACGCCATCAACGAAGCGCCGAGCAATCTCGCCGTGACGCAGCTCTACGAGCCGGGCTCGGTGTTCAAGCTCGTCACCTTCTCGGCGGCCTTGCAGAACGACCTCATCAACCCCAACACCGTGTTCACGGTGCCGGACCAGATCAGCCTGGACGGGTCGGAGTTCCACGACGCCGAGCCGCACCCGACCGAGCAGCTCAGCGCGACGCAGATCCTGGCGCAGTCGTCGAACATCGGGACGTCGGAGATCGCCCAGGGAGTCGGGGAGCAGCGGTTGCTCAACCAGGTGAAGGCGCTCGGCTTCGGCCAGGCGACCGGGCTCGATTTCCCGGGGGAGTCCCCCGGCCTGCTCGCGACCGCGGCCCAGTGGGAGCCCACGGACTACGTCTCCCTCCCCATCGGCCAAGTGGATGCCGTCAGTGCACTGCAGGTGCTCGATGCGTACAACGCCGTCGCCAACGGCGGCACCTATGTCGCGCCGAAACTGATTCAGGCGACAGTCAGCCCGTCGGGTGGCCTGACCACAACCGCCCCGTCGGCGACCCACGAGGTCTTCTCGCCTTCCATCGACTCCGAGTTGTCCTCCATGCTGGAACAGGTCGTGAACGAGGGCACCGGGACGAGCGCCGCCGTGCCGGGGTACACCGTGGCCGGCAAGACGGGCACCGCGCAGATCCCGACCGCCGGCCACGACTCCTACATCCCGGGCGCCTACATGGCGTCCTTCGTCGGTTTCGCTCCGGCTGCCAACCCCACGCTGTCCATGATCGTCGTCCTCGACCGGCCGACGCCGATCTTCGGCGGTACGGTGGCGGCGCCGGTTTTCTCGCAGATCATGAGCTACGCGCTGCACCGCTACGACATCCCCACGACTCCGGGCGTCCAGGCGCCCGCCACCACGCCCGGCGCGGCACCCACATCGACGTCCGACCAGGCCCAGGACATCACGTGACCCTGGTGGACACACCCATTGCGGCCGTCTCGCAGGGGTGTCCGGGGCATGCAACGCTGTCAGTTCGCCCATGCCACATGTGCCCATGAACCTCCTCTTCGACGACATAGAGGTGATCGAGTCCGTCGGCGACCCCTCCGCCGTCGAGGTCGGGGGCATCTCGCACGACAGCCGCCGTGTCGTCCCGGGGGACCTCTTCTGCTGTGTGCCCGGTCGCATCAGCGACGGGCACGCCCACGCCGCCGAGGCGGTCGACCGCGGTGCGATCGGCCTTCTTTGCGAGCAATTCATCCCCGAGCTCATCGACCACAACGTGGTGCAGACCCGGATCGCTCCCGGCACCATGCGCCCGGTGATGGCGCGCCTGGCCGCTGCGTTCTACGGCCACCCAGCCCGCGACCTGTCGATGATCGGCGTGACAGGCACCAACGGCAAGACCACCGTGACCCAACTGCTGGGTGACCTCCTCAGCGCGGCCGGCCGGCCGACCAACGTCATGGGGACGCTTTCGGGGACGCGCACCACACCCGAGGCGACCGAGGTGCAGCGGATTCTGGCCGGTGTGCGCGATCGCCAGAAGTCCGACGGCCATCGTCACGCCGTCGCCATGGAAGTGTCGAGCCACGCCCTGGTCCAGTCGCGCGTCGAGGGAATCCATTTCGACGTTGCCGTCTTCACCAATCTCAGTCACGACCATCTCGACTACCACGGCACCATGGAGGAATACTTCGAGGCCAAGGCGCTCCTGTTCACCCCCAGCCATGCGCTGCGCGGCGTCGTGGATGCCGACGACCCGTGGGGCCGGCGCCTGCTGGAGCGTGCCCGCATCCCGACGATCGCCGTGCATCACGCCGATGCCACCGACGTCGTGTTGCGCCCCGGCCACTCCGAATTCACCTGGCGCGGGCATCGGATCACCACACCGCTGACCGGTGCCATCAACGTCGACAACGCACTGCTGGCCGCCGAGGCCGCGTTGGCCCTGGAGGAGCCGGAGCTCGGGCCCGTGACGATCGCGCGGGCCATGGCCCACCTCGGCCCGGTCCACGGCCGCCTGCAGGTCATCGCCGCGCCCGGGTCCTCCATCAGGGCGGACCGCCCGCCCTTCACGGTCCTGGTCGACTACGCGCACACGCCGGCCGGGCTGGAAGTCGTGCTCAGCGAAGCGCGGGCATTGGCGCACTCCGGCAGGGTGCTCTGCGTGTTCGGCTGCGGCGGGAACCGAGACCGTGCCAAGCGGCCGCTGATGGGCGGGGCGTCGGCGCACCTGAGTGATCTGGCGTTCCTCACGTCCGACAACCCGCGTGACGAGGACCCGGACGCCATCATGGAGGAGGTGCTGGCCGGTATTCCGGGTGGGCGGACCAATCCGCGCATCGTGGTGGAGCCCGACCGCGGCGTGGCCATTCGCCGGGCCCTCGACGCGACGCAGCCCGGCGACGTCGTCATCATTGCGGGAAAGGGTCATGAGACCTACCAGGAGGTAGGCGGAAGGCGCCTCCCCTTCGACGATGCCGTCGAAGCCCGCCGCGCCCTCTCGGCGCGCTTCGCATCAGACCCGAGGACCTGGACGACGCCGCAGGTTGGGACGCCGATCGACGTCGCCCCTGCGCACGCGGAGTCGTCTCCTCGGCAGGCTCCGTCGGAGGCCTGACGGCACGTGCTCGGCCTGCTTGTCTCGGGTGGCATCGCTCTCTGGATCGCCATCCTCTTCACCCCCTTCCTCATCCGCTACTTCCGCTCGCGGGAGTTGGGCCAGCACATAAGGGAGGACGGCCCTGCCTCCCATTCCGCCAAGGCCGGAACGCCGACCATGGGGGGAATCGCCATCGTCACGGCGACCGTCCTCGGGTATGCCATCGGGCACATCGGCACCGAGATCCGCTTCTCGCGCACCGGCTACCTCGCCATCGGTGCCGTGGTCGCGTTCGGGCTCATCGGCTACCTCGACGACTACATCAAGGTGCACCACAAGCGCAGCCTCGGCCTGAACAAGCGGGGCAAGTCGGCGGCGCAGCTTGTCTGCGCCCTGGTCTTCGCCGAGCTGGCGGTCCACTGGGCCCACACGTCGACCGCGCTTTCGTTCACCCGGGCCGACGCCATCGGCATCAACCTGGGCCCCTACCTGTGGGTCGTCTTCGCCGTGCTGGTCATGGTGGGTTCGTCCAACGCGGTGAACATCACCGACGGGGTGGACGGCCTGGCGGCGGGATCGGGGACATTCTGCTTCGCCGTGTTGTCCATCATGGGCTACTGGGTCTTCCGCCACTACGTCATCTACCACGTGCTCCCCGCCTCGGCTATCGACCTCTCGCTCGTGGCGGTGGCGCTGGCCGGCGCCTGTATCGGGTTCCTTTGGTGGAACGCGGCACCAGCCAAGATCATCATGGGCGACACCGGGTCACTCGCCATCGGCGCCGGGTTGGCGGCGTTGTGCCTCCTCCTCAATCTCGATCTGCTCCTGCTGGTCATCGGTGGGCTCTTCGTCATGGAGACCGTCTCGGTGATCATTCAGATCATCAGCTTCCGCATGTTCCACCGGCGAGTGTTCCGGATGGCCCCCATCCACCACCACTTCGAGCTCGGCGGGTGGCCCGAGACCACGGTGATCGTGCGCTTCTGGATCCTCGGGGGCCTCTTCTGCGCGTTGGGTCTCGGCATCTTTTACGGCGACTTCCTCACGGTGGCGAAGTTCACATGACCGGCCCTGGGCTCGACGCGCGCGACACGGAGCGGAATCGCGGCGCGGTCCGCCACTTCAGCCGCGCGGTGGGGGAGACTGCATGCATGCATCGGGTGTCGGACCGAGCAGGGTGGCGCGCCCGCGCCCGGAGGGAGTGGGCGCGATGACGTCGACGCGCAGCATCGCCCCGCCAGAGCGGCACACGAGGCCTCGGCCGCGCCGGGCTGTGGCGACGAAGGCGCCGAGCGCCGCCCCGCGCTCGGCGTCGCACCGCGAGGCCACCCGGAGCGCGGGCATGGGCATCCGCATCGGCAGTCGCCGGATCTCCGTCTCGACGCTGCTCCTCTTCGATGTGGTGCTCCTCTGCCTCATCGGGCTCGTCATGGTCGGCTCGGCCTCCTCGGTGATCTCCATCGCCACCTACGGGTCGCCATGGGCCATCCTCATCCGGGAGACCATGTGGATGGCCATCGGCGCCATCGTGCTGTGGCTGGCCGTCCGTTTCGACTACCGGAAGCTGCGACGCTTCAGCCCCCTGATCCTCCTGGTGACGTTCGGTCTGCTGTTCGTGGTGTTGGTCCCCGGCCTCGGCGTCCATGCCATGGGGTCGAGCCGCTGGGTCGGCTTCGGGCAATTTCGCCTGCAGCCGTCCGAGCTGATGAAGCTCGCCCTCACCCTGTTCGCCGCCGACTTCATCACGCGCCGCCTCGACGAGGATGCAGCCGACCGACGGATCATCGGGCCGCTCCTCATCGTGACCGGCTTCGCCTGCGTGCTGATCCTGGCCCAGCCGGACATGGGCACGGCCATGGTCCTCGGATTCATCGCGCTCGCCCTGCTGTTCGTCTCCGGGGTGCGTCTCGGGCCGGTCATGAAGGTGATGGCGGCGCTCGTCGGCCTGGCCCTGCTCGTGGCGGTGGCGTCCCCGTACCGCCGGGCCCGGCTGCTCTCGTTCATGGACCCCTCTGCGCACAGCTCGGGCTCGGGGTACCAGGTCATGCAGTCGCTCATCGGTCTGGGCTCGGGTCACCTCGTGGGCTCGGGTCTCGGGGGCGGCCAGGCCCAGTGGGGCTTCCTGCCGAACGCCCACACCGACTTCATCTTCTCCGTGATCGGCGAGCAGCTCGGGATCGTCGGTGCCTTGCTGGTGCTCGGCCTTCTCTGCGCGTTCATGTGGCTCGGCATCCGGGCCGCCGTGCAATCGGCCGACCGCTTCGGTGCCCTGCTCGCCCTCGGGCTGGTGGCCTGGGTGGGGGCGGAGACCCTCATCAACGTTGGAGCGGTTGTGGGCGTTCTGCCTGTCACCGGGATCCCGCTCCCGTTCATCTCCTTCGGGGGATCGTCGCTGGTGATCACGATGGCGGCGGCCGGCATCCTGATCAACGTC
>DATAXG010000038.1:0-1580 GCA_036273055.1 Acidimicrobiales bacterium | reverse complement strand
AGGGTGCAAAAGAACCACCCGACCGGACCGCTGTCGGCGAATCCGCCACCCAGACAGCCTCGCTTCACGTCGAGGCGAGAGGCATCAATCGCCACCCAGATGCTCGTCCCAGCTGGCAATGGTCGCACCGGGATGCGCCCGTCAGCGCAGTGGTGTCCCCGAAGCCGGACAAAGGCGAAAAGGGGTGGGAATCACTGCCGCAATCGTCATCATGCTCTTGGCGTTCGGTTCGGTGATGTCGGTGGGCCTTCCCTCCGCACTGCGCTTTTCTGCGTTTGGGATCGGCTACGCCATGGTGGCCCTGATCAGCATTCTGGTGGTGCTCCAGGAACTGCCGTCGAGGTGCTTGGTTTGTATACGGCAATCACGTTGGCGGCAGCGTCGATGCGGGCGGCGCATCGCGATGCTTTAACCGAAGTGGGTTCTTAACTTGCCGGGCGTAATCGTGATACCGGAAAGGCTGCCACCAGTTCCACCGGCCAAGTAGTGAGACGAGGGCAGGCACAAGTAGGGCGCGAACGATGGTGGCGTCGAGGAGGATGCCGACGCCCAGGCCGGTGGCGAAGACTTTGAGTGGCACGCTGGGGGCGGAGGCGAGGGCGGCGAACGCCAGGAAAAGGATGAGCGCCGCACTGGTGACAAGCCGGCCGGTGTGGCCGAGCCCGTCGATGATGGCATCGTCGGTGGAGCAGCCGGTGTCGTGGGCTTCTTTGATGCGGGAGAGGATGAAAACCTCGTAGTCCATCGACAGGCCGAAGAGGAAGGCGAAGACGATCAGGGGCACGAAGTCGATGATTACCCCGGTCCCGGAGATGCCCCAGATGGCGTGCGAGCCGTAGCCCCGCTGCCAGATGACCACCAGCGCCCCGAAGGTGGCGCCGACCGACACCAGGTTGAGCACGAAGGCCTTGACTGCCAGGACCACGGAGCGGAAGGCGCGGGTCAGGGCCAGCAGGCTGACAAATGCCACGACGGCGACGATGAGGGGGAACCGGGAATAGAGGGCGTGCACGAAGTCGGCTTCGTCGGGTCCGTCCCCGGCGACCTGGGAGTCGGGCGCCAACCGGGCGGCGGTGGCACGCACGGCGGCGACGGTGGCCTTGCCGGTCGAGGTGCTGGTCGGCGAGCTCGCGATTACGTCGACCAGTGCGGTGCCGGCTCGTCGCCACTCCGGCCCGGTGGGGGCGATGGCGGTGTCCACGCTGGGGATCGCCTCGAGCCGGGCCGCCAGGGCGGTTGGGTTGGAGGTGTCGGGCACGAGGATTTCGATGGGCTGGAGGGCTGCGACCGGGAACCCCGCGCGCTCCAGGGTGCGTAATCCGGTCTCGGCGGTCCCGGAGCGGTCCACGGAGGTGGGTCGTGCCTCGCCGACCCGGAGGGTGAACGCGAAACCGGTCAAGACGCCGAGGACTATGACCGCAGCCCCGATGGCGAGCAGGCGGTGGCGGATGACCGTGGCGGTCCATGCCGCCCAGGTTCGGCTCGGTCTGCCCGCGTTGACCTGGTGGCGGCGTGCCGCCCGGCGGGTCCTGCGGTCCAGGCGCGGCCCCCATGCGGAGAGCAGCACCGGCAGCAGGGTT
>DATAXG010000037.1:0-15040 GCA_036273055.1 Acidimicrobiales bacterium | reverse complement strand
GGTACCCAAGGGCATCCTGGGCGACGAGACCGCTCGCCTGCTCGGCAGCTTCGTCGTGGCCAAGGTGTGGCAAACCGCCACCCACCGGGCCCGGCTCGGCCAGGCCGCCCGGGTCGACGCATCGCTGGTGGTCGACGAGTGCCAGAACTTCTTGAACCTGCCCCGGTCGTTCGACGAAATGCTGGCCGAGGCCCGTGGCTACCGGCTCTCCATGATCCTCGCCCACCAGCACCTCGGCCAGCTCCCCAAAGAGCTGCGTGAGACCGTCTCGTCGAACGCCCGGACCAAGGTGTGGTTCTCCATGTCCCCCGAGGACGCCCACGTCCTCGGCCGCCACGTCGCCCCCGAAGTCTCCGAGCACGACCTGGCCCACCTCGGTGCGTACACCGCGGCGGCCCGCCTCGTCGTCGACGGCGAAGAGACCCCCGCCTTCACGCTGCGCACCCGGCCCGGCCCGCCAGCCGTGGCCGGCCGGGCCCAAGCGGTCCGCGACGCCAACCGAGCGGCCCACCACCGTCAGCCCGACCCGAAGACGACCCGCCCGGTGCTCGCCGGACGGGCCCTACCCGCACCCCCACCCCGTGGGGATGCCCGCACCGGCAGTGTCCCCGAAGCCAGTGTCCGTAGTGGGCTCCGTCAAGGCGTCCACGGAGGGCTCCGCCATGGGCTCCGTCCAGGAATGGAGCCCTCGGGACCAGACGAACCTGCCGGTCAGGGCGACGGTGAGGGCTCCGTCGCGTCGGCCGACTCAAGGGGTAGGTGGTCGTGAGTTCGTCGAATCCATCCGGCCAAGGGCCGGTCCGCTCTGCTGTGGGTACTGGCTCCGCTGCAGGTAGCTCGGTGTCGACTCCGTCTCCGTCTCGGATAGCCGCAGCGCCGTCAGGCTCCGCTCAAGCCGTCGGTGGTCGTCGTGGCTGGCGTGACGTCGATGCTCGGCTCCTGGCCGTGGTCGGTCGGCTCACCGAACGGGACCGGACGCTCTGCCGTCTCCTCGATGACCATCGTGTCCTCACCACGCCACAGGTAGCCGACGTCGGCTTCACCGGGGAACGCCGAGCAAGGATGCGCCTGGCCGAGCTGTACGCCCTCGACATCGTCGACCGGTTCCGACCCCAATCGTGGGGCAGCCCCACTCCGTTCCACTGGGTCCTCGGTCCCCTCGGCGCTGCCCTCGTCGCCGCCGAGACCGCCCTCGACCTCTCCGACCTGTCGTGGCGGCGGACCCTGGCCCACGACCTCGCCGCCAGCCAACGCCTGGCCCACCTCGTCGGCCTCAATGGCTTCTTCACCGGCCTGCTCCGTTCGGCCCGAACCCGGCCGGGCTGCTACCTCGACGAGTGGTGGTCCGAGCGGCGCTGCGCCCGCGAGTGGGGCGAGGTCGTCCGCCCCGACGGCTACGGCATCTGGAGCGAGCACGGCACCGCCCTGCCGTTCCTCGTCGAGTACGACAACGGCACCGAACCCCTCGACCGCCTCGCCGCCAAACTCCCCGGCTACGCCCGCCTGGCCGCCGCCGCCGGCCACCCCAACTGGGTGCTGTTCAGCTTCCCCTCCCCCCGCCGCGAACGCGACGCCCGCCGCGTCCTCGACCACCCGGGCATCCCCGTCGCCACCGCCTGGCGCCCGCCAGGCGCCGCCCCCGACGTCGCCATCTGGCTACCCGTCAGAGCCGACACTCCTCAGGACGGTCCTGGCCGCCTCGGTCTCGCCCAACTCGCCCACATCCCCTTGGAGGTGACCTAACCATCGACCCCGCGACCCCATCTGGTGGCCTCACCAACAAGATCGCAGCCGGCGCCGCCGGGTTCCTGGTGCTCGTCGTGCTCCTCGCCGCCGGAGCCGGAGCAGGCGTCTCATCGCTCCTCACCGGCGGCGACAGCATCCCCAGCCAGATTGCCCACGACATCATCTCCGCCGCCAGCCTCCTTGACTACCAACAAGCCGCCACCACCTGCCCCGGCCTACCGTGGACGGTCCTCGCCGCCATCGGCACCGTCGAATCCGACAACGGCACCTCCACCCTCCCCGGCGTGCAATCCGGAGCGAACTCGGCCGGCGCCGAAGGCCCCATGCAGTTCGAGCCGGCCACCTTCGCCGCCTACGACACCCCGATACCACCCGGCGGGGCCAACCCGCCCTCCCCCTACGACCAGATCGACGCCGACTACGCCGCCGCCCGTGACCTCTGCGCCAACGGCGCCGAGAACGGCGCCAACCTCGACGCCGCCGTGTTCACCTACAACCACTCCGACGCCTACGTCACCCAAGTCATGACCCTCGCCCAATCTCTCGGGGAGACTCAGAGCCAAACGGTCGCCGCCGGTACCGCCGGTGGCATCGCCGTCGACTGGGCCCTGGCCCAAGTCGGCACCCCCTACATCTGGGGCGGCGAGACCCCCGGCGTCGGCTTCGACTGCTCCGGGCTCGTCCAAGCCGCCTACAAAGTCGCCGGGATCGCCCTGCCCCGAGTCGCCCAGGACCAGTACGACGCCGGACCGATCCTGCCGCCCGGCACGCCACTCGAACCCGGCGACCTCGCCTTCTTCGGCGGCGGACCCAGCGACGTAACCCACGTCGGCCTGGTCATCTCTCCCGGCGTCATGGTCGACGCCCCCTACACCGGCGCCGACGTCCGCCAAGACACCTTCCCGACCACCATCGGCGCGGCATTCGGCAGCGACCTAGTCGTGGGCTTCACCCGGCCCTCCGCCGCGACAGCGGCAGTATGATGTCAACTTCGCGTATCGCTTTGCCGACACTCGTGGTACGATGTCGACCATGAGCACGACGAGCGTGGCACCGGAGGTCCGCAAGCGGGTCCTCGGCTCGCGGGACCGTTTCTGGCGGCCCGAGGACTTCGGCGGCTCCCCTGACGCGGTCGCCCAAGCCCTGTCGCGGCTGGCCCGCTCGGGGGAAGTGCGCCGGGTCCGCCGTGGCCTCTACTGGCGGGGCGCTTCTACGCGACTGGGCATGGCTCCCCCTCCGCCGGGACGCCTCGCCGACGCCGTCGTGGGCGGGATCGGCTCCGGCCCGTCCGGATGGAGCGCCGCCCTGGCGCTCGGCCTGTCGACCCAGGTGGCCCGCCGGGAGGCGGTCGCTGTTCCCGGCCGATCACCTCGCAGCCCCGGCTCGGTCCACTACGTCAGCCGGGCGGCCGCCACCAAGCGCCGCGACGAGCGACTGCGCCCGGCCGAGGTCGCGCTGTTGGAAGTGCTGCGGGACTGGGACGGCCTCGTCGAGGTTCCTCCCGCCGATGCGGTGGCGCGGATCGAGCGACTCGCCGACAACGGCACGGTCCGCCTCGAACGGGTGGCGCGGGCGTCGGAGACCGAACCGCCCCGGGTCCGCGAGCGGTTGCGCCGCCTCTTCGTCGCGCTCGGACGGCCGGACATGACCGACGTCGTCCGCCCGGCGCGCAGCGAGTCCGTCCACCGCGATCTGGCGCTCGCCGGCTGAGCGGGTGGCCCGCTTCGCCGAGCTACGCGAGTTCGGGCCCACCCTCGACGCCGCCGCCGAGCGTCTCGGGATCAGCCCCACCGCGGTCGAGAAGGACTACTGGGTCAGCCGAGTTCTCCGCGTCCTCGGCCGCGACTTCGACGGCGACTTCATCTTCAAAGGCGGCACCAGCCTCTCCAAGGGCTACCGGCTGGTGGAGCGCTTCTCCGAAGACATCGACGTCCTCGTCGTGCCCGGGGAACGCAGCCGCGGCGCCACCGACAGGCTCATGAAGGCCATGGCCGAGGCTGCGGCCGCCGGAGTAGGCGGCTCCGCGACTGGGTTTGGTGGAAGGGAGTCCGGCCGACATCGTTCCTACGAGATCGCCTATGCCGCCACCCGGGAACCGACCGCGCTCATCCACACCAGCGTGCTTCTTGAGATGGGCGTCCGGGGTGGGCCCCATCCCCACACCCAGGTGCCGATCAGCTCCCTCCTCGGAGACGCGCTCGTGGCCGCCGGGACCGACCTCGGCGAGTTCGACGACCTGGCGCCCTTCGACGTTGCCGTCCTTCATCCGGGGCGCACCCTCCTCGAAAAGCTCGTCATCATCCACGCCCTGTGCCGCCAACTCGCCTCGGACACCGACGGGCCGATCGACCGGCGTAGCGGCCGGCACTTCTACGACGTGTACCAGCTCTTGGGCGACCGCCAGGTGCTCGACCTCCTCGCCGATAGAGATCAGATCGACCAGGTGATGCGCAGCGTCGAGGAGATCAACCGGGCCTTCTTCGGAGGCGACGGCATCGAGATCCGCCCGGCCGGCGGCTTTGCCACGTGCCCGGCCTTCGACTCGACCAGCAACATCTCGTCCCAGCTTCGAACCGCCTACGAGTCCACCATGCCCGAGCTCTACTTCGGCACCGGCCCACTTCCTACCTGGGAAGAGATCTGCGCTCGCGTGGCAGAGCAGCACGCCCTGTTGTGAGATCGGCCGGCGACACCCGCGCGCAAACCGCCGAACCGGAGATGCAGCCAATGGAGGCCACGTGACCAAGTACACCGAAGACAGCTCGAACTTCGGCGCCGACGGGCCTTTCTTTCGCACCATCCACGAGGGACTGAGAGAGTTCGCCGATGGCGAGGACTACTTCGACCTGTTGGCCGACGACGTCGTCATCGAATACGTCATCTCCGTACCCGGCTACCCAAGGCGAGTCGAGGGTCGACAGGCCGTCATCGACCTGTACGGCGACTACGACAGCTACATGAACGTGCGCAGCGCCGACAACCTTCGCGTCTATCGGGATCCCGCACAGTCGGTCATTGTCCTCGAGTACGAGGTGCACGGCGAGGCAGTCCAGACGGGTCGCCCGTACGACAATCGTTTCGTCTCGATCATCACGATCAACGATCGCAAGGTGACATGGTGGCGCGACTACCTTGACCCCATAGCGGTCTTCGATGCTGCCGGTTGGCCTCAGACACCCTGAGTAACTGGACCCTTTGACCGGGCCGTGCCGCCTGCTGACCCCAGCCCCACCGATCGGCTACTTGGTGGCCAACAAGGCGACGAGCGCACCGGGCCACAGGAAAGTCCCGGCCGGCATCACGCAGGCGGCTGACCGCGGCGGAGAGAGCAGAAAGCAAGCCTCAATATCGAATTGGCGACCATCAGAACCATCTTCGGCCATCAAGTCTCTCTTCGTGAGACGCCTTGCTTTCCGGGGACGGCGGAGGTCTCATCGACGACACGCCGACCGACAAGGAGGCTCCCGTGTGGCGAGTCGCGATCTATGCCAGAGAAGTGCCGGGGCGGGCAGGCCGCAACAGGCTGAGTCGACAGGTCGCCGGTCTGGCGATCCAGGTTGCCCGCCAGCGGGGCTGGCAGCACGTCGCGACCTACGGCGATCAGGACTTCGGTGTGGGCCGACCAGGCCTCTCCCGGCTACTGGCCGAGGTGGCCGGACATATCGATCTTCTTGTTGTCGACGGGTACGGCCGCCTGTCCCCGAACCGCCAGGAACTAAACGCACTCTTGGCCCAGCTAGGCGGCGCCGGAGTGCGAGTGGTAGTGCTTCGACCTTCGACGGGCCGGAGGCTCGCTCGAATGGTGGCGAACCTGGCGTTGGCCGACGTGATCGCCAGTGCCGCCCGCTGAACGCAGACCCTCTCGGGTCATCTGGTGGCCAGCACGGCGACGACTGCGCCGAGGGTCATGAACGGGACCATCGGCATGCTCGCCTGACGCCGGCCGGCGATTCGCGCCGCGACGAGGACCACGGCGGCGGCCAGAAAGGCCATCACGGTGCCGGTGACAATCGCCGACCAGCTCAGCCAGCCCAGGTAGGCGCCAAGGACGCCGGCCCATTTGACGTCGCCAAGCCCCATGCCGGCGGAGAAGGCGAGCCCGAGGGTGAGGTAGAACCCGCCGAGTCCGGCGGCGGCGATCCCGGCTCGGGCCAGCGGCCACCACCCCGATGGGGCCGACGCGATCACGAGTAGGACAGCGGCGATCGGATAGGCGGGGAGCACGATCAGGTTGGGGACTCGCCGGGCGGCGAAATCGGCGGCGCTCAGCACCGCACCGGTGGCCGCGAGGAAGCTGTAGGCGGCGAGCGGCGATCGCCATCCGAAGCGCCAGACCATAGCGGCCTCGATGACCAGGCCGGCGATGATGGTGCCGGCCATGCGGCCGGGGCTGTCGAGGCCGGGGAACGCGCTGGCTGAGGTCACGACGAGAGCCGGACGGGTCGCGGCGCTGGGGAGTCGGTGGTGGTGAGGGTGCGGTAGAGGCGGGCGGTGGTCTCGTCCATGTCGACGTCGAGGTCGGCGAGCCGGCTGCGGAGGAGTTGCCAGGTCGCGGTGACGGCGTCGGGCCGGCCGTGGGCGGCGTGAAGGGCCATGAGGCGGCGGTACGGCTCTTCGGCGTAGCGGTCCAAGTCGATGGCCTGTTCGAGGACGGCGACGGCCAACTCGGGGTGCCCGGCGCGGTCGTCGAGTTCGGCCAGGCGGAGTTGGGCGTCGAGGGCTCGGCGGTGGAGGTCTTGGCGGACCGGTTCGACCCAGGAGTAGCCGACGCCGGAGAGAAGGTCGCCACGGTAGGCATCGAGGGCCCGGCGCAGCGCCACCCGGGCCGCCTCGCCGTCGTCGGCTCCGGCGGCGTCGCCGAGCGCGGCTTGGAAGCTCCACAGGTCGCAGGTGATCTCGCCCGGGTGGGGGCGGTAGTGCTCGCCGATCTTCTCCAGGACTTCGAGGCTGTCGTCGCCGGTGCTGCGCAGCCGGGTGCGCAGATCGCCGAAGGGCCGCCAAAACTGGCGGCGGACCTGTTCGGGGTCCGTGCTCGGCCACAGGGCATCGACGGCCTCGTCGATGGTGGCGCCTTCGGGGCGGAGCAGGTACCAGGCGAACAGCGCTCTGGCTCGGCCCCGCAGCCCGGAGGTGATGGCTTGGCCATGGATGGTGATGTGGAACGGGCCGAGCACCTCGACGACGATCGGCCGGTCTTCGCTGTCGGCGAAATCGGGCGGTTCGGGCCAGCCTGCGCTGTCCGGCCCATGAGCTGTCTGTAGGTCGTTGCCGTTGTTGTGCAGCGGGGTGATCGATCCGTGGGGTTCGGCCCAGTCGGGGTCGTCTTCGTCGGGTTCGCGGTTGGCGTCGTTGACCGCGCCGAGCAGTTCGGCGGCCTCGTCGGGCCGCAACCGGTACAGCGCGGCACCGCCGATGGTCCGGGTGGCGGTGTGGCTGGTGACGGTTCCGTTGGCGTCGAGTTCGATGCGGGTGGTGGCGAGTGGCGAGTCGTCGAGGAAGATGATGGCGATGCCGAGGCCGGGGGCGTCGGCGAGCAGAGCACTCCAGCGTCCGTGCGATTCGGCCGGTACCGAGTCGAGGAGCACGACCAGGAGGGGCAGGGGGTTCTCGGGGTTGTCGTGACGGAAGCTGGTGGCGTCGGCGGCGTCCACAGAATCCAGACGTCGAGCACGAGCAACCCGCTCCGCCTCGACAGTGCGCGCCATGTCGTCGGTGCTGTCGCAGCGGCGCAGTGAGCGGTCGTCGAGGACGCCGGGAAGGAGCCGGTCGGCCAGCGGCTCGGTGAGGAGGACCTCGGTGGCGCCGGGCACGGCCCGGACCAGCAGCCCGGCGACCAGGGCGCGGGCGACGTCGTCGACGACCGCGCCGGTTATCGCCACCCCGGACAGGTCGGTGACCTCGACGGTGACGGTGGCGCCCGCTCGGGTTCCTACCTCAAGGCGGCCGGGGTCGAGGCGGCGTTCGTCGTCAGCAACCGGGAACACCGGGACCGCGTCGTGGGCGGCCGTGGCATCCGCCTCGTCGTCGGCCCGAACCGACTGCGCGAGGTGGCGCAGGGTCAGCCGGATCGGGACCGGGGTCAGGTCGCGACCCGGCTCAGGCGGCCGATAGCGGTAGGCGTGGCGGCGGCGGAGCCGGCCGAGGGCGACGGCGGAGAGAACACCGGCGGCGAAGGAGCCAGCGACCACCGAGCCCGACGGCAAGCGCACCGGGTCGGCGGTGTGAGCTGCCTGACGTGGCGCGATGCCGCTTGTCTGTGGGGTTTCGTGTTGAGCACGCACTGGAGGCGAGGCCGGTGCCGGTACCGGTGTGGTCGGTTCGGTCGTGGGTGCCGGCGCCGGTGGGGCGACGGGAGCCGGTGAAGGGGATGGCGTCGCCGTCGAAGGTGCGGTGGGTGCGGTGGGTGCTATGGAGGGAGCGGGTCGCGAGGGTAGGACGAGGGTCCAGCCGGGGTCGATCCAGTGAGGGTCGGTGAGGGTGGCCCCATCGGGCTGGGGTCGGCCAACGTTCAGTTGGTAGATCTCGGACCATCGCAGCGGGTCACCGAGCTGTCGTTGGGCGATGCCCCAGAGGGTGTCGCCGCGTTGGACGACGTAGGTGGTCGAGGCGGCCGGTGACGGAGCGGCCGGCGTTGTGGCGGCGGGCGGGCTGGCGGCGACTGCCGTCGCAGGCGTCGGTGGGCCGGTGGTCGTGAGTGGCCGGCTGGCGTCGGTCAGCACCGTCTCTCTCACCGTCGTGTCTTTCAGGACCAGGGCGGCGACCGGGCGGCGCACCGTGGCAGTGGACAGGTCGCCGCCGGACGATCCGGGCGTGGCCAGGTGGCCGGGTCGGGGGGCGAGGGTGAGGCAGGCGACGATGACGGCGACGACGAGGCGACCGGTGATGGGTTGGAAGATGCCGGCGAGGGGGAGCCTGGGGGCGTGTCGCCCGGAGAGGGCGGCGGGGATCTCGACGGCGATGGAGGCGACGAGGACGGCCCAGGTGAGCCAGACGACCACGGCCAGGGCGTCGACGAGGGTTTGGTCGGGGATGCCTTGGTGGTTGAGGGCGCGGCCGACTTGGCTGGCGGAGGGGACGTGGTGTGGGAGGGGCCAGCCGACGAAGTGCCATAGCGCCCAGGGGATGGCGACCACCAAGGCGGCGAGGAGTACCAGGGCGCCGAGGCCTTTGACGAGGTGGCCGAGGCGGGTCATGGGCCACCGTTGTTCTGGTCGTTGGCTTGTTCGGCGGTGGCGGTCCCGGTGCCGGTCTCGGTGAAGTGGTTGATGCCGGCCAGGTCGAGGATCTGGGTGGGTTGGGTGATGGTGACGGTCACCGTGACTTGGTTGCCGTTGACGGCCACGGTGCCGGTGTTGCCGGCCGCCGCCAGGTAGTGCTGGGCGTCGGCGGTGGCCTGGGTGGGGTCGAGGGTGATCTGGCCGGTGGCTCGGTAGGTGGGGATGTCGATGGCCTGGGCGCCGGCTCGCGCGGCGGCTTGGGCGTCGTCGATGGCGCGGACGCGGGCCGAGAGGGCGAGGCCGCCGTCGAGGACGAGGCCGGCCATGAGCAACAGCGCGGCGGTGAAGATGACCACGAAGGCGGTGACCATCCCCGACTCCCGTTCGCCCAGCCGGGCATGCGCTCGCGCGATGAGGGCGGTCACGTGCTGCTCCGGTAGGTGTCGATGACCGAGCTGGCCGTCGAGGTGACCGACTCCGAGGCCGGGAGCCGCAGCCCGGTGAGATCGGACAGCCCGACGTGGCAGGTGACGGTGACCGCCACCGAGCCGCCGGGGGCGAACTGGGCGGTGTTCGTGTTGACGGTGAGCTGGCCGCAGGTGACACCGTCCGAGCCCAGCGCGGCGGTGGCGGTTTGCTGGGCCATGGCAGTGGCGGTGGTGGGGTCGCGGGCGATGGAAGCGGCTCGGGCTGCCTCGGCAGCGGCCCCGTCGACGTCGAGACGCGCCCCGGAGAGACGGCCGAGGGCGACCACGAACAACAGCAGGAGGATGAGCAGTGGGGTGAGCAGGACCAGTTCGGCGGCGACGCTGCCCCGCTCGTTCCGTCGCAGCCGACCCAACCTTCGTCCGCGCTGGCCGGTCATGGCGCCTGGCCCTGATTGTTGGTGTAGACCTCGGTGGGTCCGGTGGCCACCGCCTTGACTGGCAGGGAGAACAACCCGACGATGCTCTCGGCGTGGCCGGTCACGGTCACCGTCGTGGTGGCGTCGGTCCGGGCTGCGGTGATGTTCGAGTCCACCAGCACGCTCGAGCCGAGCTGCTTTAGGACGGTCTGAGCTTGTTGCTGGCCGGCCGACGCGCTTTCGCCTTGGAGCCGGCCGACGGCGACGCCTTGTTGGGCGACGGCGGTGGCGATGTGCTCGGCGTGCTGCCAGAGGGCGAACTGGATCACCCCCATGATCAGCAACAGCAGGAGTGGGGTGGCGATGACCAGCTCGGCCGACACCGCGCCGCGCTCATCGCGCACCAGGACGCGCCGCGGAAGGCGCCATCGCGATGGTGGGGCGTGGTCCGAGGGCCGCCGGGCGATCATTGCCGTCAGCCCCCACCGCCGGTGGTGGAGATGTTGTTGGCCGAGGCGATGACCTTGGCGACGATGATCCCTACCGCGGTGAGCGCCAGGGCGGCCAACAGGGCGGTCACGATGACGGCTTCGGTGGAGTAGCCGGCCTCGGGATCGGCCCGCAGCGCCTGCCACCTGACGGTGAGGGTTTGGATGAGATGGCGGAGGATAATCAGTTCGGGGAACACGGCGGCTCCTTCATGTCATTGCCTTCTTTCTTTGGTGGTGGGATTCAGAGGCCAGTGAGGACCTTCTCGACGGCCGGGTAGCCGAGGAAGACCAAGAACACGGCGAAGAGCAGGACGACGGGGAGACTCATGCGTTCGGTGGCGGCCTGATCCGCCGTCTCGGCCTCGGCCAACTCGTGAGTGCGCAACGAAGCGGCCTTGGCCGCCAACGAGGCCCGGACCTTGGCCCCCTCGGTGCCGGCCAGGGACACACTGGCGGCCAGCTCGGACAGCTCGCCGACCCCGAGCTCGTTCCCGAGCCGGCCGAGGGCGGCCCACGGGGTCTCCCGGGCCAGGCGGGCCTGGTCGAGCGCCCGGCGCAGGTAGGCGAACGCCCACCCGGCCCCGACCCCGGCCGCGTCGCCGAGCGCCGTCTCGACACCGCCGCCGCCGGCCAGGGCCACGACCACGAGGTCGAGGAAGCTGGACAGGGCGTGGCGGAAGTCGCGGCGTCGCCGGCTGGCATCGGCGTGGATGCCCAGGTCGGGCAGGACGAATCCGGCCACCGCGCCGATCAACGACGCCCACAGCGGTACGACGAGTGGGAGATGGGCGCCGCCCAGGAGCAGCAGCGCGGCGACGGCGGGGACGAAGAGGAGGCCGACGAGGGCCAAGGTGACCTTTTCGGCCAGGTGACGCTCCGGGCTGCGGCCTAGCACGGCGAGGTCCCGGCGCACGCCGCCCGGGAGCAGCCAGCCAGCCCCGGCCCGGGTGAGGGCGTCCGCCGCCGGGCGACCGAGGCGGGCGGCGAACCCGCCTTCGGTCTCGGGGACGAGGACCGGGGTGGCCTCGGGGAGCCGACGCAGTTGGGCCAGGGCCTGAGCCAGCGACGGCCGGGGCGGGTAGAGGCCGCGGAAGACCAGCAACAGGCCGGCACCGACCCCGGCGCCACAGACCAGGGAAAGGATCACGACCGCGCCTCCGAGAGCCCATCCGTCTTGGCGAGCGCAGCCTCATTGCCGAGGAACCGCTCGACGGTGGCCGGCCGGGTCATCTTGGCCAGCCACATGAACGCCGCCGCGAACACCCCGCCGACGAGGAGGAGGACGAGCTGGCCGACCGCGGAGTCATAGGGGGCGAGGTAGCCGCGGTTGAGGATCGCCAGGCCCAAGGCCAGGCCGCCGGTGGCGCCCACGATGACTCGGACCGACGTGCGAGTGCGCGCCCGTCCGGCCTCGACCCGCAGCCGCATGGTGGCCTGGTCCCGGGCGGCCTGGGCGAGGGAACCCAACAGCTCGCCGAGCCGTTGAGCCTGATGCTCGGCGGCAAGGATCAGGGCGGCGACGACCAGGTCGCAGGTCGGGTCGGCCACGTCGTCGGCGAAGGCCCGCAGCGCCGGTGCGAGGCGCTCGCCTTCGAGACGGACCGACAGGGTGACGACCTCGGCCCGGATGGGCAGCGGGGCGACGGTGGCGGTGGCGACGATGGCCTGCTCCAGCCCGGCCGCGCCGGCCATGGTGTCGCGCAGCATCTCGGCCCACCCCGCGATGGCCTCGATGCGGGCCACCGCCACGCTGCCGCCCTTGGCTCCCCCCAGCAGCCCGGGAGCGCCCCAGCCGGCCAGGCCGGCCAACAGGGCGCCGACCGGCCAACCGGTGGCCGCACCGACCACCACGGCGGCGCCGACGGCCAGCCCGATACGCAGGTTGGCCCGCTCCACCTTCCGCCTATCGAATCTCCGCGTGGGCCGGGGCAGGTCGACACCGCGCCAGCCGACGATGACCAGCACGAGCCCGAGACCGACCCCGGCCCCGCACAGAGCGGCCAGGGCGCTCACTGCTCCCACCACCCTTGGGGCCGGTCCAACAGGCCCGGGTCGAACCCGACGGCGACCAACTGGTCGAGGGTCTCGTTGCGCAGCGGCGCGCCGGGAACGGCCCGCCCATCAGGTCCGGGACGAAACACCTCGTTGGAGACCACCATCGGCCCCTCGGCATCGACCACCTCACGCACCGAGGATACGAACCGCCGGTCACCATCCTGGGCCAGGTGAATCACGAAATGCACCGCGTTGGCCACCAGCAGGTTGGTGGCCTCCAACGGCAGCCGCTCGGGGGCCTGGACGGCATAGGTAGCGAGCTTGGAGAACGCCCCCCGAGACGACGAGGCATGCAAGGTGGCCATCGACCCGTCGGTGCCCTGCGACATGGCATTGAGAAGAGCCAAGACCTCTTCGCCGCGGGCCTCGCCGACGATCACCCGGTCCGGCGACATGCGCAGCGCCCAGCGGACCAGCTCGGCCAGGCTGACCCCGCCCTCGCCCTCCAGGTTCGGCTCCCGGGCCTCCAACGCCACCACGTCGGGATGCAGATCGGGGAAGCGGTCCAAGCCCAACTCGAGCGAGTCCTCGATGGTCACCAGCCGCTCGGCGGGCGGGATGTCCGCCGCCATTGCCCGCAGCAGGGTCGTCTTGCCCGCGCCGGTACCCCCGCAGATGATGCACGACTTGCGGGCCAACATCACCGAGCGGACGAACTCACGCAGCGCCAGGTCGAGGGTGCCCAGGCCGATCAGCTCGTCGGCGGTGATGCGCAGGTAGCGGTGCCGGCGGATCGATAGGCACGGCCGGGCGGCCACCGCCATCAACGCGAACAGCCTCGACCCGTCGGGCAACTGCAACGACAGCCGGGGCGAGCCGCGATCGAAGCGGCGCTCCCCGATCCCGGTCCGGGCCGCCGCCGTGCGCAGCATCTCCTCCAGCTCCTCGTCCGATGAGGCGATTGGCTCGACCTGCTCCCGTCGGCCGTCGGCGTAGCGGACCCATACCTGGTCGGCCCCGTTGGCGTTGATGTTCTCGATCCCCGGGTCATCGAGCAGCCGCTGCAGGCGGTTCAGGCGGAACAGGGCGTCGAACGTGGCGCGGGCCAGCTCGTCCTCCGCCGAGGGTGACATGACCTGCCGTCCGGACGTCACCGCCTGGCGGGCTCGACGCTCCAACGCCTCGGCGATCAACTGGCGTCCCAATGCTTGCTCGTCGGCCGTGCCGAGCGGTGCCCGGCCTGCCGCCTGCATGCCGCGCTCGTGCTCGGACAGGGCGGCGAGGACCTCCGTCCGCAGGTCGGTCACGAGGCCGGTGTCGGCCGTCATCGGGTCACCTTCACTGCGGGACCTCCTCGGGGGTCGAACCGTTCGTCGAGGGAGTCGCGGGCTTGGTCCGCCATGCCCGCAGCACCCGGGTCCGAACCGACACAGTCGATGCGCCGACTTCGACTCGCTTGCCGGGCGTAATCGCCGGGGGTTCGGCGAGACGGTCGGCCAGCGATCGGGCGGCCCGTACCAGCGGCGACACCCGCAGCTCCCGGGCCGATGCCGGCACCGACACCAGCGCCGCCGCCCCGTCGGGGTCCCAAGGGAGCCGCGCCAGCACCTCGATCCCCAGGGCATCTTCGATCTCGTGGTCCGGATAGGGGCCATCGCCGACCAACAACAGGCCGAGGTTGGCGCCGTCAGCGGGGTGGGCTTCGGTCCACGTCGCCAACGCGTGCAGGTCGGCCAGACGCGGCCTGGCCATCAGGACGACCTGGTCGGCTCTCGCCGGCAGCCCGCAACCCGGTGAGCCCGGGTCGAGGCGGCCGCAGTCGACCAGCACGTCGATGTCGAGCTCACCGAGGCGGCCGACCAGCCCGGCCAGCATCCCCACGGCGCTACGGGCCTGCTCCGCCGAAGTCGGCCCGGCCAGCACCGCCGCCCCACCCGGCAAGTGCTGGCAGTGCCCCCAAACCAGGTCCGGGTCGCCGCCCCGGCGGGCCGCCGCGGCCAACGACACCAGGCCGGGCTCGGGCGGCCACCCCGCCGCCGCGGCCAGCGTGCCGCCCGCCGGGTCCAGCTCAGCCAGCAGCACCCGGTGGGAATCCGGGCCACCAGGCCAGGTCGCAGCCAACGCCACAGCCGCCGTGGTCACCCCGCACGAACGGACCGAAGCGAATGCCAACACGCTCATAGCGTCACCCGCCCGCCCCGACCTGGACCAAGCTCGCCTCATCGGCCGCGGCAAGCGACGCCACCTCGTCGGCATCCGACTTGGCGACCTGCAGAGAGAACACCGTGCCGCTGTCCGAATCAGCCGGCGCCGCCTCCACCGCCAAGACGGTCGCCGCGACCGGGCTCCCAGCCGAGCTGCTCGTGTCGGCACCTCCCGATGGCGAGCTGACTGGAACCACCTGGACCCGATCCCCGGGCGAGAGGTCCGGCGGGAACGAGCCGGCCTTCAAGGCCAACGCCACCACATCCGACCCCGACCCGACCGGGGACGCCGAACCGACCTCATCCGAGGCGAGCAGCGCCCCAGCAACAAGCGGCACCGCCACACTTCGACCCACCACGGTCGACTCCTCGGCTACCGGGACGACCGACACGCCGCTCCCGGTCGAGACCTTCGCCGCTCGCAGGTCGCCGGGAGTGAGGACCTGGCCGGCGGCGAGAGGTTGGGACACCACCAGGACCTCCTCGCGGCTGCCCAGGTGGAGCGAGGCATCGGTGAACGCCAGGGCGCAGCCAATCACCAGC
>DATAXG010000036.1:0-9867 GCA_036273055.1 Acidimicrobiales bacterium | reverse complement strand
TCGATCACCCACGGGTCGACGCCGCGTTCGAAGCGGGCCGAGGCCTCGCTCCGCAGACCGAGGCGCTTGGACGTGCGCGCGATGGCCATGGGCGTGAAGTAAGCGGCCTCCAGGAGGACCTCGGTCGTCGTCGCTGCGATCTCCGACGAGGCTCCGCCCATGATCCCGCCGATGCCGACCGGCGTGCCCTCTGCGTCGCAGATCAGACAGTCCTCGCCCGTGTCCCCCAGGCTCCGTCCTTTCTCCCCGACCGTGCGCTGCACGCCGTCGAGCGTCTCGACCCGCTCGCCCGGCCGGGCCCGCCGGACGCGCAGTCCAGGCCCGGGCAACAGCGACAGGTCGTAGGGGTGGGTGGGTTGGCCGAGCTCGAGCATGACGTAGTTCGAGGCGTCGACCACGTTGTTGATGGGGCGCATGCCGGCGAGCAGCAGGCGCTGGGCGATCCAGCCCGGGGACGGCGCCACGGTCACGTCGCGCAGGACCGACACGGTGAGGCGGGGACAGAGGTCGCCCGACTCCACCACCGCGCTCGCCGCCTCTTCCACCGGCCAGCCGCTGGGGGCTGGGGCCGGTGGTTCGGGGAGCGTGAACGGGAGTTCCAGGCGTCCAGCCAGGTCGCGGGCGATCCCCGAAATGCACCAGGCGTCGGGACGGTTTCCCTCGACAGTGATGTCGAACACCGTGTCGAGCCGCAACCCGAGCGCCTCCATGATCGGCGTCCCCGGCACGCCCGGCGACTCGTCACCCAGGATCAGCAGGCCCGCTCCGTCGTCGGTCAGGCCGAGCTCCTTGCCCGAGCACAACATGCCGTTGGAGGTGACAGCGCGCAGCTTGCGCTGGCCGATCTCGAAGTCCCCCGGGAGCACGGCCCCGACCGGCGCCAGCGGAACCCGGTCCCCCACCTCGAAGTTGGTGGCGCCGCAGACGATCTCGAGCGGCTCCGGACCGCCACCGTCGGCGATGGTGAGGCGGATTTTGTCGGCGCCCTTGATCGCGCGGATCTCGAGCACCCGACCGACCACGACGTCCTCCAGCCCCTCGCCGACATGCTCAACGGCCTCGACCACCAGGCCGAGGTCGTCCAGCGCGTCACGCAACACCCCGACGTCGTCGGGGAACGGGGCGAAATCACGGAGCCAGCTGAGCGGAGCGCGCACGGGGGACTTTCTCGTTGGGGGGGCGAGGTCAGAACTGCGAGAGGAAGCGGATGTCGTTCTCGAGGAAGGAGCGCATGTCGGGAATGGCGTGACGCATCTGCGCCAGCCGGTCGATCCCGAACCCGAAGGCGAAGCCCGACCAGACCCCGGTGTCGATCCCGACCGCGGCGAAGACAGCGGGATCGACCATGCCGCAGCCGCCCAGTTCGATCCAGCCGGTGTGCGAGCAGGTGCGGCACCCCTCGCCCAGGCAGACGGTGCAGGTGATTTCGTACTCGGCCGACGGCTCGGTGAAGGGGAAGTAGGCCGGACGCAGGCGTGAGTGCATGCCCGGACCGAAGTAGGCCTCGGTGAAGGCCTGAATGGTGCCGGCGAGGTCACCGAAGGTGATGCCCCGGTCCACCACGAGCCCCTCGATCTGATTGAAGACGGGAAGATGGCGGGCGTCGGGCGTGTCGAGCCGGAAGCACTTGCCCGGCATGACGGCGTGGATCGGCAGGGAGTCGTCGCGCACCGCCGCCTCCATCAGGTGGATCTGGACCGGCGACGTGTGCGTCCGCAACAGCACCGTCTCGGGCTCCCCGACGTCGAGATACATGGTGTCGTACATGCCGCGCGCCGGATGCGCCGGTGGGATGTTCAGCGCCTCGAAGTTGTACCAGTCCGTCTCCGCCTCGGGGCCCTCGGCCACGGTGAAGCCCATGCCGACGAAGACGTCCTCCAGCTCTGCCCGGGCCTGCGTGGCAGGGTGCAGGTGCCCGCGCGCCGGCGCGGCGCGCACCTGGTCCAGGATGACCTCGGTGAGGTCGAGGCGATCGGCCAGGAGCGCCTCGACCCGCTCGGACTCGGCCAGCTCGGCCCGTCTCGCCTCTAGCAGCGCCTTCAGTTGCGCCTGCGCCTCACCCAGGAGGCGACCGGCATGCTTGCGGGCCTCGGGATTCCGCCCGCCCAGGGCACGGTGGGCCCGGGTCAGCGCCGAGCGCTTGCCCAGGAACTCGGTGTCGACCAGGTTGAGGGCTTCGGTCGAGGCCGCGCCCTCAATCGCCCGCGCGCCATCGGCGGTGATGCCGTCGATGTCGAGATCCACAGTGTCGCTTGCCATGTCGCCCGATTCCCTGTCGTCAGTCACTCTTTCGGCGCCGCGTCGCCACCCGCGATGCTACGTGGCGCGGCACCGCCTCCCCGGCGTTGCCGGAAGGCTTCGAAGCAGACCACGGCGCAGGCCACGCCGACGTTGAGCGATTCGGCCCTCCCGGCCATCGGGATGGCCAGGGCCGCGGAGAGCGCAGCGGTCAGCTCGGGCGGAAGCCCGGAGGATTCGTTCCCGAGGAAGACGGCCGACGGTGTGGCCCAATCGAGCTCGGCATAGTCCTCGCCGTCCCGCACGACAGTGGCGAGCGTGCGGAAGCCGGCGGACGAAAGCTCGGTGGCGAGCGCTCGTGCATCGGGCCGCACCGCCAGGGGCACGTGGAAGAGCGAGCCGGCCGAAGAGCGCACGGTCTTGGGGTTGTAGGGGTCGACGGAATCCGCGGCGAAGACGACCAGAGCGGAGCCCGAGGCATCCGCCGCCCGCAGCACCGTGCCGGCGTTGCCGGGGTCACGGACGTCGACGAGCACCACGATCAACGCGCCCTCACGGGCCGACCACGGTTCGGTTCCGGCGCCCGGCTCCTCCAGCATGGGCAGCACCGCCAGCACGGGCTGGGGGGTGACGGTGTCGGCCACCCGCTCGAGCACGCCGGCCGCCAGCGGGAAGACGCGCACGCCGGCCGCCTCGGCCCGCCGGCAGACCTCCTCGACGGCGCGGTCGTCCGCGCCGTCGGGCGAGACGTAGAGGGACTCGATCGGAACGGCCGCATCGAGGGCGCAGCGGATGAGCTCCGCCCCCTCGGCGACGAAAGCGCGCTCTGCCCATCGGGACGAACGCTTCTGCAGCAGCCCGCGCAGCCGGCGGACCCGCCGGTGCGAAAAGGCCAGCCGCTGGGTCAGGAAGCGACCTCGGCCACGGGCGCGTTGGACAGCGCGTCCTGGGCGGTCGCCACGAGCGCACCGAATGCCTCGGGGTCGCTGACGGCCAGGTCGGCCAGGACCTTGCGGTCGACCTCCACCCCGGCCAGGTGCAGGCCGTTGATGAGGCGGCTGTAGCTCATGCCGTGCTGGCGGGCCCCGGCGTTGATGCGCTGGATCCACAGCTTGCGGAAGTCCCCCTTGCGGGCGCGGCGGTCCCGGAAGGCGTACTGCATGGAGTGCATGAGCTGCTCGTTGGCCGCCCGGTAGGAACGGCTCTTGTTTCCGTAGTACCCCTTCGCCTGCTCGAGGACAGCGCGATGGTGCTTGCGGCCGTGGACGGACCGCTTCACTCTGGCCATGGGGGTGCTCCTCTCATCAAGATCTCTCGGTGTGTCGGGTGGGTGTGCGCCGGGGCGCGGTGGTGATCGCCTGCGCTAAATGCCGAGCATGCGGCGCGTGGCCCGCTCGTCCGCCTTGGCGATGTCGGCCTCACGACCGAGTCGGCGCGTGCGGACGCTGCTCTTCTTCTCCAGAATGTGCGAGCGGAAAGCCTTGCGCCGACGCAAACGGCCGGAGGCGGTCACCTTGATGCGCTTGGCGGCGCCCCGGTCTGTCTTCATCTTCGGCATTGGGTCATCCCTCTTCGGCTGATGCTGCGACTTCGCTGACTCCGTTGTTCCCATCGGCGGCCGGCGCACTTCCGTTCCCCTCGGTCGGGGTGGCCGCTGCCTCGCTCGCACCGTTCGCGGCTGCCGGGTCGGCAGCTGCTTGCGGAGCGGCACTGGCGCCCGGCTTGTCGGTGCGCTGTTGCGCCTTCTCCCTCGACTGGGCGGCCTGACGGGCCCGCTTGTCGGGGGCGAGCACCATGATCATGTTGCGGTTGTCGAGCTTGGGCTCGGCTTCCACCTTGGCCACGCCCTCCATCTGCTCGGCGATGCGGTCAAGGATCCGCTTCCCGTGCTCGGGGTGGTAGACCTCGCGGCCTCGGAACATGATCGTGATCTTGACCTTGTGTCCTTCGCCCAGGAACTTGGCCACTTGACGGGTCTTGGTGTCGAAGTCACCCGGGCCGATCTTCGGCCGGTACTTCATCTCCTTGATTCCGACGTGGACCGTCTTGCGGCGGCTCTCCTTGGCCCGCTGGGCCTCGTCGAACTTGAACTTGCCGAAGTCCATGATCCGGCACACGGGCGGGTTGGCCATGGGGGCGACTTCGACGAGGTCGAGATCGAGCTCCTTGGCGATTGCCAGGGCCTCGGGGAGCGGCTTGATGCCTAGTTGCACACCATCGGGGTCCACGAGCCGGACTTCACGGGCACGGATTCGGTCATTGATCCGGTGCTCTGTTGTGGTTTCAGCGACGATGCGTCATCACACCTCTCACTCGGGCCCGCGGTCCTTCCGCAAGCCAATCGGTGGAGCGAGGCCGACCAACGGGCAGAGCCCGCGGCAGAGAGGCGATCGACCTGGCGCACGGTGATCCCCGACTCAGCAGGGTGGTGGCCAGGTGGAGGCCACTCAGTGGGGGCCCCGCTTCCATGTAGTCAAGGAGCATAGGGTACCAGCATGAGCAGCCTGTGGACACCGTCGGGAGAGCATTTCCCCAAGAAGGAGGGCGACGACGACGCCTCTCCGCCCCCGGGTCAGCAGGGCGACACCGACGTCACACGGATGTCACCACAGGCCCCTCTCACCGAAGAGCAGGCGGCCGCCCAGGCCGAAGTCGACTCCATGCGGGCCCAGCTGGCCCACACCCCGGCCGAGGTCGTGGTGGCCAACCACTGCTACGGGCTCTTCGAGCTGGCCGCCATCTACCTCTCGCAGAACCCACCCCAGCTCTTCCAGGCCCGCCTGGCCATCGACGGCCTCGGCGCCCTGCTCGACGGGCTGCGCGGTCGCCTCGGGGAGGCCGAGCCGGCCCTGCACGAGTCGCTGTCCCAGCTCCGCCTGGCCTTCGTGAGCCTCGAGGGGGCCGAGAAGAGCGCCTCCGAGGGTGCCGCCAGCCACGACCTGAACTAGGCCTACGGCTGGGCTGGCCCTGCCCCGAGGGACTGCCTCAGCTGCTGCGGGCCCGGTCGGTCGCCGCGGCCAGGCCCTCGACGGTCCGCTTGATGAACCTGCCCAGCTCGCGGCGATAGAGCCGGCCCGTGCCGGGCACCTTGGGTCGGAAGGTCGAGTACCAGTTGATGGAGGTCCCGCCTGCGGCCGGGGTCAGCGTGACCACCGCCTTGTAGTCCCGCAGAGGCAGTCCAGCCTGGAGCACGTAGGCGAAGGCCAGGCCCGGCTCGCAGGTGACGACCTGCTCACGGCTCTTGTGCCGGCCGGTCGTGAACAGGCGCACCGCACCAAGTCCCTCCGGCGTCCCCGCCCCAGGCTCAATGAGCTCGAAGGCGCCGATCGGCGACCACTCGGGCCAGGTGGAACCGTCCGCCAGGAGGGCGTACACCGATGCCGGATCGGCGCCGGTCGTCGCCGTCTCGTCGATCACCTGCTGGGCCATGGCGGCCTCCCTTCACTCCGTCTCCGGGGGGAATGTACCATTTGGTACATGAGCGGACAAACGGGTGCGGCCGAGGCGAACGAGGTGCCTGCGGCGGCAGGCGAGGCAGCGGGCGGGGAGGCGCATCCGGCCCGGCGACGCCTGCTCAATGCCGTGGTGGAGTACTTCGCGGCCGAGGGCCTGGCCGACCAGAGCCTGCGCCGCATCGCCGAGGCCATCGGGACCAGCCACCGGATGCTCCACTACCACTTCGGATCGAGGGACGGGCTGCTGCTGGCGGTCGTCCGCGAAGTGGAGTCCAGGACCGAGCAGCGCGTGGCCGAACTCGGCCGGGATGCCCCCGGCGAGCCCGACGCCCTGCTGCGCCGGTTGTGGGCCTTCCTGTCCGATCCCGCGCTGGGCGACTTCGAACGCCTGTTCTTCGCGCTCTACGGGCGGGCGCTCCAAGGCGAGGAGGCGATCCGCCCGCTCCTGGACAACGACATTGCGCACTGGCTCGACGCCAACGTGGCGTTGACCGCCCCGCTGGGTGTGCCCGAGGACCTGGCGCGCACCCACGGCAGGCTCACGCTGGCGGTCACGCGTGGCTTGCTTCTCGACCTGCTCGCCACGGGCGACCGCGCCGGCGTCGAGGCCTCCCTCAATGTGTTCGCCGGGCTCTACGGCGGCCGGTGGTGGACTCGTCAGGAGGAGACGGGCACCAGCGACCGCGCCTCGTAGAGACCACGGTGTCCGGGGGACACGGTGAAGACCACCGTCGTGCCGACGTCGATGCGCCGGCTCCCGTCGGCGATGGCCGTGGCGTGGAAGCGGTAGCTCCTCCCGTCGTCGTCATCCACCGCGCCGAGGCCCCGCGTGGAGTCGAACGACGCCACTCGCCCGTGATGTGGTCCGGCCACAGGGACGGGGTCCGCCACCTCAGTGCACGATCTTGGACAGCGGGATTTCCAGAATGTCCGACGCGCCCTGGTCGCGCAGCGCGGGGATGAGGATGTTGATGTCGGACTTGGCCACCACGGCCTCCAGCGCGAAGGCGCCGCCGCCGGAGAGCTCCGAGATCGTCGGCGCACGCATGGACGGGAGGACGGCCAGGACCTTGTCGAGGTTCTCCGCTTCGACGTTGAGCTTCACCAGCACCTTGCCCCGCGCCTCGAGGGTGCCCTGCAGGAGCGTGTGGATCTGCTCCATGGCGTGACGCTTGTCGGCGTCCGCGGCGGCGGCCGGGTTGGCGATCAGCTCGGTGCGCGACACGAGCAGTGTCTCAATGACACGCAGGCCGGCGGCCCGCAGCGCGCCCCCGGTCTCGGTCATGTCGACGACGGCGTCGGCGATGTCGGGGACCTTGGCCTCGGTGGCGCCGTAGGAGAGCGCGATGTCCGCTTCGATCCCGGCCGCCTCGAGCGCCTTGCGGGTCAGCTCGGGGTACTCGGTGCTGACCCGCAAGCGCTCGTGGCGCTGGGCGGCATCAGAGGCGAGCTCGGCCAGGCTGTGGGCGGGCGAGTCCGCCCCGACGGCGAGCACGACCTTGGCCGGGTTCGAGGTGTTCTTGGAATAGGCGAGTTCACCGAGGGAGACAACGTCGCTCCCCCGCTCCTCGATGCAGTCGCGTCCGGTGATGCCGAGGTCGAAGAGCCCGTCGGCCACGTACACGGGGATCTCCTGCGGTCGCAGGATGCGCACCTCGTCGATGCGGGGATCGTCGATGGTGGCACGGTAGGCAACGTCTGAGGCCCGGTTGACCGCGAGGTCGGCGTCCTCGAACAGCTGCATGGTGGCGCGTTCGAGCGAGCCCTTGGGCAGAACGAGGCGGAGCATGGGGGTAGATCTTCGCAGACGCGCCGATGGGCCCGGCCCCGAAGGCGCCTGATCGGGCAAGCTGGGCCCGTGCCGCCGCCATACGACGCCCAGAACTTCCTGCGACTCCTCGGGATCGACGTGCCCCTCCCCGACGAGGACCGTGATCCCGTGGCCCGCTTGACCGTGACCCACGAGCTGATCGCCGGCACGGGCTTCTTGTGGGCGCCCGTGGTCCTCACCATGGCCGACGCCCTGTGCGCTTTCGGGGTGAGCCACCACTGGCCCGAGGGGGCGCGCAGCTTCACGACGGTGGACTGCTCGGCCAACTTCATTTCGAGCGCACGGGAGGGTGAGCGGGTCACGGCGACCGCGGCGCCGCTCCACCTCGGGCGGACGACGCAGGTCTGGGACGCCACGGTGACGAACGAGACCACCGAGCGGTTGATGGCGTCGTACCGCTGCACCCAGATCATCCTGTACTGAGCGGATCCGGTCGGGCCGGTCGGGCCGGACCGGCTACTCGGTCCGGCGCACGGGTGCCAGGTCGGAAAGCTCGGCGACCGCGGCGGCCGCATCGGGGTCGGTCTCGTAGACCCGCAAGCCGCGCCGGAGTCGTTCCCGCCATTCGGCCTGGTCGTACCGGGCAGGCCTGGAGCGCTCGATGAACTGGCGCAGGACCCGCACGAAGCGCGCCGGGTCGGTGTGGTGGGGAAAGTGCCCCGCGTCGTCGAAGATCTCGAACTCGCTGCCGGGCATCACCGTATGGATAAGTCGGCCGTGGCCCAACGGGATGATGGCGTCCCGCCGTCCCCACACGATGAGGGTGGGGACGCCCTCGGCCAGATAGGCCCGGTCCACCATGGTGATGATCTGCCCGTTCCAGTCAACACTCGAGCGCAGCGTGTTCAGGATGCCCATGCGGGCTTCCGTGTTTGGCAACGCGTCGAACACGGCCAGGATCTCTTCGGCATCGCGCCCGAGCGCGGTGTCGAAGAGCCGCAACAGCTCGGCGCCCAGGCGGCTGGCGAAGCGGATCGGCGACAGGCCCAGAAACGGCATCAGCACCTCGATGCCCGGGATGGCGGCGACGCGGAGGAGGGGGCTGACCGTGCGGCCGACTCCCCCGCTGCCCACGAGGACGAGGCGCTCACAGCGGTCGGGGAACTGATAGGCGAACTGGGCCGCCACGCCGCCACCCAAAGAGTGCCCGACGACCGTGACCCGGTCGACCTCGAGCACGCTCAAGAGGTCTCGCATCCCGTTGGCGAAGCCGGCCACCGAGTAGTCGGCTCGGGGCTTCTCGGAGCGCCCGTGCCCGAGGAGGTCGGGGGCGATCACGGTGTAGTGCTCGGCCAGTTGCTCGACCACCGGCCGCCAGGTGTCGGAGCTGTCGCCGATGCCGTGGATGAGGAGGAGGGCCGGCCCCGACCCGGCCTTGACGTAGGCGCGGCGGTACCCATGAATGGTGACGTACTGGACCGCGAAGGCGCCCTCCCGCCGGACGCCGGGCCGGTAGCGGATCTGCGCCGGGTCGACCGGACCGTCGGTGTCCGCGTCCGCGTCTACGTGTGGGTGTGTCGGTTCCGCCGTGGGCGCAGTCTCACCCATGTCGATCTCCCGTGCTTGTCCGCTGCCGAACCCGTCGGTGTCACCGTAGGGGGCCGACGTGTCTGGGCAGTGTCGACCCTGTGAACGGCCGATGAATGCGCTAGGTGAGTGGCCCGCTGCGGAGCAACCGCACCATCTCGATACCCGCCAGCGCCGCTTCTCGACCCTTGTTGGTCTCGTCGGGCTCGGAGCGTACGAGCGCCTGGTCGAGCGTGTCGGTCGTGAGCACGCCGAAGACGACCGGCACCCCGGTTGCGAGCTGCACCTGCTGAATGCCCGACGCGCACTCCCCCGCCACGAAGTCGTAGTGACCGGTGTCGCCCCGGATGACCGCTCCGACGCACAGCACGGCGTCCACCTTGCCGGCATGGGCGAAGGCCCGCGCCACGACGGGGAGCTCGAACGCTCCGGGTGCCCAGGCCACGGTCACGTCGCGGCGGTCGGTGCCCGCCTCCTTCAGCGCGTCCAGCGCACCGTTCAGCAACCGCAGTGTGATACCGCCGTTGAACTCGGCGCAGGCGATGCCGACGCGCAGGCCCGTGCCGTCGCTCGAGCCGTGCAGGCTTGCCCCCACGCGCGACGCCACGTCGTCGAGGGCACCGTCGGGCAACGCCACCAGGTCGGACTCTGCCATCAGGTGGCGGGTGCGGTCGCGGTCACGCCCTCACTGTGGCACACGACGCCGTCACAGGACGTCGTCGAGCCCGTGCAGCAGATGCCCCATCCGCTCGCGCTTGGTGCGCAGGTAGGCGATGTTCTCGGGGTTGGCCGCGAGCTGCAGCGGCACCCGCTCGG
>DATAXG010000035.1:0-12913 GCA_036273055.1 Acidimicrobiales bacterium | reverse complement strand
CGCACGTAGAGGTCGCACAGGGCGACGCCGAAGAGGCTGATCCAGGCGAAGCGCATGTGGTGCGCGTTCAGCGGGGTGACGAACTTCCACATCTTGTAGCGCGTGCGGTGCTTGGCGAAGGACTTCACCTGCCCGCCGCAGAAATGCCGGCAGGCGTGGCACGACAGCGAGTACAGCCAGAGGAAGACGGCGTTGGCGCAGAGCACCACCGTCCCGACGCTGATGCCGATGCCGAGTCCCGGCTGGCGGAAGGCCAGGATGGCGTCGTAGGTGAGGATGCAGTTGAAGATGAGCAGGAGCCAGAAGAAGTAGCGGTGGATGTTCTGCAGGATCAGCGGGAAGCGGGTCTCACCGGTGTAGCCGCCGTGGGCGTCGGCCACGCCGCAGGCCGGCGGCGACAGCCAGAAGGACCGGTAGTAGGCCTTGCGGTAGTAGTAGCAAGTCAGGCGGAAGCCGAGCGGGAAGATGAGGATCAGCAGCGCCGGCGAGTAGTTCCAGAAGGGCAGCGTCCCGAACGTGTGGCTCCCGGGCACGCAGCTGTTGGCGATGCAGGGGGAGTAGAAGGGCGAGATCAGGTCGCGGTGCAGGTCGGCACCCGCGTAGTAGTTCTTCCCGATGAAGGCGGCCCAGGTCGAGTAGATGACGAAGGCAAGGAGGATGGAGGCCGTGATCAGCGGCTCGACCCACCAGCCGTCCTTGCGCAGGGTGGGGACGTCCGGTCCTCCCCGCGGCGCTCCGATCACCACCGGCGTCGTGGTCGGTTCGTCGACCGTGGTCGTCACTCGCACCTCCTCAGTGCCTGCTCCGCGTCGTGCCACGTCGGCGGCTCGACGCCGCGACCATACGGTTCGCCTCGTGACACGTCAAAGACATAAAGAGCATGAAGTTAAGAGCTATAAGCTCTGAAGGTGCAGCTGCACCAGCTGGCGTACGCCCTGGCCGTGGCCGAGGAGCAGAGCTTCACCCAGGCCGCGGCCCGCCTGCACCTGGCCCAGCCCTCGCTCTCGCGTCAGGTCCGCCTGCTCGAGCGCGAGCTGGGGGTGGTGCTGTTCAACCGCGGTCCCGGGCAGGGCCCCGTCACCATCACCCCCGACGGCGCCGCCCTCCTGCCCTTCATGCAGCGGGTGCTGGCCGACGTCGAGGCCACCGGGGCCGAGGCGCGGGCCCTCTCGGGCATGGCCCGCGGCCGCCTGTCCGTCGGGGCCACCCCGAGCCTCATCACCAGCGCGCTGGCCCCCGCCCTCGTGGCCTTCCACGCCAGCCACCCGGGCATCGACCTCTCGGTGGTGGAGGCGGGCTCGCACCAGCTGGTGCCCCAGGTGGCCGCCGGCGAGGTCGACCTGGCGCTGGTGGTGCTGCCGGTGACCGACCCGCTCGTGGTGACCACGCCGCTCTTCGACGACCCGCTCGTCCTCGCCACCGCGCCCGACCACCCCTTTGCCCGCCGGCGGCGGGTGCGCGTGCGCGATCTCGACGGGCTCGACCTGGTGATGTTCCGGGAGGGCTACGACCTGCGCGCCGTGACGTTGTCGGCCTGCCAGGAAGCGGGCGTCGAGCCGCATCTCGTCAGCGAGGGGGCCGAGATGGCCGGCGTGCTCTCCTTCGTGGCGGCCGGGCTGGGCGCCGCCGTGGTGCCGGCGATCGCGTTGCCCGCCGACGGGTCGCTGGTCGGCATCCCGTTCGCCGCGCCCACGCTGAGCCGCACCGTGGCCCTGGCGCAGCGGGGCGACCGCGCCCTGGCCCGACCGGCCCGGGCCCTGGCCGACCAGCTGTTGCACGGTCGTCCGCCGATGCCCGTACCCGCTGCGCCGAATCCCAGGTACGGGGTTTAGGCTTCGTGCCATGGACGGCTCTTCCCCCCTCGACCCCTCCGCGACCCCGCGCCCCGGAGGCCTCGCGCCTCCCGCCGACCTCCCCGGATCGATCGCTGACCTGCGCTCCTCCGGCTGGGAGTCGGTGCCGGTGGCCGAGGAGATGCGGCGCAACACGGCCAAGTTGATTGCGGCCGGCGAAACCCTCGTGCCCGGCGTGCTCGGCTTCGAGGACACCGTGGTGCCCCAGCTGGAGAACGCCATCCTGGCCGGCCACGACATCATCCTCCTGGGCGAGCGCGGGCAGGCCAAGACCAGGGTGATCCGCTCCATGGTCGGCCTGCTCGACGAGTGGATGCCGATCATCGACGGCTCCGAGATCAACGACGACCCCTACAACCCGGTCTCGCGCTACGCCCTCGACCGGGTGGAGGAGCTCGGCGAGGCCACGCCGATCGCCTGGGTCCACCGCTCGCAGCGCTACGGCGAGAAGCTGGCCACCCCCGACACCTCCATCGCCGACCTCATCGGCGAGGTGGACCCGATCAAGATCGCCGAGGGCCGCTACCTGAGCGACGAGCTGGCGCTGCACTACGGCCTCATCCCCCGCGTCAACCGCGGCATCTTCGCCATGAACGAGCTGCCCGACCTCTCCGAGCGCATTCAGGTCGGCCTGCTCAACATCCTCGAAGAGCGCGACGTGCAGATCCGGGGCCACCGCATCCGGCTGCCGCTCGACATCACGCTCGTCGCCACGGCCAACCCGGAGGACTACACGAACCGCGGCCGCATCATCACCCCGCTCAAGGACCGCTTCGGCGCGCAGATCCGCACGCACTACCCGTTCGAGACCATGACCGAGGTCAAGATCATGGAGGGCGAGGCCGACCTGCCGACGGCGGGCGTCCCGGTGACCGTGCCCCGCTTCATGAAGGAGGTCGTGGCCGAAATCAGCCAGCTGGCCCGGCGCAGCACGCACCTGAACCAGCGCAGCGGCGTGTCGGTCCGCCTCTCCATCGCCAACTACGAGACGCTCGTCGCCTCGGCCGTCCGGCGCGCCCTGCGCACCGGCGAGCCGGTGGCGGTGCCGCGCATCAGCGACCTGTCGGCCCTCGTGCCGTCGACCCAGGGCAAGATCGAGGTCGAGGCCATGGAGGAGGGCCACGAGGACGAGGTGGTGGCCCAGCTGGTGGCCGCCGCCACCCTGGCCGTGTTCCGTCGCCGCGTCACCCTGGACGACCCGCAGGCGATCGTCGCCGCCTTCCACGAGCAGGTCGTCGTGCACGTGGGCGACGACCTGCCGTCGTCGGCCTACCTGTCCGTCCTGGCCGACGTGCCCGAGCTGGAGCCGCCGACCCGCAAGCTGGCGGGCCCCGAGGCGGCCGAGTCCGAGTCGCCCGCCCTCATGGCCAGCGCCCTCGAGTTCCTCCTGGAGGGGCTGCACCTGACCAAGCGGTTGAACAAGGACGCATCCGGCGCCCGCGCCCTCTACCGCGGACGCAAGTAGCAGGAAGCACGAAGCGAGGACACGTCCATGAGCGCCCGCTACGACTACTCGGAATGGGACGGCACCCAGGAGTTCGCCGGCCTCGACCCCGACGACCTGCTGGCCGGTCTCACCGACGACCTCCTCGCCGGCGGCGACCTCGACGACGCGCTGCGCCGCCTTCTCCGGAGCGGCTTCCGCGACGCCCACGGCGAGGAGGTGCCCGGGCTGCGTGACATGCTCGACCAGCTGCGGCGCCGGCGCGCCGAGATGCTGGCCGAGGGCGACCCGGACGGCCGCATGGCCGAGCTCACCCGCCAGCTCGACGACATAGAACAGGACGAGCGCGTCGCCATCGACGAGCTCGTCGACGAGGCGCACGCTTCCGACGACCAGCGCCGGGCCGAGGTGACCGACGACGTGGCCACCGAGCGGCGCATGGCCCTCGACCTCCAACCCGACGATCCCGCCGGGCGCGTGAACAGCCTGCAGCACTACGACTTCGTCTCCTCCGAGGCGCGCGAGAAGTTCGAGGAGCTCGTCGACGAGCTGCGCCGCGAGATGGCGGACACGTTCTTCGAGGGGGCTTCCGACGCGCTGTCCAACATGGACTCCGAGCAGATGCAGCGCATGCGCGACGCTTACGACGCGCTCAACCAGATGCTGGAGCAGCGCGAGCGTGGCGACGATCTCGACCCGAGCTTCGAGGAGTTCATGGCGCAGTTCGGAGACATGTTCCCCGGCAACCCGCAGAACCTCGACGAGCTGCTGGAGCAGCTGGCCGAGCGCATGGCGGCCGCCCAGGCGGTGTGGAACTCCATGAGCCCCGAGCAGCAGGCGCAGCTGCGCGGCCTGATGGACTCGGTCCTCGAGGACATGGACCTGCGCTGGCAGGTCGAGCGCCTGGCCCAGAACCTCCAGCGCGCCGTGCCCGACGCCGGCTGGCAGAAGTCCTACGAATTCACCGGCGAAGGCTCTATGGGCATGGGCCAGGCGACCGACCTGGCCACCCAGCTGGGCCAGCTCGACCGCATGGAGGAGGTGCTCCAGTCCGCCTCCACGCCGGCGGCGCTGGGCGAGATCGACCTGGACCAGGTGCGCCAGCACATGGGCGAGGACGCGGCGCGGGCGCTCGACCGCCTGGCCAACCTCACCAAGTCACTGTCCGACGCCGGGCTCATTGAGCAGCACGGCGGGCGCATTGAGCTGACGCCCCAGGGTGTCCGGCGCCTGGGCCAGAAGGCGCTGGCCGACCTCTTCGGCCAGATCAACAAGGACCGTATCGGCGATCACTCCGCGCTGCGCACCGGGACCGGGCACGACCGCGAGGAGACCACCAAGGCCTACGAGTACGGCGACCCGCTCAACCTGCACCTCTCGACCACGGTGCACAACGCGGTGCGCCGTGGTGGCTCGGGCGTGCCCGTGCGCCTGACGCCCGAGGACTTCGAGGTGGTCGAGGTCGAGGCGCTCTCCCGCAGCGCCACGGTGCTGGCCGTGGACCTCTCCATGTCGATGCCCATGCGCGACAACTTCGTCCCGGCCAAGCGCATGGCCATGGCCCTGCAGACGCTCATCTCCTCGAAGTTCCCCCGTGACTATCTCGGCATCGTGGGCTTCTCCGAGATCGCCCGCGAAATCCGCCCCGACGAGGTGCCCACGGCCATGTGGGACTACGTCTACGGCACCAACCTGCAGCACGCCCTGGCGCTGTCCCGGCGCATGCTGGCCCACGAGCACGGGACGAAGCAGATCATTGTGGTGACCGACGGCGAGCCGACGGCGCACATCGACGACGCCGGCGAGGTCTGGTTCAACTACCCGCCGATCCCCGAGACCCTGCGCCGCACCATGGCCGAGGTCATCCGCTGCACCCGGGCCGGCATTGTGATCAACACGTTCGCCCTCGACCTCCAGCGCACCCACTACCCCTTCGTGGAGCAGATCGCCCGGGTCAACGGCGGCCGCACCTTCTACACGACCCCCGACGCGCTCGGCGGCTACGTGCTGGTCGACTTCCTCCAGCACCGCCGCGTCCTGCGCCCCGCCGGGTAGCCCGCCACCCCGTCCTGCCCTCATCTTCGCGGCGGTCACCAACGGCCTGACCTCGGATTTTTCGGCCGTGTTGGCCGAATCCGACGCTTTTGGCAACTCATTTCGAAATGATTCGGGTCGGCCGGGCCCGCGCTGGCGCACACCAGAAAGACGCCGCCACCTGGGCTTCTTCGCGCGTCGGGCGCGACCGGCGCGGACCCAAGAGCTCGTTTCGTGCCTGGAAAGTGGATTTTCCCCTTGCGCCTGCCTAGTGCGTAGTGAAAGATGACATGACTACACCGCTGTAACTACACCAATGCCACCTAGGTGGGAAGGGGGGCGAGCCAAGTGCCGATTGACATAGTCACCACGCTCTACGGTCGCCAGGAGCGAAGCTGGCAGTTGCAGGCCAACTGCATGGGAGTCGATCCCGATCTGTTCTTCCCGGAGCGCGGCGCTTCGACGCGCGAAGCCAAGGAGGTCTGCCGGGGGTGCGTCGTGCGCGAGGACTGCCTCGAGTACGCCTTGGCCAACGGCGAGAAGTTCGGCATCTGGGGCGGCATGAGCGAGCGGGAGCGTCGCCGCCTGCGGCGGGCGCGCGCCCTGGCCCGCCGCGACGTGGCCAGCGCTTCTTAGCGACGCCGGCCCTCACCGCCGCATCAGTTCACCGATCTGCAGGGAGCCGGGACTCCACCGTCGCATCCTCTGACAGGCCGAGCTCCGCTCGCCTGTCAGAGGGCACGGTGGCCAGGACCGCCTCGGGGATGAGCCCCACGAGCTCGCCACCCTCGACACTGCTGCCGCGTTCGCCCACCAGGGCCGCCACCTCGTCGTAGAGACGGAGCGGCCCGTAGCGGCCGGGGTCGATGAGGTTGCACGACACCTGGGCCCGGGCGCCGACGTCCAGGCCAAGCGCCCGCACCTCGGGGCCCCGGAGCAGCGGCGCGACCCGGCGGGCCACTTCGGCCGAGGAGACCCAGACGTTGTAGGCCACCAGCACCCGGCGCGCGCCCACGGCGCTGGCCCCGTGCCTCGGGTCGGCCTGCCGGGGGCCGACGTCGGGGGACAGTCCATCCGGTTCCGGCCCGAAGGCCAGGCGGCGGATGTCGGGCAGGGTCCGGGCCCGGCCGCCGGGAAGAGGCCCGTAGAGAAAGCCCGGCACCCCCATCTCGGTGCCCAACCACTGGGCGAAGGCATCGCGCTGGGCCAGGGCGGCGGAGAGGTCCTCGGGGCCGGGGTTGCCGGGCTCGTAGGGCACGAAGGGCACGACGTCGAGCACGCCGAGGCGGGGGTGGGCCCCGGAGTGCCGGCGCAGGTCGAGACGGGAGAGCGTGGCGTTGGCCAGGGCCCGGGAGGCGTCGGCCACCAGGTCGGGGGGGCCGGCAAGGGTGAAGACCGTTCGATTGTGGTCCGGGTCGCGGTGCTGGTCGAGCAGGGCGGGCCCTGCGGCAGCGGCCAGGTCGTCGAGGACCGACCCGTCGCCGCCCTCGCTGACGTTCATCACGCACTCGAGGAGCACCGCGCCAGCGTGGCACGCGGCCGGGGAGGCCGGGAGCTGCGGCGCGGTGCGTCGGCGTACAGGCGACGCCTGCCGGCTCGGGCCTACTTGGTGACGACGGCCAGGGAGAGGCGGCGGCGCCGCAAGATCCGACGGCGCTCGCGCTCGGAGGCACCGCCCCACACCCCGTGGTCGATGTGGTGCTCGAGCGCGTACTCGAGGCAGGCCTCGGACACGGGGCACTCGGCGCAGATGCGCTGTGCCACCAGCACGCCCATGCCGTCGTTGGGGAAGAAGACATCGGGTGCAACTTCCTTGCACTTTCCCCCGGCCATCCAATTGGTATTCATCGTTCGGCTCCCTTTTCACGCATCATTTTACGGGAGCACCCAGTTCAGGGCCAGGTTATCGGGATAGGAAGTTCCTAAGAATTCAGGGGCCGATTCGCGTTCTACCAGGGAGAATGTCGCTCTCTGGCCCGGGGCTACGCTGCCCCCATCGCCAATGCCAGGAGGTGCCATGTCCCCGGACACCGAGGAAGAAGTCGTCGAAGAAGGTGAGCCGGTCGAGCCCATCGGGCACGTGCGCGTCGTGTACCTGGGCCCGGTCGCCCCGCATTGGGAGGTCCAGTCCGACTACGGCCCGCCCGAGGTGATTGACCAGTTCCGTGACCGCGTCCTGGCCCGGCTGGTGCTGCTTCCACCGCATGACCCCCAGTTTCGGCGCAACAGCGAGCGGGTCGTGCGCGACGCCGAGCGTGAGCAGCTGGCGCTGGAATGGGTGCTGGACTGGGGCGAGGAAGCCGAGGCCTGAGCCTCGTCCGCCCCGAAGCGCCAGGCAGGAGCCTCGCTGCGGGCCCGTGGGTCCCGCGCAGCCTGCACCCAACTTGCTCCCCACGAGCCACCCGCCGACACCTTCGCACTGCAACGATTGCGCCGTTGTTGTTGAAACGTTGCGGACAGAGAGTCCGCCCAAGGGGGAGGCAACGGTGGGAGACACCTACGCGATGGACGAGACAGCGGTCCTGCGGGATGTGACGGAGCGGGTCGGCCGCCTGAACGACGACGAGGCGGCGCTGGTGCGCACGCTGCTGCCGGCGGGCCAGGCGGAACTGACCGAGCGGGCCAGGGACGAGCACCTGCTCGACTTCGTCGAGCTGCTCACGACGATCCGTCGGGACGAGGCCATCGCCGAATACGTCTACGCCATTGCGCCGGCGTGGGACGGCACCGTCGAGACGTTGCTGCTCGGCGGGCGCGTCACCACGGCCTTCACCCGGATGGAGCTCGAGAGCTGCGGCGTCGCGGCGGCTGGAACGGGGCGCCGTGCGCCGCTCCGGCGACGCGCGCTCCACCGTGTGCCCACTCCCGTGGGCTGACACGTCTCGGGCGGGCCGGGCGCGTCACTTGGCGAACGGCGGTTCCACCGGCGAGGGTGCCGGCAGGAAGCGCCGGGACGCGCTCAGTCCAGCAGCCCGATGCGGGCGAGCCACAACCCGGGCGCGTCCACCTCGGCGGGGGTGGGCAGGTCGAGCTCATCGGACCACAGGCGGGTCAACGCGCTCTCGTCGGCTCGTTCCAGGACGCCGGTGATGAAGGCGCGTCCACGATCGACCTCCTCCTGGCCGACGTTCAATCCGAACAGCCCGGCGAAGGCCTGCTCGCCTTTGCCCTCTTCGATCCGGTAGCGGTACCAGGCCTCGCGCAGCGTCGAGGGCGACGAGGTCAGCCTCTCCGCAATGCCGGCCGTGACGTGGTCCACGTAGGCGCCGATGGCGGTGGTCTGTGCCGTGAGGGCAGCCGAGATGTTGCGTTGCTCCGGGCTGATGAGGTCCGCCAGCAGCGCCTCGGGATCGCCCAAAGCCTCTTCGAGGGAGGCCTGGTCGCCCAGGCCGTCGCCCAGCCTCTCCACGATGTTGCGCTGGGCCGCCGCCGCATGGGCCGAGGCGTCGCCGAGCAGGGTCATGAGCGAGGCGCGCACGCCCGGCCGGCTCAGTACAGCGTGCATGGTGAGCTCGCGCAGGCAGACCCAGAGCTGGACCTCCTGCAGCGGCAGGCTCCAGTCCTCGGCGAAACGTGCGACGTTGCCCGGCACGAGCAACAACGTCGACGACTCGGGCCAGGGCAGCGGGAGCGCGTACTGGCCGAAGGCGCGGCGGGCCAGGTGCCCGGCGGCGGAGCCGAACTGCATGCCCAAGAAGACGGGGCCGAGCGTGACGGCGAACTGCCCGAGCAGGCCGCTCAGACCGCCCGCCGAGTCCGGGTCGAGCTCGGTCAGGTCGAGTGCCGACGGCATGGCTGCTGCACCCTGCTGCTGCGCCTCGACCATGGACTTGAGCACGGGCCGGTAGGCCTCCAGGACGCGGAAGCTCCACTGTCCCGGCCCGACGGTCTCGAAGGAGACGCCACCGACGTCGGAGGCACCGATCCCCGTGGCCTCGACCACGTGCATTTCGGCGACACGGGCCAGTTCCTCGAAGGCGATGCGCACGAGGGGATCGGGGTTCTCGTCCTCGCCGCCGTCGGTGGCCACGCCGAACGCGAGCGTGCGGGCGGCCTCGAACCAGCTGTCGCCCGATCCGGGCCCTGACCCGATGACCTTCATGAGGTCGCCGAGGAGGCCCCCCATCGGATTGTCGGGGTCGCTGGAACCGAACATGCTCACCCTCGCATGCTACGAGGACGTGCCGAGAGTGATGTCCACGACCTTGGGCCCGCCTGGCTGCTGGACCGAGAGCGTCACGGCGGCCCCCGGGGGCAGGACGTAGAGGAGGGCCCGCACCTCGGCCATGGAGCGCACGGGGGTGGAGTTCACCGCGGTGATCCGCTGGCCGACCTGCAGGTGGCCGGCGGCCGGTCCGCCCGTCTGCACCCGCGCCACGGTGGCGCCGCCGTCGTCGGGGGCGTCGGTGCCCTGCACGCCCAGCCAGCCGTGCACCACCTTGTTCTGGGACCGGAGGTCGTCGGCGACACCCACGACCAGATCGCTCGGGAGGAAGGTTGCGGGGGCCGAGCCCGGGTCGGGGTCGTAGAGGATCCCGAGCACCGAACCGGCGGCGTTCAGCAGGGGCTCGCCGGCGATAGGCGACGGGCTGGCGGGTGACGAGGTGATGGACGGCATGGACGAGGCCGGCCCGCTGGCGATCGCCGTGCCGACGCCCGCCACCGTTCCGGGCGTGCAGTGCAGTGCGACGGTGTGACCGTCGGCCGCCACGAAGGTGAGCGCGAGGTCGGGGGCGCCGCTGTCGAGGTCGGCGTCGTCGCTGAACGGCGCCACCGGGAGGTCCTGGGGCACGCCGATCAGCGCGACGTCGGAGGCCTTGTCCGTCGCCACTACCGAGGCCGCCTGGAGCGTGCCCCCGGGGCCGACCACGTCCAGGCGGCGGAGGCCGCCGAGGAGATCGGCGGTGGTGGCGACGAGCCCGCCCTCGGCCACGGCGACGCCGACCAGCAGCACGGTGCCGTGGGAGGTCGTGGCCTGCAGCTCCACGATGGAGTGCCCGGCGGCATCGGCCACCGCCGGCAGCGCGTTCTGCGCGCCGGCCAGCGTGGTCAGCGGCCCGCTGGTCGCGGCGTCCTGCGTGGCGGGCTCCAGGGGGTGCTCCGCCGCCGGCGAGAGCAGCACGACGACCCAGGCGACCACCGCCATGACGGCGCCCACGCCCACCAGCACCATGACGGCACTCCGGTAGTTGTGCTGCGCCGGCCGGTTGAGCAGGGGCGGGACGTCCGGAGCGGTGCCGGAAGCGGCGATCTCACTGGGGTGGCGCCATAGGCGGTCGTCGGGATCGACCCAGCCCCGCTGGGGTCCATCGGACTCGTCGGGGTTGTTTCGCCCGCCCTCGTCCGGGCCCGTCGTGCCGTCCTCCGGCTCCTCGGGCGTGTCGCTCACCTGGGCGACGATACCGAGAAAGTCCAGGAAAGTGCCGTCGGCCGACCGCCCGGCCGTACCATGAGGCCGCATGTCACGCGACCTGGCCATCGATCTCGGGACGGCCAACACGCTTGTCTACGCCAAGGGGAAGGGCCTCGTGCTGAACGAGCCGACCGTCGTCGCGCTCGATTCGCGCAGCCGCGAGGTGCTGGCCATCGGCACCGATGCCTGGCAGATGATCGGCCGCACGCCGGGATACATCGTGGCCGAGCGCCCGCTACGCGGCGGCGCCATCACCGACTTCGAGGTCACCGAGCGGATGCTCAGCGTGCTGCTGCGCCGCGTCGGTGTCGGCCGCCTCAACCGGCCCAAGGTCCTTATCTGCGTCCCGTCGGCCATCACTGCCGTCGAGCGCCGCGCCGTCAAGGAGGCGGCGCGGCGGGCCGGCGCGTCAGCCAGCTTCCTGATCGAACAGCCGATGGCCGCCGCCATCGGGGCGGGGCTGCCCATCCACGAGCCCGTGGGCAACATGGTCGTCGACGTCGGTGGCGGCACGGCGGAGATGGCCGTGATCTCGCTCGGAGGCGTCGTGGCCGTGCAGGCCTTGCGCTGTGGGGGCTTCGACTTCGACGCGTCCATTCAGAACTACGTGCGCTATCACTACGGCGTGGCCGTGGGCGAGCGCACGGCCGAGGCGGTGAAGCTCGCCATCGGGTCGGCGTCCCCCCACGACGGTGAGCAACAGGCGGAGATCCGCGGCCGGGAGGTGGCGACCGGCATGCCCAAGACGGTCGTGCTTTCGCCGCTCGAGGTGCGCGGCGCACTGGAGGACAACGTGGCGTCCATCATCGCGGCCGCCGCCGAGTGCCTGGGCGAGGCGCCGCCGGAGCTGGCGCAGGACATCATGTTCCAAGGCGTCCACCTCACCGGCGGCGGCGCGCTGCTGCGCGGCATGACCCAGCGTCTGGCCGATGCCACGCACGTCCCGGTGCACTTGGTCGACACGCCGCTCGAGTGCGTGGTGCAGGGCGCCGGCGTCTGCCTCGAATCCTTCGACCGCCTGAAGCGGCTCTTCACCGACGAGGATTAGCCGGGACCTGCCGGCGGCTCGTCGAGCAGCTCGCCGGCGGCCTGGCGCACCTGCCAGTCCCGGTCCTCGGTCGCCGCCCGGAGCGCGGGTGTCACCCGCGGGTCGTCGAAGCCGGCCAGGGCGACGGTGGCGCGCCGCCGCACCGTCGGCGCGTCGTGGAGCGCGCGGAGCACGGCGGCCAACCCGGCCTCATCGCCGAGCGCACCCAGGGCGGCCACCGCCGCTTCGCGGCAGCGGGTGTCGGCGTGTTCCGTCGCCGTGTGCGCCAACGCCGGCACGGCGGCATGCACGTGCCGCTCGGCCAGGAACCAGGCGGCGCCGACCGCGACGAGCGGGTCCGCATCGGTCAGCGCACCGGTCACGGCGCGGGGCAAGGATGAGCGGCTGCCGCCGCCCCGGGCGCTGAGTGCCACCTCGACGGCCCGCCGCCGCACCGCGGGAGCGTCGTCAGTGAGCGCGGTTTCGACGTCGGCGGCCCTCAGCTGGCCCAGGCGGGCCAGGGCGCCCAGCGCGGCCACCCGCACGACCGCTGCGGGGTCGGCGAGGCTGTCCCGGGCCACCGAGGGGTCCCCGCCGTGCCCGGCCATGGTGACGCGCCGGCGCCGAATGTCGGCGCGGCCGTCGCGGTCCCGATCCGTGGCAACCTTGTCGCTCACCTTCCGAGTATGTCCGAACCTGACGCGAGCGCCGACGGGGAAGCCGCGGCGAACCCCACCTTGAGCGACCCTGACCCCGTCGCGGCCGGCGTGCTGCCACCACCCTTTCCTCCATCCGCCGCCAGCGCCCGCAGGAGGATCTGGCCCACCGTCCTCTCGGTCATCGTGATCGTCATCATCGTCGGGGCGCTGATCGCCAACCACATTTCGGTCGACTCCTACGTGATCACGCCTGGGGACGCCACGCCGGTGGCGCAGTTCATCGACGTGCCGGCGGCGGACAGCCATCCGCTCACGGGCACGATCCTCTTGACCGACGTCTACGTCTCCCAGCTGAACGCGCTCAACTACCTGCGCTACCGCTTCTTCGACTCGGACAGCGAGATCATTTCCGGGGCCGAGCTCCTCGGACCCACGCCCAACGAAGGGCAGTTCCTCGACCAGGGGTATCTGCAGATGGCCCAG
>DATAXG010000034.1:0-16430 GCA_036273055.1 Acidimicrobiales bacterium | reverse complement strand
CAAGGCCAGTCCGACCAACCAGATGCTGGCCCACTGCCCGTTCACGTGCGTGTTGTACCAGTGCGCCACGGAGATGCCCGACGCATTCTCGCCCGGCGTGCCACTCCCGAGCGGTCCGAACGTGACGAAGAACAACGCTGCAGCCACCAAGCCGATCAGCCACAGCCAGCGGTTCACGCTGGAATCCTTCATTGCAGTGCCTCCCTTTTCCGTCCTACCGGACGTCTGGGAGCGTGATCGCAACCGCCCGTATGGAACGATCGCCACGCTCCACTACCAATTCTCACCGGCATCTTGCGGCCAACGGCGGCTCCACAAAAGGGCGCTAGTACCCGATCAGGCCGGGGTGCCAGTACACATCCGAGCCTCGAGGGGCTTCCGAAATCAGGCCGATATCGGGCCGAAATCGCAGGTCGGAACCGTTCCACGCCCTCCATCTTCTCGAGGGTCGGTTCGGCGACGTCAGACGGCGGGCTGAAGCGGCGTGGCTTGTCGTCGCGCCACAGTTGCTGCTCGAACTCGCCCTCATGGGCGTGGTGGTTCGTCTGCTGAGCAACGGGTCAAGGAGCGGGCTTGCGCCCTTCGCGCCCTCCGCTGAAAGGGCGACCGCGCCCTCGTGCGACCTATGGGTTGAGCGTCGGCACGGGAACAAGAAAGGCCGGTGCGAAGGTAACCCTCCCGTCACAAAAAGATTGACTGCCGCCCGTGTTCCGTCACCGGGCAGTTCATTTCCTGTCGTTACAGTGCGCCTGCCAGCGCCCGGATGGGGCTGGATGGCGTGCACAAAGGCGAACGCACGGGAGACGGACCACCAAAAATGCCGCGCCAGCAATTGCGCGAAAACGAGTCGTGTGCACGTGCGCTCTTGCTGCGTCACACCCTTCTTTCGCCCACTTGCAACACGACGCCGCATCGCGTTTCTCGTCTCGTACGACTTGTTGCTCAGGCCAATCGGCCGTGACCGACATGCACGCGCTCGCAGGGACGGCATCCGCAGGACCCAGTGGCACGCGGACCCGCCGAGTCATCGTTGACAAGCCAAGTCAGGTAGACCGTCTTTTCGACCTGATCACGCTCGGCGCCGGGGTCACTGTGCTGGTGCTGCTCACTCTCGTGGGCGTCTTCTTGCTCTGGCAGGGCCGCCACGCCTGGGCCTACGCCGGCTGGCACTTCTTCACCACCACCGCATGGAGCACGAACACGACACATGTCGTCATCGGGGTGGCCGGGCTGCTGTTCGGAACTGTCGTCGTGGGGCTGATTGCTGTGGCCATCGCCGTCCCCATGGGCGTCATGGCAGCCCTCTTCATCTCCGAGTACTCGCCCATCGGGTTGCGCAAGATCCTCCAAGGGCTCATCGACGTGCTTGCTGCGATCCCGAGCCTGCTGTTCGGGCTGTGGGGCTTCTTGACGCTGCAGTATCAGATCGAGCCCCTGGCCCGGTGGCTGACCACCTACTTCGGGTGGATCCCCATCTTCAGCACGACCAACGACTCAAGCCTTCTGAGCTCGATGTTCGTCGCCGGCATCGTCGTCTCACTGATGTGTGTCCCGATCGTTGCCTCCATCTGTCGGGCAGTGTTCGCGCAAACCCCACCGGGTGAGAAGGAAGCCGCCCTGGCCCTTGGCAGCACGAAATGGGCCATGGTTCGCACCGTCGTGTTGCCCTACGGCAAGGGCGGGATCATTGGAGGCTCGATGTTGGGCCTCGGGCGCGCCCTGGGCGAGACGATCGCGGTCACGCTCATCCTGCCGCAGGTGCCGCTCATCTCGCGCCACCTTCTCCAACAGGGAGGCGCCACCATCGCCGGGTTCATCGCTCAGCGGGCGGGGAGCGACCCGTTCACCGTCTCGGGCCTCATGGCTGCCGGCTTGGTCCTGTTCGGCCTGACGCTCATCACCAACCTGATCGCGTCGGGCATCGTGTCCCGGAGCCGATCCGGCGTCGGAGTCGAACTGTGACGACCGGCATCGCCGATCCGAACACGGACCAATCCTCGGTACCACGCGGGGGCACTCCGCCCCCGACCGCGAGCCCACCGAGCGATCGAGCCTCCGCCGGCCGAGCGCCCCGACGACCGCGGAACCTGACGACGATGGATTTCGTCGTCATGGCTGCAGCCGCGATCAGCGCAATCAGCCTCTGCTGGCTCGTGTTCTCGGTTCTCACCGACGGCGTCGGATGGTTGCTGTTCTGGATCGTCGCCTATGCGCTGTTCCTGGCCTTCTACTTCGTGACCACCTACGACAGGGTCGGATGGCTGGCGGCCGTCGACAGGACGGTCACGGTCGCCGTGAGCACCGCCATGGTGATCGTGCTCATTCCCCTCGTCTGGCTGGTCAGCTACATCTTCGTCAAAGGGATCGTGGCGCTGCGGCCGAGCTTCTTCGTCTACGACCAGCGTGGCGTGACCCCGACGATGCCCGCCACGGCGGGAGGCGGCTTGCACGCCATCATCGGCACGCTCGAACAGGTGGGACTCGCCTTGTTGATCTCGCTGCCGCTGGGGGCCATGGCGGCGATCTTCCTCAACGAGACCCGCTCGAGGTTGCGCCGTGCGGTGCGGATCTTCGTTGACGCGATGAGCGGCATGCCGTCCATCGTGAGCGGCTTGTTCATCTACGCCACGATCATCATCCCCTTGGCCAAGGACAACGCATTGTTCGGGTTCAACGGCCTCATGGCGTCCTTGGCGCTATCGATGACGATGATGCCGACCATCTGCCGGGCCATCGAGGTGGTCCTTCGCCTGGTGCCCGCCGGGCTCCGGGAGGCCGGACTCGCTCTCGGCGCCTCACGCGCACGGGTGGTGCTCTCTGTCGTCCTGCCCACCGCGTCGACCGGTGTGGCCACGGCGGCAATTCTGGGCATTGCCCGGGAGGCGGGCGAGACAGCGCCGCTGCTGTTCACGGCCTTCGGCTACAACCTCTACAACTCCAACCCCTTCAGCGGACCGCAGGAGAGCCTGCCACTCTTCATCTACCGCTTCGTCCGCACCAACTCGGTGGCCGACATCCAACGTGGCTACGCCGGCGCGCTCGTCTTGTTGCTGCTGATCCTCAGCCTCTTCATCGTGGCTCGGATCATCGGACGTGATCGCTCCGTCGCCAATCGGCGTCGCGCTCGCTCGCGTCCCGGTCGCCTTCCGTCGCTCCTGCCGACGACGGTGTCCAGGCGGATCATCACGCCCACGCAGGCCTTTGCGTCGCTCCGCCCAGCTCTCCGGTCGCTGCGCACGGCCTTGGGTGCGGCGTGACCGAAGTGTTCGTTCCCCAGCCGCAAAGTGCCTCGAATCATCGGGCGGAGGTCGTCGGCTGGACCGAGAGCACCAGCGCCGGTTCGGAGCACACGGCCGGGGTTCCGACGGTCGAGGCCCCTTCGGCCGCGCCAAATTTGTACGGAGGCGGCGCCGCCACACTCGAGGCCAGGGATGCCTGCGCGTGGTTCGGCGACCATTTGGCGCTCGAAGGTGTGTTCCTGACGATGCACTCCGGCCAGGTCACCGCCCTGATCGGACCGTCGGGGTGTGGCAAGTCCACCTTCTTGCGCTTGCTCAACCGGATGCACGAACTCGTACCCGGAGCCGCCATGGCCGGAGAGATCTTCTTGGATGGCGAGGACATCTACGGCGCCAACATGCGGGCCCAGATCGTCCGGAGCCGGATCGGCATGGTCTTCCAAAAGCCGAACCCGTTCCCGGCCATGACGGTGCGGGAAAACGTGCTCGCCGGTCTGAAGCTCGCCAAGGTCCGCTGCAGCGACCCCGATGCTCTGGTGGAACGGTCACTGCAGCGGGCAAGCCTGTGGAGGGAACTGAAAGACCGGCTCGGGAGCCCGGGTGGCGCCCTCTCGGGTGGCCAGCAGCAACGGCTCTGCATCGCACGGTCCTTGGCGGTTGCTCCGAATGTGCTGCTCATGGACGAGCCCTGTTCAGCCCTCGACCCGACCTCGACCAGGCGAATCGAGGAGACCATCCTCGAACTGCGCGAGGGCGTGACCGTGGTGATCGTGACCCACAACATGCAGCAGGCGCAGCGGGTCTCGGACCATTGCGCCTTCTTCCTGGCGGCGGAGAACGAACCGGGGCGCCTGATCGAACAGGGCGCGACGAAGAAGATGTTCGAGTCGCCCGAGGACCCACGGACCATCGACTACGTCCACGGGAGGTTCGGATGAGTGCGCCGGCCCGAACCGCGCGCGGCGCAATCCCCACGTTCTTGGTCTTGGTGCTGGCCGCCCTCGTCCTCATGGTCGACGCCGGCGCGCCGGCGGGAGCGGCCGACGCTCCGGCCAACGGCCAGGGATCCACCTATGCCGCACTGGCCTTTCAAGAGTGGACCCAGAGCGTGCAGAACCAGGGGCTGAACATCAATTACACGCCCACGAGCTCGCCCGCCGGACTCGAGGCCTACAGCCAGAACACGGCTGATTTTGCCGGAACGGAGGCCGAGTTCTCGGAGTTGCTCCCCGGGTCGCCCGTCAACGTCCCGCGTGGCTTCGAGTACACGCCCGATGTGGCCGGGGCGACGGCCATCATGTACAACGTCGCCCTGGCGGCGAGCGGGCAAGACCCTGTCACCTCGCTCCGACTGTCGCCGCTGACGATCGCCAAGATCTTCCTCGGCAAGATCAGCAACTGGGACGACGCCGCGATCAGCGCCGACAACGGCGGGGTGGTCCTTCCAAACCAGCACATCACGGTGGTCTGCCGCACTGGCCAGTCGGGGACGACGGCATTGTTCTACGACTTCATCGCGCACACCGATCCCACCGATTTTGCGTCGTGGGCCGCGCAGAACGGTTTCTCGACGAGTGCCCGCATCCTCGAAGTGGACAATGCAAGTTCGCCGACCAACATGGCATGCCAGTCGGGCTCTGATACCGAGGCGAATTACATCGCCGCCAACCAGTGGACGATCGGCTACGACGAGTTCGGCTACGCCAAGGTGTACAACGACAACGTCGCCTGGGTGCAGAACGCATCGGGCAACTGGGTGCAGCCGTTTGCGGTGAACATCACCGCCGCGCTCGCTTCGGCACAGCTCTCGCCCGACACCTCACAGGATCTGTCGGGCGTGTACACGAGCACCAACCCACAGGCCTACCCGATCTCCGCCTACTCCTACATCCTGGTTCAGTGCGCGCCGACATCGTCGCGTGCGACGTGTACCTCGGCGTATCCCAATCAGGGCATCGCGAGCACGATGGCGCAGTTCATGGACTACGTCGCGTGCGCCGGTCAAGTCCATATGGCCGAGATCGGCTACGCCCCGCTCCCACCCCAGTTGTCGCAGTTCCTGGCGAACGCCGTCGGCTGGATGTTGGGCCAACCAGCAGTGCAACTGAGCGCCTCCAATTGCACCAATCCCACGTTCAGCGGCAGCCTCGGTGTGGGTGCTGCGCCGCCACCCCTGCCCCCCATTGGCAATGCTCCGGGGGCATCGGGGTCGAACGGAGTCGGGAGCGGCGCGGGCGCCGGGTCGAACAACGCCAACGCTGACGCCTTCGCTCCCGGCTCTGGGACCAGTGGCTCGACCGGTCCGGGAGGTTCTTCGGGTGCCGGCACCACAGGGGGCACGTCCAGGTCGGTTGGCCGCGGTTCGTCGCGCATGCAACTTGCCGATCCCGCGTCCCTCGGAAGCGACGTCTTGCCCACGAGTCCATGGCTCCCACTGCTTGTCTTCCTGATCCTTCTCGCCGTCCCCGTCGTCATCTTGTCGATCAATCGAAAGCGCGGACCCACATGCCCCGATCGTTCGGAACACGTCGCCACATCAACGTCCGTGCTCAGGCAGCAGTTGCCCGCACTGGCCGTGCCGCACTCGAAGACATGTCGCAGTTACCGAATCCACCCCACGAAGGAGCGAATGTGAAATACAAGCCATCGATAGTGAGGCGAGGCATTCTCGCCGGAGCCATAGTGCTTGCCGGCGGGAGCGCAGCCTCTCTGGCCGCTGCGCCCGCTGGGGCGAGCAATACGCAGATGACGGCTGCGGGCTCGTTCACGACGTTCTTCATGATGCATGCGTTGTTCCCACAGCTCAACGACATCAACCCGAACCCAGAGACCGGCAGCGAAACCCAGTCGATTGCGTCGGACTCCCAGACGTGCTCGGGTGGTCTGACCTACTCGACGGCGAGCCAACCGCCCAACGGCTCCGGTCAGGGGAAGACGGCGCTCGCCGCCGAAGAAACGGCAGCCGCCAACGAGCAAGGCTGCATCGATTTCTCGCGGTCGTCGTCACCTCCGGCTCCCCACAGTGAAACGCTGCCGAGCGGGGGTACCGAAAGCGGCGACCCAAGCCTTTCACACCTCGACTACTACGCCTACGCCCTGGACGGCGTGGCGCCGCTTGTCGGCTCCGACGCCCCGACCACCGTCCACCAAGCGGGCTCCGACACCGGAACTAGCAACGGCTTGACGTTGGCGCAGGTCCAGGGGATCTACGAGTGCACCATCACGAACTGGGACCAGCTGACCGTGAACGGGGTCACGGGTGCCAACGCGCCCATCGTGATGTTCTGGCCGCAGGCCGGGTCCGGCACCCGGGCCGTCTACACCGACGTGCTGGGGTTCGATCCGACCCAACCCGGCGTCGGGCCTGACCAGTGCACGAGCACGACCCAGCCCATCACCGGGTTCACCTCTGGCAGCGCCAGCGCGCCGAACGAGGAGAACGCCGAGGACGGCATCGTGTACCAGAACAGCCTCGGAGACCCGAACACGAGTCCGGCGACGCCTGCCGGCGCCGTCGCGACGGCAGCCATCTACATCTATTCGGCCGGCAAGTTCAGCCAAGAGTGGAATGACACGACCGACAACAACTCGACGGCTGACAACTTCGTCAAGCAGACCCTTGACGGCAGCAACACGCCGGACAATACCTTGGGAAATTTCCTGGCCGGCACGTTGACCATGGCGTCCATGCGGAACACGTCGGAGGTAGGCGAGGCGTACGTGGACCTCACGCCCCAGGTCGGGCAGTTCCATGAGGACACGAACCGGGGCACCCTCGCCGTCGATGGCACCACGGTGTCGGAGCAGAACGAGTGGTACCACAACCTGCCCTCGGCCACCGGTGGCAACCCTTCGGACTCGATCGCCAGCATCCCGGGCGTTCGCTACGTCTACAACGTGGCCGACACGGTGCTGCCTGACTACAACGGGGCCAAGATGCTGATGGGCTTCGACAATCAGAGCGGCGGCACGAAGAGCCTCCTGTGCAACGGTGACGACGCGACCACGATCGTCGCCCAGGGCTTCCTGCCCTTGACGACTGGCTCGACGGCCCCGGCTGGCACGGACGCGGCCGGCGCGACGTGCCGGCAATTCCAGGGATTGTCGTTCCCGGGTCAGGGAGCGGTCATCCACTGGACCACGCCGACCTTCGACGGCAGAAGCTCCTAATCGCCTCCTGCGTCAGTGGTCTGGGCCCGTTCGGGTCCAGACCACTGGCCGGGAAGACCACGTGCCATCGCACAACGCCAGAGAGAAATAGCCGACACGAGACATGAGATCGAACACGAACGAGCGATGACCATGGCGCCGCATCATCCCCCGCGCTGCCGGCGGCCCGTATCGGGCCGGTCGATGTCGCGCGCCACGAGGCATCGTGCGACCGGAGGGCTTCTCGTCGTGCTGGCTCTCGCCGGTGGGTTGGTGCTCGCCCTGACCGGATTTTCCGGTCGGATTGATGTGGCGCGAGCCGACACGGCGCCCGACAACAACGCCAACCCGTACTTCTCGCTGAGTGTTGATCCGGCCGCCACCCAGAACCTCGTCGATGGCCAAGCCATCCCGTTCACCGTCACCCGCACTGACCTGGGGACGAGCACCGGATTGGAGATCGCTGCGGTGGGCACTGGGTGGTGCCAGTCCGACGTGCAGCTGCCGATCTCCGAGGATCCCGGGAACCAAAGCTTCAACTCGTTGACGACCGGATTTCCCGTGGTCAACGCCACCACCCCTGGGGCGCCTCCCGCCAACTGCCTCGACTACGTCAACTCCGATCTGAGTGGCATCGTCTCGAACGGTTCGTCGTTACCAACCATTGCCCCGCAACCGAACAGCACCATCAACGCTGCCGGCGGGGAAGGCGACTACCCCACGGTCAGCGGCCAGACGTTGGCTGAGGTCGGCCAAGGAGGGCAGCAGCCGCTCCCGTTCAACGGAATCTCTGTCAACTGCCTGCCCAGCGCGCCGTGCACGCTCGCCCTGGCGGTATGGACGGTCAACGTCATGGTTCCCGGGCAGAACTCCGTGTACTTCCTGGGGGTTCCCGTCAGCTTTCAGAGCTCGTCGGCGGGCTTGGCCTGCAACGGCCCGGCCCCCGGGCAGGTCGCCAGCGAGAGTCCCGACCGACTCGGTGAGACCGTGACCCAGTGGGGGATCGATGCGTGCCAGAGCGGTCTCGCAAGTGGGCAGTCGCTCACCTTCAATCTCGGTTCGAGCAATAGCGACGACGAAGCGCTTTGCGCGTTTGCCAGTGGCAGCGTTGATCTGTCTTACAGCGCGGTGGGCTACGGCGAGCAAGGGTCCGGCTTCTCGCCGTCGAACTGTCAAGGGGGCGCGCAGCCGCCGCGGGCGTACGTCGCGATACCGGTTGGCCTGAACGCGATCGTCCTCGGCCACTCGCCGAACGACGTGCAGTCACCACCTTTCCAGAGCTTCGGAACCGGACTCACCCACTTCTCGCAGCTCAAGATCACGATCGCCCAGTTCGCCCAGCTTTTGAGCAACGGCGGCTACGTCGACGTCTCGGCGAGCGGAGCCCAGACAAACGACACCGGTACGTGGACGAGTCAACTGGGCCAGGGAATTTTGGCCCTGAACCCGGAATTGGCGCACGCGTTCCAAGACTCCTGTTCGGGCTGCGTCATCGTCGGAACCGGGTCCGGCGTCGGGGTCGCCGCAACCTCGGGGACCGACGCCACGACGTACCTGGTCAGCAGGTTCCTTGACGCACTCGTGCCCGGTCAGCTGGTCAGCGCGCCGAACCATCAGGCCGATAGCCCGCCCCAGCAATTGGGCACGACCACGAACTTCGGAGCGCCGCCGCCGGCCTACGACGTCCAGACCTACACGGGCCGGAGCATCCTCGCGCACTACATGACGCCGTTGTCCGGGACCGCATGGTGGACCGTGACCGACGCCGCCACCGCCGCCGCCACGTGGGGCGGTGTGGACGATTTCGCTCTGCAGGCGCCCGACTCTCTTACTGCGACCTCCGACCAGGCGACCTACGTCGCGCCAACCGTCGCGGCCATGCAGGCAGCGGTGGCCAACATGACGGCGCAGCCCGACGGCACACTGCTGCCGGACCCGCAGGGCGGAGCGGTGAACGGCGTCGAGCCCTACCCGCTGACCTACGTCGAGTACGCCATCGCGCCGGCCGCGCCGCTGATGAACGCCGACTGCACTCCGAACACGAGCGGTCAAACGGACTTGAGCCAATGGCTGACATTCCTCGTCGGCCCAGGACAGAACGACCTGCCGGCAGGGATGGCGCAGCTGCCCAGTTCGCTCGTCACGCAAGCGCAAGCCGACATCGCCCAGGTGGGGAGCGCGGCGGCCGCATGTAGCCCGAGCAGCTCAGTGTCGAGCTCGAGCGCGGCATCGTCTGGCGGCGCGGCGTCGCCGGGCGCACCCTTGGCCTTCGGGAGCGCCCCGCCGGCCCCCTTCGACTCGTTGCTTTCCTTCTTGGGCGCGGAGGGTGCGTCCGCCGGCTCGGCCTCTTCGGCGTCCAAGGGTGGTGGCGCCCCTGGTTCGCCGTCCAAGGGAGCATCGCGGCCCGCCCCCCTCAGCCTGGCCGCGTTCGAGGCCGTCACGCCCGCCAGTTGGTTGTTCCCACTCCTCGGGGTGTTGGTGCTGGCCCTCCTGTTGCCTGGCCTCGTCCTCTTGGCTTCTGGTCGCTCGTTGACCGAGGTCCTCGGCGGGTTGCGTTCTGGCGCGCATCCGTCCGTTGCGCAGTCCCCTGATCCGGCGCCGCAGCAGGGTGACGTCGGAGGCGAGACATGACCGTGACGCATGCCCCGCCGGCTCGCAAGCAGAGCACCCGCGGCACCGCCGAGCCACTCGCCGTCACTGCCTCGACAGCGGACGATGATGGCCCTCAGGAACGGCCCAGGCGCAGGCTTCCGAGCCTCCGGGCGCTGATTGTCGGCGCGCTCGTCGTGGTCGCCGTCTTCCTCGTCGCGGTCGGCGCGGTGGTCTACGGGATCGGGTCGCTCGTGCACGCGCGGGACCAGCGGGCTCTGATGACCACTGAGCGTTCCGCCATCGCCACGGCGGCCGTCGAGGCCAAGGCGTTGGACCACGTCAATCTCCCCACCCACCCGCCGGCGCCGGGTGAACCGGTCGGCGTGCTCGCGATTCCGGCGCTCGGCATCAACCAGGCGGTCGTGGAAGGCGTCGGGTCCAGCCAGACCGTGTCTGGTCCGGGACACGTTCCTGGTACCGCTGGCCTCGGCTTACCGGGCAATGCCGCAGTGGTCGGTCGCAACGCCGGGTACGGGGGTGTCTTCGGACGGCTCGACCAACTCAAGCCCGGCGACCAGGTCCTGACGGCCACCATCGAGGGTCAGTCGATCTATGTCGTCCGCCGCGTGGCGAGGGTGACGCTCGGGTCGCCCTCTGCGGCAACCGGTTCGACGCCCACCGTCTCACTCAAATCGCTCTACCGGCGCACCTCCGACAACCGCCTGACCCTTGTGACGTCCGCCTCCGCCACTCCTTGGAACAGCAGCGCGGCGATCGAGGTGACTGCGGTATTGCGCGGCAAGCCGTATGAGCCGACACGGCAGGAAGCCCGGAGCCCCGGTCAACAGGGCAGCACGGGTGATTCGGGCGCATGGGGCGAGCTGTTGTTGAGCCTGCTGGCGTTGGCCGTCGCTGCCGTGGGTGCGCTCTTCCTCTATCGCCGCTGCACCGTCCGCTCCGCCTACCTGTTGAGTACCGCACCCATCGTCGCGTGCACCGTCTTCGCGGCCGAAGCAATCAGTCGTCTCTTACCAGCGTGGATGTGATCTCACGTGCCGACAATCGAAAGCCAGAAAGGCGCCATCGAATGCCACAGCGCAATGCCCGGGGTGGTTTCCGCCAAGAACCGCCACCGCACCCGGACCGTACCGCCAGCCCACTCTTCGCAGTGTCCAGTTCGAAACGATCGATGAATCAGACCCATCAGGAGGAAAGTGTGATCCGAACCGACGAAGTTGCAACCAGCGCGCCGGCGAAGCACCACCGAGCCCGCGGCGCGCGGTGGCGTGGGTGGACAGCCTGCGTAGCCAGCGCGGCTGCCACGCTGGGCGTGGTGTTCGTCCCTGGTTTGGGCACGACCCCCGCGGGGGCGTCCGGACCTTCGGTGACGACCATCACCGGTCACGCCGGCTCGACCGCACCCTCCCTTGGTATCCCGGCGCCTGCTGGGTCGGCCCAGATCAGTCCCACCTACGTGGCCCGCGCGTCCAATGGTGACGTCGCGGTCGCACAGACCAAAGCGGGCTCCGTCTTCGTGTACCTGATTGCCGGGGCAAACGAGAGCAACGAGTACAACATTCAGACGGCTCCGGCTCCGTCCCCCGCCTTCGGAAGCCTCACCACCGGCGATGCGTACGTCGTTGCCGGCACGGGAACGGCTGGGCTGATCGGGCAGCCAGGGAACAATCAGTTCGGGAACTCTACTACCGCGGTGGCCACGGCCAATCCGATCCAGCCGACCTCGGTGGCGTTCGACCCGAATGGAAACCTCCTGATCGCCGGCGAGTTGTTGGGCAGCTCCGCCGTGCAAGTCGTGGCCAAGACGACCGGCACCTTCTACGGGGTCTCGATGACCGCGGGTGACCTCTACACCGTTGCGGACGTCGGGCTCTCGGGCGCGCCCGCGACGGCGATCAACATGGGTGATGTGGCTGCCGTGGCCAACGGCATGTCCGTTGACCCGAACGGCAACCTCGTGGTGGGGAACGGAGACGGCGTCGCCTTCGTCAACGAACAGAGCAGTGGCAGTCTGAGCCTGTATGGCAAGACCATTCCGCACCAGTCGTCCACCGTGATCGCCGGCACCGCGCAGGGCGGTACCGATTGCTCTGTTGGTGCTGCACACGCGGCGGCAGACTCCCTCTTCTTCCAGAGTGCGGCACCGTTCATCGATAGCTCCGACAACGTCTACTTCAGCGACAACGAGGGCGGCTCGAACGGCGGTGGCTGTGCCTGGGTCCTTCCGGCGCAGTCGGGCAGCCTTGACGGGATGAGTGTCACGGCGGGCAACGTGTACAAGCTCGCGGGCAACGGTGGCACCACGGCCACTCCCGATGGAACCTCGGGTGTCAACGCCAACGTGGCGGGCACCAGCGAAATGACCGTCGACCCGGCCGGCAACGTCGTCTTGGCTGTCCAGAGCGGCTCGAGCTTCGGCACCAGCCCGGCGCTCCAAGTGCTCGCTGAGAGCAACTGCGCCTCCGCCTGTGCCTATGGCCTGGGTGCCACGGCTGCGGGCAGCATCTACACGATTGCCGGCGGTTCGACCAACCTTCTGGCGACGCTGAGCGGCCCGACGTCGGTCCTCTCCGATGGCACCGGGAACCTCTACTTCACCGACGGTGCGACCTCGAGCGCGAATCTCGACGAGCTGACCGGCGCCCCGACAGCCCTCCCCGTCGTGACGGGCGTCAGCCCGAGCGCCGGGCCGGTGGCGGGCGGGACGGTTGTGACCATCACGTCGTCAGTGCCCAATTTTACCGGTGCGACAAGCGTCAAATTTGGCGCGAGCTCGGCGACCTCGTTCAACGTCGTCTCGGCGTCGGAGATCACAGCAACGGCACCTGCCGGTACGGCAGGCCCGGCAGACATCACCGTGACGACCCCGAGTGGAACCTCCGTGGTTTCGCCCTCCGACGCCTTCACGTATGTGGCGGCGCCGACGGTCACGGCCGTCAGCCCGATTTCGGGTCCGGCCGGCGGCGGCACGAGCGTGAGCATCACTGGCACCGGGCTCACCGGGGCGACGGCGGTCATGTTCGGCGGCACGGCCGCGACCGGCGTGACGGTGCACAGCGACTCGTCCGTCACGGCCACGTCGCCGGCGGGGACAGGGCTGATTGACGTCACGGTCACCGCGCCGGGCGGCACCTCGGCCACGTCGGCCGCCGACCACTTCACCTATGTGGCGGCACCGACGGTCACCGCCGTCAGCCCGATTTCGGGTCCGGCCGGTGGCGGCACGAGCGTGAACATCACGGGAACGAACCTCACCGGGGCGACGGCAGTCATGTTCGGCGGCACGACCGCGACCACCTTCGCGGTGAACGGCGCCACGTCCATCTCGGCCACGTCGCCGGCGGGCACCGGAACGGTCGACGTCACGGTCACCACAGCGGGCGGCACGTCGGTGACGGGGAGCGCTGATCACTTCTCCTACTTCGGGTTGCCGACCGTCACGGCCGTCAGCCCGTCGTCGGGTCCGAACGCCGGGGGCACGGGTGTAACCATCACCGGCACCAACCTCACCGGGTCGACGGCAGTCATGTTCGGCGGCACGGCGGCGACCACCTTCACGGTGAACGGCGCCACGTCCATCTCGGCCACGGCGCCGGCAGGGACCGGGACAGTCAACGTCACGATTACCACACCGGGCGGCACATCGGCGACCTCGGCCGCCGATGACTTCACCTACTTTGCGGCGCCGACGGTCACGGCCGTCAGCCCGTCGTCGGGTCCGGCCAGCGGCGGGACGGGTGTAACCATCACCGGCACCAACCTCACCGGGTCGACGGCAGTCATGTTCGGCGGCACGGCGGCGACCACCTTCACGGTGAACGGCGCTACGTCCATCTCGGCCACGGCGCCGGCAGGGACCGGGACAGTCAACGTCACGGTCACCACACCGGGCGGCACGTCGGCCACCTCGGGCGCCGATGACTTCGTCTATATCGCGGCACCGACGGTCACCGCCGTCAGCCCGACGTCGGGACCCGCCGCCGGCGGGACGGGTGTGACCATCACCGGCACCAACTTCACCGGGGCGATGACGGTCACGTTCGGCGGCACGGCCGCGACCACCTTCACGGTGAACGGCGCCACCTCTCTCTCGGCGACCTCACCGGCGGGGACCGGGACGGTCGACGTCACGGTCACCACGCCGGGCGGCACGTCGGCCTCGGGGACTGGTGACCACTTCACCTACCTGACGGTGCCAGGCGCACCTACCGGGGTGACGGCCGTCGCCGGCACCGGCCAGGCCACGGTGAGCTGGACGGCACCAGCCAATAGCGGCGGCGCCACGATCACCGGCTACACGGTGACCGGCACACCGGGGAGCGTCCACTGTACGACGACCGGCGCCACGAGCTGCACGGTGACCGGACTGAGCAACGGCACCGCCTACACCTTCACGGTGACGGCGGCCAACTCCCAAGGGAGCGGTCCCGCCTCGGCACCTTCTTCGGCCGTGACGCCCGTCTCGCCGACGCCGCCGTCCAACACCTCGTCGGGTTACTGGTTCGTGGGTTCCGACGGCGGCATCTTCAACTACGGCGGCGCCGGGTTCTACGGGTCGACCGGAGGGACGACCCTCAACAAGCCAATCGTCGGTATGGCGTCAACTTCGGACGGCAAGGGTTACTGGCTGGTGGCCTCCGACGGCGGCATCTTCAACTACGGCGACGCCGGCTTCTACGGCTCGACCGGTGGGACGACGCTCAACAAGCCGATCGTCGGCATGGCGGCGACGCACGACGGCAAGGGCTACTGGTTGGTGGCCTCCGACGGCGGCATCTTCGCCTACGGCGACGCCGGCTTCTACGGCTCGACCGGAGGGACGACCCTCAACAAGCCGATCGTCGGCATGGCGTCCTCTTCAGACGGCAAGGGCTACTGGCTGGTGGCCTCCGACGGTGGCATCTTCAACTACGGCGACGCCGGCTTCGAAGGCTCGACCGGAGGGTCGACCCTCAACAAGCCGATCGTCGGCATGGCAGCCAACCTCGAGGGTTCGTGATACGGATCCTCACCAAGAAGGAGGCCAGTGGGGACGATTTCCCGGCGCGGCAGGTACACGCCGCTGGATTCGGACTCGCTGCCGCGGTGGCGGTCCTGGCCATGTCGCTAGGACCGCCGGCCGCGGGCGCCTCGTCTGCGAGTTCAGGCACGCTCCAGGCTGTCGGTTGCGCCCCGATGGCTTCGGACCCTTCACTGGAAGCCCCCCTCTACGCGCAGCAGAAGGGAGCCAGCTCGAAGGCCGACGGGTGGTGGTGCCAACTTCCGCACGCCACGCAGCTTCCAAGAGGAATAGTTCCTCTTCGTCGTGACGTCGCACCGTTGCCAAAGAGTTATGCCATCGAGGAGACGGTGTACTCGGCCGCCGGGGTGGCGAAGGACGTCTCGATCACCACGAAGGGTCCGCCGGCCATCATCGTCGAGGTCAAGCTCAACTCTGCCGTGGCACCAGGCCCGACGGCACGTGTCCCGCAGTTCTCGAGCTCGAAGAGGGTCACCCTCAAGAAGGGGGTCAGGGCGTTCCTGCTGACCACCTCGGGGCAGACGGATGTGAGCTGGGCCTTTCCCACGACAGGCGTCCCGAAGTACCTGACGGCCGTGGCCTCGGTCACCGTGGCCGGGTTCGGGTTGCCGGCATCGGCGGTCGTTGCGGTGGCGAAGCACGTCGAGCCCGTTTGAAGACCGATCAGCACCCGGGTCGGGTGAAGCACCATCGGCATCTCGGCCTGGTCTCCATGGGCTTGATGTTCGCACTGGTCCCGCTGGCCGTTGCCCGTGCGTCAGGCGCGGCCGCGACGAGTTCAGGTTCGAGCGGGGCCACCGTGAGCGCCGCACCGGCCGCCACCGCGTCGACCAGTCTGACCCTCGGCCAGTGGAAGCAGAACTACGAGCACGACATCGGCATCCTCGCCGACGACGTGCTGGTCGTGGTCGATGACGGGAAGCGGGCGCAAGTGCACGTCACCACGGCAAAGGTCAAGACGACCCTGAAGGACTGTCGCCGGTGGCGGACGGACGCCGCGGAGGCGGGAGCGGCGGCACCGCCGATCCCGATGGCGTCCGCCCAACGTGCATGGACGAGCATGATCGGTGCCTCGTCCCAGGCGGCGGCGCAGTGCGTGGCCTCCCTGCAGAGGGGATCACGTGGCAGCGCAACGGCGTTTCGCAGGCAGTTGGCCGAGGTGGAGAAAGACGAAGCAGCGCTGGTCGGCTACCTCAACGGTTAGGAGCCGCGCCAGGGCACTCCGGTGCCGTGTGGGGTTGCCACTCGCTAGATTGAACGACGTGCGCCTGGCAGTCCTTGTCTCGGGTTCCGGGACGATCCTGCGGGCCATGTTCGACGCCGGGCTGCCGGTGACCACGGTCCTGGCGGACCGTCCCTGCGATGGCCTCGCTCTGGCCGAGGAGCGCGGCGCCGCGGCCGAGCTCGTCGAC
>DATAXG010000033.1:0-8416 GCA_036273055.1 Acidimicrobiales bacterium | reverse complement strand
GAACTCCTGACCTGCGCATTACGAGTGCGCTGCTCTACCGACTGAGCTACCCAGGCACGCTGGAACTTCACTCCTCCGACGATCCGGGAGACCGTTTCGCCACGGAGACTCGTGTCATCCAGGTGAGTACATCATGGCATGCCACCGCAACTACAGCTCCCAGGCCGTGGCGCGTCCGTTGGCCTCGAAAGCTGCTCGCAGGTCCTCCTCGTCCTTCCTGGTGAAGGGTCGGAAGCCGGCGTCCCCACGCAGCCGCCGGAACACGAGGTCACCGTGGACCCGGTCGGAACGGAACTTCTCATGGACGAGGATGCGGGTCAGGGTCTTGTTGGTCGGCGTGCTCGGGAGACCGGCGCAGAGCCGGACGAAACGAGGCTGCCACTTGGGACCGAGGTCGCCCTGGGCGTCGACCCAGCCCGCGAAGTCCCCCGGGTCGAAATCGGTACCGTCCCGAAGAACCAGGGCAACCATGACCTGATCCCCCGAGTCCGCATCGGGCACGCCGTAGACCGATGCCAGCAGGACGTTGGGGTGCCTGCTGAGGACCGTCTCGACCGGCGCGGCCGGGAAGTTCTCGCCATCCACGCGGAGCCAGTCTGAGGTGCGACCCGCGAAGAACACCCAACCGTCGTCGTCGACGTAGCCGAGATCTCCGCTCCAGTACCACCCCTCGCGTGTGGTCTTGCTCATGGCCTCGTCGTTGCGGTAGTACCCCTCGAAGGGGCCGATACCGAGGGTGTTGACGATCTCCCCGACGCAACGGTCGGCGTTCACCAGGCGGCCCTCCGAGTCGAACAGCGCGCGTGGTGCTTCTTGGCCTTCTTCGTTGACGACGATGATCCCTTGGCGAAGCCGCCCGATCGATCCGCTCGGTCGGTTGCCCGTGCGGTCCAGTGCGATGGCGCCCTCTGTCGATCCGAAGACGTCGATGATCCGCATCCCGAAGCGTTCGGCCGTCGCCTCCACCACCTGCGGCGACCCCTCGTTCCCGAAGGCCACGCGCACCGTGTTGTCGGCATCGTCGGGACGAGCCGGCGTAGCCAGGAGATAGGTCAACAACTTGCCGGTGTAGTTGAACCATGTCACGCCGTAGCGCCGTACGTCGGGGAGGAACCCCGACGCGCTGAACCGACGCGCCAAGGAGAGGGACGCCCCGCCTACCAGCGCTGCCGCGAGGCCGGCCATCAACGAGTTCGTGTGGAACAGGGGCATCGCAGCGTAGCCGACGTCCTCCGGGCCGAGCTCGAGCATCATGGACATCCGGCTCCCGGTGGTCAGCAGGCGCCGCTGCGTGCACCGTACCGCCTTCGGCGCATCGGAGGTCCCCGAGGTGAACAGCAACGCCCACAGCGCGTCGACGTCGTGGTCGCCTGAGCCCAGAGGTCCAGCCGTCGCGGAAGATGACCCAACCCAGGCCGCGTCGAGCGCGGCGCCGAGGGGATCCCCGCGCAGTTCGGGGTCCTCGCCGTCGGCAAACCGCTCCGAAACGAGAACCCCACCCGGCACTTCGGCAAAACCCAGCGCGTCGGCGAGCTGGACCTGGTGACGAGGTTCCGTGATGACGAGCTGCAGGTCGGTGTGCGACATGTCGCGGGCGAGGTGTTCGCCCATGCGCGTGTAGTTGAGGCCGGCGACCGCGACCCCCGAGAGGCCGGCGCCGCAGAGAGCGAAGACGTAGTCAGGGGTGTTGTCGAGAAGCACACCGATGTGCGGCGGACGCCTCGGGTCCAGCCGGGTCCGATACAGAGCGGCAAAGCGTTCCGCCTCGGCGAAGAGTTCCCTGTGCGACCAGATCGTGTCGCCGAAGCGGAGTGCGGGAAGATCACCGTAGAGCTCGACGTTGCGCTGCAGCAGAGCAGCGACGTCGGCCGCGGGGAGGGGGACCTCGGCGAGGGGCGGCGCGAAGGGCGCCGGTGCGCCGTCGGCATCGGTGGACACGGTCACCCTCCTCTCACTGCGGAAAATCTGCTGGCATGGCGTCGACACCCTATGTGAAGCCAGCAGAGCGTCACGAGGTGGTAGCGCCGTAACATGACGCCGTGGAGCTCGGGGAGACTCGGGGCGAGCTGGGTGATGGAGGAGGACGGCGAATGGAGCTCGAGAGCGTGTTGATCGGCGCAGACGACACTGTGCCGCGTGCCCGCTACACGAGCCCCGAGTTCGCTGCGCTCGAGTTCGACCGGCTGTGGTCCCGCGTCTGGCAGGTCGCCTGCCGGGAAGAGGAGATCGCCGAAGTCGGTGAGTTCTGCGAATACCTGATCGGGGACCAGTCGATCCTGGTCGTCCGGTCTGCTCCGGACGTCATCAGGGCCTTCCACAACACCTGTCTGCACCGGGGGACGCGCCTCGCCGAGGGAACCGGCGCGCTCCCCGACGGCTGCATCACGTGTCGCTACCACGCCTGGCGCTATGACCTCGACGGCAAGCTCGTGGAGGTCGTCGACGCAGACGAGTTCGATCCCATCCCCGACGGTATCGGCCTGCCGGAGGTGCGGATGGACCGGTGGGGTGGCTTCGTCTGGGTCACCCTCGACCCCACCGCTCCGCCGCTGTTCGATTTCCTCGACCCCCTGCCCGCACTGCTGGCGCCGTATCACCTCGACCGGCTCCACCTCCGCACTTACCTGTCGACGGTCCTGCCGGCCAACTGGAAGGTTGCCGTCGACGCCTTCAACGAGGGCTACCACGTGCAGGGCACGCACCCGCAACTCCTTCCGTGGACCGATGATGTCAGCATCGAGTACGAGCCGCTGGGCATCCACGCCCACTACGGGCGGCTGCCGAATGCGCGTCGGCAACTGCGACCCAGCCCCCGTCTCGGCCTGTCCGAGGGCGAGTACGACGAAGGGGAGATCCTCGAGGCATTCATCCGCGGCCTCGGCGGCCTCTTCTACCGGGACGAGGCCGCGCTCGTGGCGGACATCCGTGCCTCGGCACTCGACGGCGAGACGATGCTGCGCCACTACCAGAAGGGACGGCGCGCGCTCCTGGCCGCGCGCGGCGTCGAAGTGGATGGGTTCGCGGACGACCAGCTGACGAGCGCGGACGACGTCTTCTTCTTCCCCAACATGGTGGGTCCGATCTATCCGGGTATCGCGATCATCTTCCGGGTCCGCCCCAACGGATCCGACCCGGACAGCTGCATCAAGGACACCTGGTTCCTCCAGTGGCCCCAGGACGGCGAGCCGCCGAAGCGCGCCACGCGCCGCTTCTTCCCCGACTGGAGCGAGCGGGACTGGGGCGAGATCACCAACCAGGACTACGCCAACATGGCCCACGTGCAGATCGGGATGAAGAGCCGGGGCGGACCTCCCCTGCGACTGAACCGCCGCCAGGAGCGCAACGTCCTGCACATGCACCGGATGATCGACCGCTACCTCGCGACTCCCTGACCCCCCGGGGGGGCATCCGGGCGATATCTAGAGCGCGCGGTACAGCCCGCCGTCGACCGACACCTGCGCTCCGTTGACGTAGCCGGCGGCATCGCTGGCGAGGAACACGCAGACGGCCGCCACGTCCTCCGGCTGCCCGAGCCGCTTCATCGGATTCGAGTCGGCGATCCGGGCCTTGGTCTCGGCGGGCCAGGACCGGTTCATGTCCGTCTCCGTCGCGCTGGGCAGCACGAGGTTTGCGCGCACTTTTGGGGCCCATTCTCCGGCCAGGCCGAGCGTCAATGCGTTCAGCGCGGCCTTGGCCATGCCATATGGCAGATCGATGGCAGTCGGTCGCAGGGATCCGACGGACGAGATGTTGATGATCGACCCTCCGTCCCCCCCGGCCATCCGCTCCCCGAAGAGCACGCCGAGGCGGAAGGGTCCCCTGGCGTTGATCGCATGGACCTTGTCGTAGAGATCCTCGGTCACGGATAAGAGGCTGTCGTAGGCCGGCGACATGCCGGCGTTGTTCACCAGCACATCGCAGCGCCCGAATTCGGTGTAGACCGTGTCAACCAGCCGGTCGCAGTCCTCCCATCGACCGACATGGCAGGCCACGGGGAAGGTCCGCCGGCCCGTGGCCGACGCGATCTCGTCGGCGGCTCGTTCGCAGGCCTCGAGCTTGCGGCTGGCCACAACGATGTCGGCCCCCGCTGCAGCCAGGCCTTCGGCCACCCCGCGCCCGATGCCACGGCTGCCGCCCGTGACGAGCGCGACCTTCCCGGTGAGGTCGAAGAGCTCCCCTGGTGTCTTCATCGGTGTCGATCCCCTCCGTGCCGCTCTCGGGAGATTCGGCGAGACTCTAACCCCGCGCGCCCGGCACGCACAGCTGACGCCGAGTCAGACAGGCGTTGCTGACCGTGCTCGGTGCGGACCGACTACGCCGCCAGCGCGGCCAGGCGCACGAAGAGCGACTGCACCAAGAGCGTCTCGTTCGGATTCCGGGGTAGCGCCTCCGCTGTCTCGGTGATGAGCCCCACCGCCTCGGCGGCACTCCGCACATCCTGATCGCCCACGGCGATGTCGTGGCGCGCCGCCCGGACCACGCGCCCTCGATACGCCCGCGCCAGGACGCCCAGGCCCGCCCGCAGGGCGTCGGTGCGGAAGCGCCGCTCCTCCCGCTGATGCTGGTCCGCGATCTCCTTGCGTCCCGGAAGCCCGCGCTCGCCCATCTCCTTCGCCGCCGCGGTCAGCGACTCGATCTCCCGGGCGTGAGCGGCCCGGAGGGGCTCGACGGCCCGGTCGGCCGATTCCAGGACGCGGCGGGTCAACCCGGCGGCCGTCATGCCTGACGCCGTCAGCTCGTCCGGCACCGACGTCCACAGCGCCACGCGGGCGGCCACGTCGGGGTCATCGACCATGACCCGGGCCCGTTCGGGGTTCCCCCCGGCGCTGTCCGCTACCACTGCCGCCATGTCGTCCGGCACGCCCGAGTCGGTCAGCCACCGCACCAGTTCGTCCCGCGGGACCGGCGGGAACGGGATCTCCACGCAGCGGCTCGCCACCGTGGCCAGCTCCGGAATGATCGAGTCCGCCAGGAGCACGAAGACGGTGTCGCCCGGAGGCTCCTCCAAGGTCTTCAGGATCGCCGGCGCGCGCGGCGCGGCGAGATGCACGTCGAGCACGACGATCACCTGGCGGGCGGCGTGAAGTGGGCGCCGCTGGGCCAGTGCAACGACTTGGCGCAGGTCGCCGATGGAGACCGAGGCGCCGCTCCGGCGGACGATGTGCAGATCCGGATCGGTCCCTGCCAGTGCCGCCCGGCAGGTGGCGCACTCGCCACACCCGCCCTCGGGGCAGAGGAGCGCGGCGGCGAACCCGTGCGCCGCGGCCAGGCCGCCGTTCCCGGGCGGGCCCCGGAAGAGGTAGGCGTGGACGGGGTTGGCCGCCGCAGCGCGCAACGCCGCCACCGCAACGTCCTGCGAGTCCACGCCCGCGAAGAGCTCGGGAACGGGAGGCTCCCCGTTCACGGGCGCCCGGAGGGCGCGGCACCCAGCCGATCGCGCACGGAGGCCACGATATGCGCCGTCAGCGCCGGGACCTCCAGCGTGCCGTCAACGACGATCCAGTGGTTCGGGTCCTCCGCCGCCTGGGCCAAGAACCCCTCGCGCACTCGCCGGGCGAAGTCGGGCCCCAAGCGCTCCAGCCGGTCTCCCCGGCCTTTCCCACCTGCGGCCAGACGTTCTCCCGCCACCTCCACGCCGACGTCGACCAGGACCGACAGGTCGGCGGCCAGGCCGCCCGTCGCCCACCCCACCAGCTCCGCCAGCGCCGCCGGGTCGAGGCCCTGCCCGTACCCCTGATAGGCGATCGTCGAGGCGGCGTAGCGGTCGCTGACCACCCATCGGCCCGCGGCCAGGGCGGGCTCCAGGACGCGGGCGACGTGTTCAGCCCGGTCGGCCGCCATCAGCAAGGCCTCGGCGCGGGGCACCGGCGGGGGCGCATCGGGCGCCAGCAGCAGCTCACGCAACCTGGCCCCGACCGGCGTGGCGCCGGGCTCGAACGTCAGCCTGACACCCAGCGCGTCAGCCAGCGCGCCGGCCTGGGTGGACTTGCCACAGCCGTCAATGCCCTCGAGCGCGATCAGGCGACCCCGGGCCGGCATCTCAGAACGGTTCGGTCGGTGCAGCCTTCTTGGTGCCGGCGGCCTTCTTCGCCGCCGTCTTCTTGGCTGCCGTCTTCTTGGACGTGGCCTTCTTGGCCGCCGCCTTCTTCTTCGCCGGCGCTGCCTTCTTGGCCGCCTTCTTCTTGCGGGTCGAGGGGCCGGCAGCGCGGCGCTCGCCCAGGAGCTCGGACGCGCGCTCGATGTCGATGGACTCCACGGCGTCGCCCTTGCGCAGGCTTGCGTTGGTGGTGCCGTCGGTCACGTAGGGGCCGAAGCGGCCGTCCTTCACCACGACGGGCAGGTTGGTGGTCGGATCCGTGCCCAGTTCGCGCAATGGCGCGGCCGCCGCCCGCCCCCGGCGCTGCTTGGGCTGTGCGAAGAGCGCCTGCGACTCGGGGAGCGTCACGGTGAGCAGCTGCTCTTCGCTCCCGAGGCTGCGCGTGTCGGCCCCGCGCTTGAGATACGGGCCGAAGCGGCCGTTGTGGGCCACCACGTCCTCGCCGGTCTCGGGGTCCGTCCCGACGACGCGGGGGATCTGCAGCAGCTGCAGCGCCTGCTCCAGTGTCAGCGTGGCCGGCTCCATGGAGGAGAACAGCGAGGCGGTGCGCGGCTTGTCGCCGCCCTCGACGACCTCACCCACTTGCACGTAGGGCCCGAAGCGCCCGGCCTTGACCTGAATGTCGAGGCCGCTCTCGGGGTGTGTGCCGAGCACGCGGTCGTTGGACGGCGCTGCCAGGATCTCCTCGGCCCGCTCGATGGTGAGCTCGTCGGGGGCCATGTCGTCGGGGATGGACGCCCTGTCCTCGCCGTGCTGGAGGTACGGGCCGTAGCGGCCGACCCGCGCCACGATCGGCTCGCCGTCGCTCCCGTTGCCGAGCGGGATGGAGTTGATCTCGCGGGCATCGATGGCGCTCAGGTGCGTCGCCACCGAGGCCTTGAGCCCCACTGCCTCGACCTCGTCGCCGTGCCCGTTGACCGCCGCCCCCGGGACCGCGGTGCCGAAGTAGAAGCGCGTCAGCCAGGGCAGGGCTTCTTCGCGGCCGGCGGCGATCTCGTCGAGGTCGTCCTCCATCGATGCGGTGAAGCCGTAGTCGACGAGGTCGCCGAAGTACCGCTCCAACAGTCCGACGACGGCGAAGGCGGTGAAGCTCGGGACGAGCGCCGTCCCCTTCTTCCAGACGTAGCCGCGGTCGAGGATGGTGGCGATGACGCTGGCGTAGGTGGACGGGCGCCCCACACCGAGCTCCTCCATGGCCTTGACGAGCGAGGCCTCGGTGTAGCGGGCGGGCGGCTGGGTGGTGTGCGAACCGGGCTCGAACGCGCTGCCTTCCACGACGTCGCCCACGACCAGCGCCGGAAGCACGACCTCGCGGTCGGCCAGCTCGGCGTCGGGGTCGTCCTCGCCCTCGACGTAGGCGCGGAGGAATCCGGGGAAGGCGATGACGCGACCGCTGGCGGAGAACTCCGCATCCTGGCCCTGGGCCAGCCCCGCGGGCACCTCAGCGGTCAGGCGGATCTGCGCGCTCGTTCCCGTGGCGTCGTTCATCTGGGAGGCCACCGTGCGCTTCCAGATCAACTCGTACAGGCGGAGCTCGTCCCCCGACAGGTCGCGGCCCGCCTGCTCGGGCGTGCGGAACGTCTCGCCGGAGGGACGGATGGCCTCGTGGGCTTCCTGGGCGTTCTTGACCTTGCGCTCGTAGCGGCGGGGCGCGTCGGGCACGTAGGCGTCGCCGTACATCTCGCGAGCCTGGCTGCGGGCCGCTGTGAGCGCCTGGTCCGACAGCGTCGTCGAGTCGGTGCGCATGTAGGTGATGAAGCCCTGCTCGTAGAGTCGCTGGGCCACCTGCATGGCCCGCTGCGCACTGAAGCGCAGCTTGCGGCCGGCCTCCTGCTGCAGCGTCGACGTCATGAACGGGGCCGCCGGCGAACGGCGGAAAGGCCGCTCGGTGACGTTGCTCACCGTGAAGGAGCGGCCGACCAGAGCCGTCGCGACCGACGTCGCTTCCTCCTCGCCGAGCACGCGGACCTCGCTCTTGCCGGTCCGCTCTCCGTTCTCGTCGAAGTCCTTGCCGGTGGCGATGGCGGCCCCACCGAGGCCGATCAGCGCGGCGCCGAAGCCTGATGTCGCCGGATTGGTGAAGGTGCCGTCGACGCCCCACCACGTGGCGGAGCGGAACCGCATGCGGGCTCGCTCGCGCTCGACCACCATCCGGGTGGCCACGCTCTGCACCCGCCCGGCCGACAGCCGCGGCATGACCTTGCGCCACAGGACGGGTGACACCTCGTAGCCGTAGAGGCGGTCGAGAATGCGGCGCGCCTCCTGCGCGTCGACCAGGCGGCGGTCGAGGTCGCGCCACTCCTCGACGGCACGGGCGAT